>NZ_WAIE01000004.1 GCF_008830225.1 Pseudodesulfovibrio senegalensis
GCAAAAAGACCAACCCCTCGCGTACGTGATGTACGCGTCGGCCTTGGTCTTTTTTTTCGCCTTGCCCTCGCACCGTTCTTGCCAGCCTGACGGAAGGGCGGGGGGCAGATCGCTTTGTTTGGCGATAACGGCCCGATCGCTTCGTTGATGCAAAAAGACCAACCCCTCGCGTACGTGATGTACGCGTCGGCCTTGGTCTTTTTTTTCGCCTTGCCCTCGCACCGTTTTTGCCAGCCTGACGGAGGGGCGGGGGGCAGATCGCTTTGCTTGGCGATAACGGCTCGATCACTTTGTTGCTGCAAAAAAGACCACCCCCTCGCATGCGTTATGTCCGCGAGGGGGTGATTTTTTGTCGTGCGGTTGGGTTTTTCTGTTTCGCCCGCCGATCGGGAAAGCGCGTGCGCGGGGCAGCTAGGCCAAGACTGTTTTTATCCAGTGGGCCAGCGGCGTGAAGACCAGCACCAGCGGCAGGGCTGGCAGCAGGTTGGAGAGCCGGATTTCCTTGATTTCCATGAGGTTGATGCTGATGCCCACGATGAGCAGGCCGCCCGTGGCCGAAAGCTGGGCAATGAGCTCCGGGGAAATGTATTGCTGCAGATAGCCCGCGAACAGGGTCATGGCGCCCTGATAGATGAGTACCGGGATGAACGAGAACAGCACGCCCGAGCCGAACGTGGAGGCCAGCGCCACGGACGCGAATCCGTCGAGGATGGCCTTGGTGTAGAGCACGGTGGGGTCGTTGTTCACGCCTTCTTCCAGCGAACCCACAATGGCCATGGCCCCGATGCAGTAGATGAGCGAGGCCGTGACCAGCCCTTCCGTGAACTTGGGGTTGGCCGAGCCGAGCATTTTCTTGCAGCGGTTGCCCAGCCGTTCCAGCAGGGTGTCCAGCCGCAAAAGTTCGCCCAGTATGCCGCCCACCAGTATGCTGAAGATGACCACCAGAATGTCCTGCACCTTGAAGGCCATCTGCAGGCCGATGAGCAGGGTGCACAGGCCCAGCCCCTGAAAGACGATGACCCGGATGCGTTCGGGGAAGCGGCTGTGCAGCATGCACCCGGCAAGGCTGCCGAGGATGATGGTGGCCGAGTTGGCAAGGGAACCGTAAGGGATCATGGCTGTTCCTGTGTGCTGAGGTTCGGGGAAACAGAACGTAGGCCGGGCCGCTTTCGGCGTCAAGCGGCGCGCGCGGCCGCAACCGCAGGGAAAACAGCCGAAAAACTGCATGTTGGCCGCACAGAACCGTTGACAGGAGACGATTGTAACCCGTATGTAAGATTCCTTCGTGCCGGGATGGCGGAATTGGTAGACGCAGCGGATTCAAAATCCGCCGGGTTCACGCCCTTGAGAGTTCGAGTCTCTCTCCCGGTACCACGAATGAAATCAGCGGCCTGCGAGAATATCGCGGGCCGCTTTTTTGTGGCGTGGCGGAGAAAGCGAGAAGAGAGGGTGTTCGATTATTTTTAACTCGTGCAGTATCCGCTTGAGGTTTCGGCTCGGAGTCTCCGCGTTATTTGTGTGGATGTATTGATCATCCGAATTGTAATAGTGGTTGCCGGGTATAAAGGCTCTCCCCAATAATTCCAACGCAGCCTTGCACCAGTCAATAATTTCGTCCATGTCCTCCAATGGGACCCCTGACGCATTTGTAACATTCTCATTGTGAGCAATAATTTTGTCACGGATATATTTAATTTTGTTGATTTTGTCATCTAAGTTTTTTACTTTTTCCTTTCCCGGCATGCCTTGTTCTATGTCTTCAACAAGTTTTATCAATACCTCTGGGTTAGGTTCTGGTTCGGAAGGGATTCCAATCCACTTCTTTTCAGCTTTTATGCTGTTTTTGTTTTTGGTAATGACAGTTTCAGGGCACTGCCCATTCAGTTGTTTCATGTGAATTATATGTTCTACAGAGATTGGTAGCGTTTTGGCGTGGCTTTTTATGGTGTCTATGATTTTTGGGAACGATCTGGTTTCGTAAGATTTAAAAAAGTCAAACATTTTGCAAATGCTCATGTACATAGTGTGAATTGCAAAGTTCTGTACGCTTCCAAAGAAGTTACCATGTTTTGCTTCATTGATTTTCTTTGCATTATCAGAAATTGTTAGAAAGATGGCTCTTGATTCTTCATATCTAAAAATATCAGTCAGTGGTCCGTCGGATAACATCGAGTCTATTTTGTCACGGATTTGTGCGGGATTGTTTGTGGCTGTCATGTCTTGTGTCCTGTTTTACAGTGTCAAAAGAGTTTTTTTAGAGAGATTGCATTTAATTAGTACAATAAGATAAAATAATCTATAATTAATCCGAGAGGCTTGGATGGTTCCTCAAAAGTCCTGCCTCCTTCCTCCTTTTTCACATCAACACTTTTCAACCGCTGGACTTTTTGTAAACATGGCTCCTCCCGACGGGTATTGGCTCGCCGCGACTTTTTTTCAGGAGCTTTTTTCATGCATTCCAAGATCGGACGCAACGATCCCTGCCCGTGCGGCAGCGGCAGGAAATACAAACAATGTTGCCTTGGCAAGCCCGTTGCCGGGCGCGCGGCGGGCGCGGCAGCCGATTTTTCCGCCGAGGCCATGTACAGAAAATACAAGGTGCGGCTGAAGACCCCGGAGCAGATCGAGGGCATCCGCCGTTGCGGCGTGCTGGTCATGCAGACCTTTGATGCGGTGCGCAACCTGATCCGGCCCGGCGTGAAGACCGAGGAAATCAACACGGTGGTGCACGATTTCACGGTGCAGCATGGCGCCCGGCCCGCGCCGCTCAACTACCACGGCTTTCCCAAGAGCGTGTGCGTTTCGCCCAACGAGGTCATCTGCCACGGCATTCCCGGCGATTACGTGCTCAAGGACGGCGATATCGTCAACGTGGACATCACCTCGGTTCTGGACGGCTACTATGCGGACTGCAACCAGACCTTTTTCGTGGGCACGCCCTCGCGTGATGCCCGCAAGATCGTGGAAGTGACCCGCGAGAGCCTGCGCATCGGGCTGGAGCAGGCGCGGCCCGGCAACGTCATCAACGACATTTCCTCGGCCATACAGAAATACGCGGAAGGGCAGGGCTGCTCCGTGGTGCGCGAATACATGGGCCACGGCGTGGGACTGGATTTTCACGAGGCCCCCAACGTGCCGCACTACAACTCCAACTGGGGCAATACCCCCATCGTGCCGGGCATGACCTTTACCGTGGAGCCCATGATCAACCTCGGGCGCAAGGAAGTGCGCGTGCTTGAGGACGGCTGGACCGCGGTGACGCGCGACGGCTCGCTTTCGGCCCAGTTCGAACAGACGCTGGTCATCACCGAAGACGGGTTCGAGAGCCTGACGCCGTTTGACCTGTAGCCGCTGAATCTTTTGTTGGAACCGCTGGGGCGTTGCCCGCGGCGGGACTGAACCGAACACCCCGAACCATGAGGGAAATCGACATGTCGAAAAAAATAGGTTGGATCGGCACGGGCGTCATGGGCAAATCCATGTGCATGCACCTGATCAAGGCCGGACATCAGGCCTTTGTCTACAACCGCACCCAATCCAAGGCGGACGAATTGGTGCAGGCCGGGGCCGTGTGGTGCGATTCCCCGGCACAGGTGGCCGCGCAGGCGGATGTGGTCTTCACCATCGTGGGCTATCCCACGGACGTGGAACAGACCATTCTGGGCGAAAACGGCGTGCTCGAGGCCGCCAAGCCCGGCACCATCGTGGCGGACATGACCACCTCCGAGCCTTCTCTGGCCAAGCGCATCCACGCAGCCTGCGCCGAAAAGGGCGTGGCCGCATTGGACGCCCCGGTTTCCGGCGGCGACCTTGGCGCGCGCAACGCCACGCTGGCCATCATGGTGGGCGGCGAACAAAAGACCTTTGATGCGGTCTCGGACCTTTTTGAAATCATGGGCGAAAACATCCGGCTCATGGGCGGACCCGGCGCGGGCCAGCACACCAAGATGAGCAACCAGATCCTCATTGCCGGAACCATGATCGGCACCGTGGAATCCCTGCTCTACGCGCACCGGGCGGGCATGGATATGGACGAGGTCATCAGCGTCATCGGCTCGGGCGCGGCCGGATCGTGGTCCATCAACAACCTCGGCCCGCGCATTGCCAAGGGCGACTTCGACCCGGGCTTTTTCATCAAGCATTTCGTCAAGGACATGGGCATCGCCCTGGCCGAGGCCCGTGCCATGAATCTGGGCCTGCCCGGGCTGGCTCTGGTCAATCAGTTTTACATAGCGGCCATGGGGCAGGGCTATGAGGAGCTCGGGACGCAGGCATTGTTCAAAGTGTTGGACTCCATGAGCTCTGGCGGCCGATAACGGCGCGATCGCTGCGTTGCTGCCAAAAGGCCGGAACCTCGCGTACAGGGTGTACGCGTCGCTTCCGGCCTTTTTTTGCGTCTTGCCCTCACCCCGTTCTCGGCCGCCAGTGGTTTGGAGCTGGCAGGCCGTGCTGCATGTGGCTAAGGGTCGGATGTTTTGGCCGGATAACGGCGTGATCGGGTGTACGCGTTGATTCATATGCCTACACACGGCTAGTGTTTTTGCAGATAGGCCTCAATGCGGTCCTGAGCGTTGCGCTCGATGTTGCGATACCAAAGAGCGAAGTCATATTTGTGGAGGACGCCGGGGGGGAAGCGTCCAAGATCGAGTTTTTCCGGGGGCGAGGTCATCAATGCGCGGGTCTTCGTGTCCAGGTACGCACCGGTGTAATGGGGAACCTCCCGTTTTATCGCGCCTGTGAGATCGTCGAAAAAGACCGCGCCCAAGTTAAGATTTTTGTCTGCCGGAGTGCCGTCCGTTTTCCAGTTGAGCGGGTTGATGGAGACTGCGCCGGGAAGCAGCACAGGGGAGCCGGAGCACCCCGGGGCCTCGGTGTTCCAGGAAACAACCACGCCGGTGTCGTCTGCCCGTTGCGCCGGTTTGATCCATGGGTATTTTTTCAGGTCTTCCCGAGTGACGGAATAGCCGATGACATAGGCAGCCACGAGTTTTTCCTGCAGGACCGGATCGTGAAACCGGCGTCTGAGCAGATCGACCAGAATTATGGCCCCCTGGCTGTGCCCGGCCAGAATGAAAGGTCGCCCCTGGTTGAGAAAGGCCAGATAATAGTCGAACGCCCGATGCACATCGTCCATGCCGATGCGGAAGTACGTGTTGTGAAATTTGTCTTTCTGTGAGTCCAGATTTGGGAAGGAAAGTTGGCGATAGTATGGCGCGAACAGGTTTGCAGCCGGAGAAAACGCACCGGCCTGTGACTTCAGCAGCCCCTGTACCTCTCTCCGGAGTCTTTTGTCGAACACGTCCATATTCTTAGGGCTTTTATCAGAATAGATGGTGGGATAGACGTAAAACACGTCCGCACGCTTGTTTGGTTGAGCAGGTCTGGACGCCCACGCGTTGTCTGCAGAGTAATCGGCGCATGCCGGAATTTCGCAGCAGTTGTCATTGTCGGCGGCCCCGATGGGAGCTGTAGACAAAATGCAAAACAACGATACAACTATGATGACACGAACGTTTGGCACAGGTCTCCTCCAATTCTTGGCAGGAGCATACCAGCTGGCGATTACCGGGTAAAGGAAGCCCCTGTGTTTTTTCTGTTCGTAGTTGCCGTGCGCGCGTGCTTATTGGTTGAGTGCCGGTCCCTTTGATTTCGTCAAACGTGTGCTTGAGCCGGATGAAGGTTTCTTGTCCCTTGCCCTCACTCCGTTCTCGGCCAGACGGGGTGGGGATGCACTCGGCGTGGTATGCCGAGTATCTGTTGTGCGTGTCATTTTTGCTGGTTTCAACTTTTTAAATTGATTCACAGTTTTGATTTCTCCTGCTATGAATCCCTTAGCCGCGCGCCTTGCGCGGTTGCCATGCTCACGGGGAGGAAAGTGTGTTTCGCTTGGGCTTGTTGTGGACGCTGGCCGTCGTGCTTGTTTTTCCCGCCCTTGCGCATGCCCAAAAACCGCGCCGGGCCAAACTGGTGTTGCAATGGTATGCGCAGGCGCAATTCGCCGGGTATTTGGTGGCCGAGGAAAAGGGCTTTTACACCAAGCGGGGCGTGGACCTGAAGGTGGTCCCGGGCGGCGCGGACGTCATGGTTTCCGACTGTATCGCGTCGGGCAAGGCCGATTTCGGCACCATGTTCTTGTCCACGGCCATTGAACGGCGCGGCGCAGGCATGAAGTTGGTCAACATCGGCCAGATCGTGCAGCAGTCCGCGCTCATGCTTGTGGCGCGCAAGGATTCCGGCATTGAAGGCCTGCCCGACCTCGAAGGTGCACGCATCGGCATGTGGGGCCGCCAGTTCCAGCTGCAGCCGCGTGCCCTGTTCAAGCGCTTGGGAATTTCCGTGGATGTGGTGCAGCAGTCGCCGTCGTTCGACCTGTTCATGCGCGGGGGCTTGGATGCTGTTTCGGCCATGTGGTACAACGAATACCACACCCTCATGTCCTACGGGCTGGACCCGGACGAAATGGTCACCTTCTTTTTCAGCGATCTGGACCTCGATTTTCCCGAGGACGGCATCTATTGCCTTGAAAAGACGTGGGAGCAGGACCCGGCCATGTGTCGGGCCGTGCTGGAAGGTTCGCTGGAAGGGTGGCGATACGCTTTTGCGCACCCCGACGAAGCCCTGGAAATCGTCATCACCCGCATGAAACAGCAAAAGGTCTGCGCCAACCGCGCACACCAGCGTTGGATGCTCGCCCGCATGCGCGACATTATTCTCGATGGCAGCAGCGTGCCTCGGGGCGTGCTCCGCCGGGGTGATTATGAACGGACCAAGGCCACGCTTCTGGGGAACGGGTTTATCTGGGCCGCGCCGGAATATACGGAATTTTACAAGGGACCAGCACAATGAAACGAACAGGAATAGCCGTTCGCCTCGCAGCGCTCATACTGGCCTGCTCGCTCGTGATCCTCAGCCTCATCGTGGGCTACAACTACGTTGTTTCCCGCAACATCATCATCAGCCAGGACGAGCACACCGGGGCCGGGCTGGCACAGGCCACCAGCGCGCGCATCAGCAAGGTGCTCTTTGCCGTGCAAAAGGTGGCCGACAGCATCGCCTACACGCTTGAGGACGCGGAGATCAACGAAAAGCTCATCGACGAGCTCGGCCGCAGGGTGCTGGCCGGGAACCCCGAGATATTCGGCACGGCCGTGGCCTTTGAACCCTACGCCTTCGACCCGGCCAAACTGTATTTTTCCCCGTACCATTACCGTTCCCAGAATCGCATCGCCTCCACCAATCTGGGCAGCAAGGACTACCGCTATTTCCACATGGACTGGTATCAGCTGGCCAAGGAACTGGACAAGGCCGTGTGGACCGAGCCGTATTTCGACGAAGGGGGCGGGCGGGCGCTTATGTGCACGTATTCCGTACCTTTCTACCGCAATGTTGACGGCAAGCGGATATTCTCGGGCGTTGTCACTGCGGATATCGATTTGAGCTGGCTGCAGAAGATGATCACCGACATCGAGGTTTACGAGACCGGTTACGTGTTTCTGCTTTCGCGCTACGGCACGTTCATATCCAGCCCGAATCCGGATCTGGTCATGAACGAAACCATCTTCACGCTGGCCGAGGAAAAGAATGTGCCCGAGCTGCGGGACGTGGGCCGTTCCATGCTGGCCGGAGAATCCGGGTATCGTGAAATGGAAGACCTTCCGGGCATAGGCGAGGCGTTCATCTACTACATGCCGCTGCCCGCGGAAAAATGGTCGCTGGCCATCGTGTTTCCCAAGGACGAGATGCTGGCGGGCGTGACCCAGCTTTCGCACACCGTGGCGATCATCGGCGTGGTGGGCTTTCTTGCGCTGGCCGCGTTGATCATCTCCATTTCCGGCAGCATTACCCAGCCTTTGCGCAAGCTCACCGTGGTGGCCAACCGCATCGCCTCGGGCGATCTGGACCAGAAGGTGCCGGAAATCCGCACCCGGGACGAGGTGGGCGATCTGGCTTCGTCATTCAAGACCATGAAAATCTCTCTCAAGGATTACATCGCCAACCTGACCGCGGCCACGGCCGCGCGGGAGCGCATCGAGTCCGAACTGCGCATTGCGCGTGAAATCCAGATGGGCATACTGCCCAAGCTGTTTCCGGCTTTTCCGGACCGCACCGAGTTCGACGTGTACGCCTCCATCGAACCGGCCAAGGAAGTGGGCGGGGACCTCTACGATTTCTTTTTTGTGGATGACCGGCATTTCTGTTTTCTGGTGGGCGATGTCTCGGGCAAGGGTGTTCCGGCCGCATTTTTCATGGCTGTGACCAAGACCCTGCTCAAGGTTGTGGCCGAGCGCGGACTGGACCCGGGGCAGGTGCTTTCCAAGGTCAATGCGGATTTGGCCGCGGAAAACGAATCCTGCATGTTCGTGACCCTGTTTCTGGCCATCGTGGATATCGAGACCGGCGAAACGCGTTATGCCAATGCCGGGCACAATCCGCCCGTGCTCTTGCGCCGCGGTCAACAGCCCGAATGGGTGCCGCCGCTGAACGAACCGGTTGCGGGTGTCATGGAAGGCATGGAATACTCCACCAAGACCATGAGCATGAGCCCCGGCGATACCCTGTTCATTTACACGGACGGCGTCACCGAGGCCATGGACGCGGACAAGAACATGTATTCCGATCCCCGGTTGCTGGACGTGCTGGCGACGCTGGACTGCGTGACCGCGGAGGATCTTGTGGCCACGGTGGATGCGTCCATCAAGGCGTTCACCGGGGGAGCCGAGCAGTCGGACGACATAACCATGCTGGCCATGCAGTTCCATGGGCCGGATGGTGAGAACAAGGAGTAGATCATTATGGATATTGCCAACGAACAGCGGGGCGATTGGTTGCTGATGCGGGTCGGCGGTCGCCTCGACGCCGTGACCGCCCCGGATTTCGACAAGGATTTTCAGGCCGTGCTCGATGCCGAGAATTCCCATGTGGTGGTGGACCTTGCCGGACTCGAATACATCAGTTCCGCAGGCCTGCGTTCCATCCTCGCTGCGGCCAAGAAGATTCGCACAGGCGGGGGCAAGATCGTTTTTTCCGGTCTGGACGGCATGGTTGAGGAGGTCTTTCGGGTTTCCGGTTTCGCAGCCATGTTTACCCTGTACGCCACCGCGGACGAAGCCGTGGCCTCCTGACCGGATTCGCCGTGTCTATCCTGCGTATTCCCGCGTCTGCAGACCGTTTTTACGAGGTCTGCGAATTCGTGCGTTCCCGCGCTGCAGCGCTGGGCGTGCCCGATTCCCTGCATATGAAGCTCGATCTGGTGGTTGAGGAGCTGGTGGTCAACATCGCCTCCTATGCCTATCCGGACGGGGGTGGCGATGTGGAGGTCGAATGCGAGCGGGGATTCGACCCCCTGGATGAAGGCGCTTCCGGCGAATTTTTCTGCGTGCGCCTGCGGGATTGGGGGCTGGCCTTTGATCCGTTGCAGGGGCCGCCGCCGGATGTGACGGCAGCCATGCACAAGCGGGACGTGGGCGGTCTGGGCGTTCACCTTGTGCGTGAAATGACCGATAGCTGCCGGTATGAGCGCAGGCAGGACATGAACGAATTCACCGCCTGTTTTCAAATAGGATGATTTTTCGAGCATCCACCTGAATTCAATACACGGAAGGCATCATGAGCCAGAGAATTTCGCAACTGCGTGATGAGGCGCGGGCACATTGTCCGGCGGTTTCCCTTGAACGGGCCGTGCTGGTCACGGACTATTGCCGTGAGCGCGGCGGCCCGCAGCACGGGCCTGAGGACCGGGCCGAGCTTTTCCGTCATCTGTGCATGACCCGGCGCGTGCATGTGGGGGAGAACGAGTTGATCGTGGGCGAGCGCGGACCTGTTCCGGGCGTGGTGCCGCTGTATCCGGAACAGATGGGTTCTGTCGACGGGCTCGTGCCGGAAGGAGAGCCCGTTTACGAGGCGGACGCAGGAATGGCGCAGTCCTTTGATCAGGCCGTGGGCTGGTGGCGGGATGCTTTGGCCCGGGACGGGAACAAGGATCAGCACATTTGGCAGGTCGGCTTTGGCGACGATTTTCCCCGGCTGTGTCACAAGGGCATTCTGGCCCGCAAGGCGGTCATTGCCCGCGCACTCGGTGCAGAAGACGCGGGCCCGGATTCCCGGCAGCAGGCGCGGTTGCGCGCCGAGCTGAATGCCGAAGATATCGCCTGCAACGGCATCATGATTTTTGCGGTGCGCCATGCGCAGCAAGCGGATGAGATGGCCGAGGCGCTGGAGCGGAAAGGAGACGATCCTGAACGCGCAGCCCAGTTGCGGCACATGGCGGACGCGTGCCGCCGGGTTCCGGCCCATTCGCCCTGTGATTTCTGGGAAGCCCTGCAGATGTACTGGTTCATGCACCTGGGAACCATGATGGAACGCCCGCAATGCGAGCCCGTGCGCGTGGGCGAGTTGCTCGATTTTCTGACCCCGTATTATGAAACCGACACCAAAGAGGGCGGCATGCCCGGTGAGTTCGCCAAGGAGCTTGTGGCCTGCTTCATGGTCAAGGCGCACACCCACGGCATGCTTGCTTTGCCGGAAAGCGCGGATGGGGAGTTGGCCGCACGTATGCTGGAGGTCGCCGGAGAATTGTCGATCGAATAGTGTTTGGTTAAAAAGTTGCATATTTAAGTATTTGAAATAATGGATATTTGATCTATTTTTCGTGCTGCGAACAGCGCGCAGGCCCTGCCCCCGGTGCGGCAGGGCTGTTTTTTTGTGCTTTTTTGCGGGTTGGGGTACACAGAGCGGAATATGGCGGCGCGCACCGTGCGCGGCAAGTTTTTCAGGGAGAACCGATGCGAGTTGGCCGTTTTCTGGAGCGAGTGATCAAGATGCCGTGGGTGGCCTTGTGGGGCCTGCCGTTCTTCGTGTTCAACGCCGGGGAGCTGCGGCACTGGATGCCCATGCTGGGCGGGGCGCACGAATGGTTGCGCACGTTTTTCCTGCGTCGTTTGGGTGCGCGCATCGGCAAGGGCTCGCGGGTGCGCAGCCATGCGTATGTGACGCGGCCCAAGTTTTTGCGTATGGGCGTCAATTCGCGCATCGGCAATGGCTGCCGCCTCTTCCTGCACGACCGACTGACCATTGGCGACAACGTACACATCGGGTCCGGTCTTTCGGTCATCACCACGGACCACCGCATCGACGATCCCGCCAGACCGTTGGCGGCGCAGGGCATGAACCTCGGGCCGGTGACAATCGAAGATGACGTATACATCGGGGCCAACGTGACCATTTTGCGCGGTGTGACCATCCACGGCCGTACCGTGGTTGCGGCCGGGGCCGTGGTCACAAGTGAACTGGCCTCGGGCTTCGTGTACGGCGGAGTTCCCGCCAAACCGCTGCGCGCGTTGGATTCCTGAGGCTTTTCCCATGAGCGTCCGCCAGTTTTTTTTCGCCAAGAAATTCATCCTGCCTTCGCGGGCGGCCAATGCGCTGCAATCCCTGACCATGGCCTATGCCTTTGCGGAAAATGGCGTGCGCACCACCCTGTGGCCCGGGTTTCGCGCCCGCGACCATGCGGCGTTCCAAGCCGGGCTGGAGCGCGATTACGCGTTGCAGGCTTCGGATTCCCTGAACCTCGTGTCTCTTTCCGGCGCGCACAAGGGGCTCTACGGCCTCGGGTTCCGCGCGCGTCTGGCCGCGGCATGGCTCACCGCGCCGCGTGATGCGGTTTTTTATGCCCGCGACATCAAGGAAGCCCTGATGCTGGCGCGGCTCAAGCGACTGTCGCCCGTAAAGCATCCGTTTTATTTCGAACTGCATGAACTGTTGGCTGAGCAGCACAAGGCCCACGGCACCGGACGCGAGGACCATTTCGCGCGCATGGAGGCCGAGGTGCTGGCGCAGGTGGACGGCGTAATCAGCATCAGCCCGGTGCTGGTGGAGGCCCTGCACGCGCGCTACCTCGTGGACGCCCCGGTGCTGGTTTCGCCCATGGGCTACAACCATCGCCTGTATTCACCCGGGCCGGCCGCGGACTTTTCCGGCGCGGTGACGCTGGCCTATGCGGGCAGCCTGTACGAAGGCAAGGGCGTGCACAATCTGGTGCGGGCCATGGCACACCTGCCCGAGCGCTTCCGGCTGCTGGTGGCGGGCGGTTCGCCGGAAAGCGAACTGGAACGGCTGCGGGCCATGGCGCAAGATATTCCGGGCGGCGCGGAGCGCATCGAATTTACCGGGTTCCTTTCGCCGGGCGAACTCGGCCCGCGTCTGGCCCAATGTTCCATGATGGTCATTCCCCAGTGCTCGGGCGCGGAATTCTTTTCGCCCATCAAGCTGTACGAGGCCATGGGCATGGCCCTGCCGCTGGTGGCCACCCCGGTTCCGGCCCTGACCTCGGTGCTGGATCACGGCGAGGATGCAATCATTGCCGACGACGAATCCCCGGAAGCGCTGGCCCGCGCCGTGCAGGACATGGCCGGGGACCAGCCCCGCGCCCGCGCCATGCAGCAGCGCTGTCGGGAACGTGCTGCCACGCTTTCGTGGAAACACCGGGCAGGGCAGTGTCTGGAATTCATGGCCACAGGCCGTCGATAACGGCACGATTGCGGCGTTGCCGCAAAAGGATCAACCCCTCGCGTACGTGTTGTACGCGTCGGTTCTGCTCCTTTTTTTGCGCCTAGCCTTCGCACCGTTCTCGACGGCCTGTGGCCGGAGCGTGATGGTCGTCCTCTGGGGGGGCGGCAGGGTTATGGCTACTCCCGATTGCGGCGTTGCCGCAAAAGGATCAACCCCTCGCGTACGTGTTGTACGCGTCGGTTCTGCTCCTTTTTTTTGCGCCTAGCCTTCGCACCGTTCTCGACGGCCTGCGGGTCGCTGTTGCGATCAATCCGAATCGCCGGTGTCCGTTTGTTTCCGGCAAAGGCCCGCGCCATGCGGCTTCTTGCCTAAGAAACCCGCATACGGTACTGTGTCCCGTTCCGTTTTCGGCGCAGGTCTGCGCCGTGGCATGCATTGGGTGAAAAACGGAACCGTGAACAATCCTTGCAGCGAGACAACAGGCCCGTTTGGCGGGCAGAGATACATGATGAAAACGCCTGAAATTGATATTTGCGGCAGAAAGGTCGGCCCGGACCACGCGCCGCTGGTCATTGCGGAGATAGGCATCAACCACGAGGGCAGCCTCGAGGTGGCCAAGGCCATGGTCAAGGCGGCCGCCGATGCCGGGGCCGAGATCGTCAAGCACCAGACCCATGTGGTGGAGGACGAGATGTCCGCCCAGGCCCGCAGCGTGGTGCCCGGCAATGCGGACGTGTCCATCTATGAGATCATGGAACGTTGCGCCCTGAACGAGCAGGACGAGCTGGCGCTCAAGCAGTATGTGGAATCGCTGGGCATGATCTTTCTGTCCACGCCGTTTTCCCGCGCGGCCGCCGACCGTCTGGAGCGCTTCGGGGTCGGGGCCTACAAGATCGGTTCGGGCGAGTGCAACAACTATCCGCTGCTGGACCATGTGGCCTCCTTCGGCAAGCCGGTCATCCTGAGCACGGGCATGAACGACATTGCCAGCGTGGAAAAGGCCGTGGCGGTTTTTCGCAAGCACGGCACACCGTTCGCCCTGCTGCATTGCACCAACATCTATCCCACGCCGCCGGAGCTGGTGCGGCTGGGGGCCATGGTGGAGCTGGCCGAGCATTTTCCGGACGCGGTGATCGGGCTTTCCGACCACACCGAGACCAACCACACCTGCCTCGGGGCCGTGGCGCTGGGGGCCAGCATTCTGGAGCGCCATTTCACGGATGACATGAGTCGCCCCGGGCCGGACATTGTCTGCTCCATGGACCCGGCGGCCCTGAGCGACCTCGTGCGCGGCTCGGCCATCATCCATGCGGCGCGCGGCGGCAGCAAAAAACCGCTGCAAGAGGAACAGGCCACCATCGACTTCGCCTACGCCACGGTGGTGACCATCCAACCCGTGCGCGCGGGCGAGCCCTTTACCCGCGAGAACCTGTGGGTCAAACGGCCCGGCACTGGCGAACTGCTGGCCGAGGAATACGAATCCGTGCTGGGGCGCATTGCCGCCGCAGACATTCCTGCGGATACGCACCTGAAACGCTCTGACATGACGGACGTGACGGACTGATCATGAAGAAGATACTTTTTCTGACCGGAACGCGGGCCGATTTCGGCAAGCTCAAGCCGCTCATCGTGCGGGCCGAGGCCCTGGACGACGTGGAAGTGTTCGTGTTCGTGACCGGCATGCACATGATGCGCAAGTACGGGTACACGCACATGGAGGTGGAATACCTGAACCTGCCGCACCGCATCCACGGATACGTGAACCAGAACGAGGCCGACACCATGGACACGGTGCTGGCCAAGACGGTTTCCGGTCTGTCCGACTACGTCAAGGAAGTCCGGCCGGACATGATCGTGGTCCATGGTGACCGCGTGGAGGCTCTGGCCGGGGCGTCCGTGGGCAGCCTGAACAACATTCTGGTGGCCCATGTTGAGGGCGGCGAGGTTTCGGGCACGGTGGACGAACTCATTCGTCACGCTGTTTCCAAGCTCTCACACGTTCATTTCGTTTCCAACGATCAGGCCCGTGCGCGGCTGCTTCAACTGGGCGAGACGGATGAGAGCATTTTCGTGATCGGATCGCCGGATATCGACGTCATGGCCTCGGGCGACCTGCCGGGCATTGACGAGGTGCGTTCCCGTTACGAATTCGATTTTGCAGACTACGGCGTGGTTTTGTTCCATTCCGTGACCACGGACCTTGAGAATCTGCCGCGCCATGTGAACGCCATGGTGGAGGCGCTGGAGGCCAGCGGCAACAATCACGTGGTGGTGCACCCCAACAACGACCCGGGCAACGAGATCATCCGCAAGGCCTACGAGCGCCTTGAGGGCAATCCCCGGTTCCGGTTCTATCCGTCCATGCGTTTTGAATATTTCCTTTCGCTGCTCAAGCACGCGGACTACATGGTGGGCAACTCCAGCGCGGGCATCCGCGAGGCCCCGTTCTACGGCGTGCCCAGCATTGATCTGGGCCACCGACAGTCTAACCGAGGCACGGCCGCCAGCCTCATGCACGTGGATTTCGACAGGGACGCCATTCTTGCGGCCATACAGTCGGCCCCGTCCCTGCGCGGCAACCCCTGCGCGGATTTCGGCTCCGGCGACAGCGCCGAACAGTTTGCCGCCGCACTGACCGATGACGCGTTCTGGCAGCGCAGCACGCAGAAATATTTTGTTGATATGTAGAAAGCTATAGAATAGTATCCCTCCGCCAACCGTTGAAGGGGGTTGGTGTAAAAAAAGAAATGGGGATTCAATATGATAGCTTTGCCTGATTTTGCTGAGCCGTTCGACTATGAGAACGGTTTTTATCTGACATGCCAATCCCGGCGCGTGGGGCGCCTGCTTGCTCATTATGAATTGTACAAGATGAGCCTCGGGCTGGCTGGGGATATTGTCGAATGCGGTGTGTTCAAGGGGGCTTCCTTTGTACGTTGGGGAATGTTTCGGGATTTGTTCGAAACACAACAGGGCAGGAAGTTATTCGGATTTGATTCGTTTGGTACCTTCCCGGCCACCAACTACGAGGCGGACAAGGCTGAGTTGAATTTGTATCTTGAGGAAGCTGGCGACCAGAGCATCTCTACGGAACAGCTAGACGAGGTCTTGGCCAACAAGGGCATCAGCAATTATGAATTGATCAAGGGCGACATCAACGAAACCGTTCCCCGTTTTGTGGAAGAACGGCCGGAGGTGCGCATAAGTCTTTTGAATCTTGATACTGACGTTTACGAACCAGCTGTCACCATTCTTGAGCATTTGTATCCCAAGATTGTCTCTGGAGGTATTCTTATTCTTGACGATTATGGGGTGTTCCCCGGAGAAACTGCTGCTGTAGATGAATATTTTGCCGGACAGGACGTGGAAATCAGAGGTCTGGGTTTCAGTAACGTTCCTTGCTATATCATAAAATCGTGATTCGATTCGGAAAGAAACGACCGTGGCTGTATCTGCCCGCCGAAATCAAGGTTCGGGAGTTTGAGGCCAAGGTGCTGATAGCCTCTATGGCAGCTTCACGAGGGTTTAATGTCGTTTTTGGCGATGTTGCTCCGGTTTTGAAGGTTGCACGCAACGGGCCTCCCGGCGTGTTTATGTTTAAGGATTGCAGTTACCCCATGATGGAGACGTTTCGCGAACTCCATGAGTTGGGGCATCGCGTCTGCGTGCATGATGAAGAGGGGCTTGTCGTTTTCAATGACGAGATTTTTCTGAATTTTCGAGTGGACAACCGCTCTGCGCAGTATGTTGATTTGTTTTTCGCCTGGGGCAAAGAGCAGGAAAAAATTCTGCTGAAAAAAATTGAACCGGAGCGGGTTGCCCGTACCGGTCATCCGAGATTCGACATCCTGCGCAGGGATTTGCGTGGAATATTCGATGAAGATGTTCGTGACATACAGGAACGCTATGGCCGATTCATCCTTATTAACAGTAATCTTGGGGCGTGGAATCATCAAGACGGCCCTGAGGGGTACATCCGTATCTGCAAGGAACAGGAGGCTCTGGACAACCCGGAGGATGTGGACTTTTATGTGCGATATCAGAACCACGTGAAGGGCCTCTGGGATCGTTATGTCCCGCTTGTCCGTCGACTGGCTGAGGATTTCCCTCAACATTCCATCGTGGTTCGTCCGCACCCTGTGGAGGATGTCGGGACATGGGAGCGGCTTATGGCAAATGAACCGCGTGTGTTCGTGGACGACGACGGAACCGTGGCCAAATGGATTTATGCAGCAGATGTCGTTGTACATACCAATTGCACGACAGCCATTGAATCTATTGCCATGGAAACCCCGGTTTTTTCCTATTTACCGTCTTATGATCCGGAATTTGATTGTGACTTGCCGAATGATTTCAGCAAAGTCTGCCGCACGGATGACGAGTTGTCCGCTGCCTTGTCCTGTTGTGTAGGTGGCGAGGGTTTTGCCTCTTTCGGTGAGCAACGGGTTTTGTTGAAGCAGTATGTGTCTGCAATTGAGGGAGATTTTTCAGCATCGCGTATTGTCGACCAGCTTGAACGAATTGCCCTACCCTCTGAGAAGATGAGAGTTTCTTTGCGCCACACGCTGTTGCCCAAGTTGCGTCTAGAGTTTGATCGGATGCTTGGCAAAAGCAAGTCCACGCAAAAATGGCCACATACGTCCTTAATAGAAGTACAAGAATTGGTTTCCCGTTATTGTCATTTTCTTGTTTCGCTCAAAAACATCAAGATTGCTCACCTTGGAAGAAATCTGTTTTCTTTTTTCTCGATAAACAAGTAGTTGTCTTTTAGAAAGGCGGTGGCTATGGCTTCTCGTGAAGGGCCTTCTTCGCTTGATCCATAAGCGGGCCTTTTTTGCATGCTTTTTTCGGGACAGGGAGTTTGAATGAGCAAAGCCTTTGGGCGGCCGCGCAAGTGGCTGTATCTGCCCATGGAAATAAAAGTCCGGGAATTCGAGTCCAAGGTTCTGGTGGCGGCCGAGGCCGCAGAGCGGGGCTACAACGTAGTACTCGGCGTCAAGAACCGGGTGCTCCGCTGGGCGCACGACGGTCCGGCCGGCATATATTTCTACAAGGACGGCAGCGAGATCATGCTGCCGGATTTCCGCTCCCTGCGCGAGCAGGGCCACAGGATCGTGGTGCACGACGAGGAAGGGCTGGTGGTGTTCAGCCCGGAGATATTCATGAGTCAGCGGGTTCCGGCGGAGCTGGACGCGGTGCTGGACATCTTCTTTGCCTGGGGCGACTGGCAGGCGCGCATGCTGCGCACAGGCGTGACTCCGGCCAAGGTGGTGCCCACCGGGCATCCGAGGTTCGACATTCTGCGCAAGGACTTGCGCGGGGTTTTCGACGGCCATGCCCGTGCATTGCGTGAGCAGTACGGACGAATGATTCTGGTCAATACCAATTTCGGGGCATGGAACCACCAGCTGGGGCCGGAAGGGTACATCGACCTGTTCCGCTCGCACAACATGTTCAAGTCCAAGGCGGACGAGGATTTCCGCTACCGCTATCAGGCGCACGTCAAGGTGCTGTTTGAAAGCTACGTGCAGGCCGTCAAGCGCCTGTGTGCCGAGTTCCCGGACCATACCGTGATCGTGCGGCCGCACCCGGTGGAGAATTACGAGGTTTGGGAAGACCTCATGCGCGACACGCCCCGGGCCGTTGTCTGCGACAGGGGCACTGTGGCCCGCTGGATTCACGCGGCGGACGCGGTGGTACACACCAACTGCACCACGGCCATCGAGGCCACGGCCATGGACACGCCGGTGTTTGCCTATCTGCCGGTTTCCGACCCCGAATTCGATTCCGAACTGCCCAACGCCTTCAGCATGCAGGTCTTTGACGAGGACTCGCTGGTCGCGGGCCTGCGCGAAACACTGGCGGTACCCAAGGATTCCTTTGTGTTGCCGGACAACCTGCGGGAGTTGATGAACGAGTATCTCACGGGTATGGATGGAGACTGGGCCGCCACCCGGATCATGGACGCCTGTGACGGGCTGGACGTGCCCGAGTTGTCGCACCGCGTGTCCTGTTTTGCCGGGCTGGCCAACCGCTTTCGCATCTGGCAGCAACGCCGTGCGTTCACGGACAAGGGCGGCCAGAAATTTCCGTCCACGTTTGTGGAAGAGGTGCAGCAGGTCATCGGGGAGTTCGCCACGGTTTCCGGCCGTTTTGAAGGCGTGCGGGCCGAGGCGCTGCACAGGAACCTGTTTCTGGTCTCTTCGGATCAGGCGTAACCACGCAGGGAGATGAACACCATGTCCACCACCTTGAAAGTTCTGCACGTGGCCAGCTTCATGGGCAACATCGGCGACAACGCCAACCATTGCGGCATGCGTTCGGTGCTGGCCGAGAATCTGGGCTGCGAACTTGCGTTCACCGAGCTGGAAATCCGCAAATGCTACGCCAATTATGCGGCTGCGGACCGCTGGGCTTTTGACGATGAGTTCGTGGACCTTGCCAATGCGCACGATCTGGTGCTGGTGGGCGGCGGCAACTATTTCGAACTGCGCCACAGTTATTCCAGCACCGGGACCACCATCGACATCACCCCGGAACGCATGGCGAAAATAAAAACGCCGCTGGTGTTCAACGCCTTGGGCTGCGATGTGGGCGCGGGCGTGACCGACGAGAACGTGGCCAAGTTCGGGCGTTTTCTGGACGCGGCCATGGACATGAAGACCTGCCTTGTTTCCCTGCGCAACGACGGGGCCATGGGCACGCTGGAAAGGATTTACGGCAAAAAATATTCGGATCACGTCTACCATGTGGCGGACGGCGGCTTTTTTACCCGCGTTCCCGAGCGTGCCTATCCGGAACTGCCGGACGGTTGCGATTTCGTGGTTGTCAATGCGGCCGTGGACATGGAGGACGTGCGTTTCCCGGGCCGGGACGGTCTGCTTTCCCACGAGGCGTTCTGCACGGAGTTCGCGGACGTCATCGGGCGGCTGCTGGACGGGCACCCCACCGTGCACCTGCTGTTTGCGCCGCACATGTTCAGCGACCTCAAGGCCATGTCTCGGGTCATGGATGCCATGCCCGACCATTTCCTGCGTGACCGGGTGTCGTCCCTGCCCATGCTGCACGGCCAGAACGGGCACGACTACGTGTTCGGCGTGTACCAGCGCGCCTTGTTTTCCATGGGATTCCGTTTTCATTCCAATGTCTGCCCCGTGGCCTTGGGGACGCCGTCCATCGGACTGGTGTCCTATCCTCAGGTGGCCTACCTGTACGAGGAACTGGGCATGCCCGAGCGGGCCGTGCGGGTCAACCGGCCCGGATTCGGCGAGCCGTTGGGCCAGTTGATCGACGCTACCATTGCCGGGGCGGGCAACATCCGCGCCCGGTATGCGGATGTCGTCAGGAGTCTGCGTGCCGAGGTGGACGTTTTGCACAAGGATATTGCCGCGCTCTTGTAGCGCAGGGGGAAGAGCATGAAGGTGCTGGGATTGATCACGGCCCGGGGCGGGTCCAAGGGCGTGCCGGGCAAGAACTGGAAGATGATCGCGGGCAGGCCGCTCATCGCATGGACCGTGGCTGCGGCCAGGGCGTGCAGTTGTCTGGACAGGATCGTGGTCAGCACCGACCATGAGGAAATAGCCGAAGCCGCACGCAATGCCGGGGCCGAGGTGCCGTTCATGCGGCCCGAGGAACTTTCCCGCGACGACTCTCCACACATCGACTGCGTGCTGCACGCGCTGGACTGGCTGGAGCGCGAGCAGGGCTACGTGCCGGACTGCGTGTGTCTGCTGCAACCCACCTCGCCGTTGCGCCTGCCCGAGGACATTGACGGGGCCGTGGCCATGGCCGAACGCCTCATGCGCGAAAAGGGCGCCGCCGCGGTCATCTCGGTCACGGATTGTCCGCACCATCCCTACCTTGCCCGCAAACAGGACGAATCCGGCAGGTTGCTTCCCTTCATGGAGCATGATATCGCCTACCAGCGAAGGCAGGATCTGCCTCCCGCATTGGCTACCAACGGGGCCGTGTACGTCAATTCCGTGCGCTCCTTGCGCGAGGACAAAACGTTTTATCCCGCCGAATGCTACGGCTACCACATGCCGCAGGAGCGTTCGCTGGAAATCGACACCCCGTGGGAATTTTCACTGGTCGAGGCCGTTTTGCAAATGCAGCAAGAGAAGGGTGCATGAACATCCGCCTGATACCCCGTCTGGACATCAAGAGCGAGAATCTGGTCAAGGGCGTGAACCTGGAGGGCATCCGGGTTCTCGGACCGCCCGAGGCCTTTGCGCGCTATTATTATGAGCACGGCGCGGACGAGCTTTTCTACATGGACGTGGTGGCCAGCCTGTACGAACGCAACAGCATCCTCGAGATCGTCTCTTCCATTTCCCGCAATATTTTCATTCCCATGACCGTGGGCGGCGGACTGCGCAGCCTTTCGGACATCGGGGACGTGCTCAAGTCCGGCGCGGACAAGGTGGCCCTGAACACGGCCGCCGTGCGCGACCCGCAACTGGTGCGCCGGGCTAGCGAACTGTATGGCTCATCCACCATCGTGGTCTCCATCGAGGCCAAGCGCCAGAAGACCGGCGGCTGGGAGGCCTACATCGACAGCGGCCGCGAGCACACCGGGCTGGATGCCGTGGAATGGGCACAACAGGTCACGGAACTGGGCGCGGGCGAGCTGATCGTGACTTCGGTTGATCAGGAAGGAACCGGCAAGGGGTTCGACGTTGATTTGGTGCGGGCCGTTGCCGAAAGCTGCTCCGTGCCGGTCATTGCCGGGGGCGGCGCAGGCTCGGCCGAACATGTGCGCGAGGTCTTGCAGGACGGCATGGCCGACGCCGTGAGCTTTGCCTCGCTGATGCATTATCCGTTGCTGCGCGACAACGAGGAATTTCAGTCGTACCCCGGTGCGCGCTGGGCCGGTGGGCTCGGCCAGTTCGAGTCCGTGACGCTTGAGGAGATCAAGCAGGGCCTGCGCGAGAGCGGGCTGGAGACGAGGTAGCCATGGGTTTGCCGGTTGTTGCCGTGGTCGACTATGGGGTCGGCAATCTTTTCAGCGTTGCGCAGGCGTTGCGCCGTTTTGACCTGAACGTGGAAATCACCGGAGACTGGCGCGCGGTGCAGGCCGCGGACGCCGTGGTGCTGCCCGGCGTGGGCGCGTTCGGCCCGGCCATGCAGCGGCTGCGCGAACTGGAGCTGGATTCGGTCATCCGCGATGTTGCGGCCATGGGCAAGCCGCTCATGGGCATCTGTCTGGGCCTGCAGCTGCTGGGCAGGCAGAGCAGCGAATTCGGGCATCATGAAGGGCTGGGCATCATCGACGGCTCCGTGGTGCAACTGCCCCGTGTGGAGCAGCAGGGCCGCGTGCTCAAGCTGCCCAACATCGGCTGGCAGCCCGTGTTGCCCGCCCCGGGCAATGAGCAGGCGTGGGGCAAGACCCTGCTTTGTGACGTGCCGCAGGGGACCACCATGTATTTCGTGCACACGTTCGCGCTGCAGGTGAACGACCCGGACGTGTGCGTTGCGGTTTCTGGCTACGGGGACCATGAATTTTGCGCGGCGGTTGCCTCGGGCAGCGTGTTCGCCTGCCAGTTCCACCCGGAACGCAGCGGCGAAACCGGCCTGCGCATGTACGGCAGCTTTGCCAAAGAAATCAATGAATACTGCAAGTAACGAGGTTAGTCGTGGAAGTTAAATACGGTCTGCCGGAAAAGGTTCAGTACTGCACCCGGTGCGTCATTTCCAACCAGCGTCCCAGCTCCTCGGTGGAGTTCAAGAACAAGGGCCAGAAAAAACAGACCATCATGTTCGACGACGAGGGCGTGTGCGCGGCCTGCCGCTATGCGGACATCAAGGAAAACGAAATCGACTGGGCCGAGCGCGAAGACGAGCTGATGCGCCTGTGCGACCAATACCGCAGCAAGGACGGCGGCTACGATTGCGTGGTGCCGGGCAGCGGCGGCAAGGACAGCGCCTTTACCGCCCACATCCTCAAGGACAAGTTCGGCATGACGCCCCTGACCGTGACCTGGGCACCGCACAAGTATACGGAAATCGGGTGGAAGAATTTTCAGAACTGGATTCACGCCGGGTTCGACAACATCCTGTTCACGCCCAACGGCAAGGTGCACCGGCTGCTGACCCGGCTGGCCTTCGAGAACCTCGTGCATCCGTTCCAGCCGTTCATCGTGGGCCAGCGCATGATCGCGCCCAAGGTCTCCATCGAAAAGAACATTCCCCTGATCTTCTACGGCGAGAATCAGGCCGAATACGGCAACAACATCGAGGAAAACTTCATTCCCACCATGAACACGGATTTCTTCGCGGGTTCGCAGGATCCGGCCGATCTGGTGCTGGGCGGCGTGACCGGCCGCGAGCTCATGGATGAATACGGCTTGAGCGCCAAGGATCTCATTCCGTACATGCCCGTGAAAAAGGAAGACCTCGACCGCACCGGCACCGTGGTCCACTACCTCGGCTACTACGTGAAGTGGGACCCGCAGGAGTGCTACTATTACGCCAGCCAGCACACGGGCTTTCAGTGCAACGACGAGCGCACCGAAGGTTCCTATTCCAAGTATTCCTCCATCGACGACAAGATCGACCCCCTGCACTACTACACCACGCTGGCCAAGTTCGGCATCGGCCGGGCCACCTACGACGCGGCGCAGGAAGTGCGCAACGGCAAGATCACCCGCGAGGAGGGCATCGCGCTGGTGCGCAAGTACGACACCGAGTTCCCGGGCCGGTTCTTTGACGAGATGCTGGAGTACATGGGCATCACCGCCGAACGGTTCCACGAGGTCGTGGACGCGGCCCGCAGCGAACATCTCTGGGAGAAGCGCGACGGCGAATGGCATCTGCGCCATCCCATCTGGGAAGAAGGCAAGTAGGCTTCGGTCATATCCGCAGTTTCGCGGCGTGTCCGGTCATTTCCGGGCGCGCCGTTTTTTTTGCCCGCCTGCCTCCCCGCGCACGTCTTGACTTGGCGCGCCAATGGCTCATACTGGCGAAAAACGCAGTGGAGGAATACATGAGCCAATACCTGATCCATCCCATGGTCATGGGCACCAAGGTTTTCGACAAGGGCATGATGACCTACCAGCACGGCTACGGCACGCCCTACACCATCCCCATATACAGCTGGTACCTTGAAGGCGGGGACAAGACCATCCTCGTGGACACCGGGGAGATGCACCCCGTGGTTTCCGAGGACCGCGAAAAGGCCATCGGCGGTCCCATCCTGACCTTTGAGCAGGGACTGGAGCGGCATGGACTCAAGCCCGAGGACGTGGACATCGTCATTCATACCCACCTGCATAACGACCATTGCGAAAACGACTACAAATGTACCAACGCCCGTTTTTACGTGCACGAAAAGGAACTGGAACACATCCATGACCCGCATCCGTTGGATTTCAGGTATCTGGAAGACTACATCGAGGATGTCGAGGACAACGGGCAGGTCGAGGTGGTCACCGGCGACATCGAAGTGGTGCCGGGCATCCGCATGGTGCACACCCCGGCGCACACCGAGGGCGGCATGTCCGTGCTGGTGGACACCCCGGCGGGCACGGTCATGATCTGCGGGTTCTGTACCATTCTGGAGAATCTGTATCCGCCCGTGGATGTCACGGCCATGGAAATGGACGTCATCCCTCCGGGCACCCATGTGAACGCCAACGATGCCTACGACATTCTTGTGCGCGCCAAGACCATGGCCGACATGGTGCTGCCCCTGCATGAACCGAAATACGCCTCGGGCGCGGTCATCGGCAGCCGGGAGTAGCTCGTGGTGCCGGGGCAGGGGAAATGAAAGCCCAACAAAAAAGGCTCCATAAAGGAGCCTTATTTGAGCGGAAAGCCGTCATGGAAGGGGAGCGAGTCATGCGCGGCATTCCGCAAGCAATCAGTTCGTAAACTGTGTAGCTTGAGTAGAAAGTATCCTGTGGCGTGAAAATTACAATGGGGCACGGCCCTCTTTTTCATGAAAAGAATTAGGGGAATCCCCTAGTTCTGTTCAGGGTTTGTTGAGGGTTTGCTGTGTGGATAATGCGGGAACCCGGCGGCAGGCTGTCGCAGACCGCACAAGGAGCATGTGACGATGAAGGAATTGACCGAGCCGGACATGGGTGCCTGCGCGTTGGTTATCGTGGATATGCAGAATGATTTCGTGCGCCCGGAGGGGAGCATGGTCACGCAGGGGGCCGAGGCCATGCTCCCGGACCTGGTGGCGTTGGCAAACCGCTTTCGCGAACGCGGTCTGCCCGTGGTTCATGTGGTGCGGCTGTATGAACAGGACGGCTCCAATGCGGACCTGTGCCGCAGGGAGCGGCTGGCAGCGGGCGAGCGGCTTGTGGTGCCGGGCACATGGGGCGCGAGCGTGGCCGAGGGCCTGTTGCCGCGAGGCGCAAGGCAGGATGAGGAATTGCTGCTGGCCGGGCGTCCCCAGCCGCTGGGTGAGCGAGAGTTTCTTTTGTACAAGCCGCGCTGGAGCGCGTTTTTCGGAACCCGGCTGCACGGTCTGTTGCAGGATTTGGGGGTGGGCAGCGTGGCCGTGGCCGGCACATGGTATCCCAACTGCATCCACGCCACCATCTATGACGCGGCCGCGCTGGATTATCGTGTGCTTGCGGTGCGCGACTGCATTGCGGGCATCACGGAAAAGGATTGCGTGGACCTCGGGCGCGTGTGTGTGCGTGTGGCCGGATCGGGCGGGTTATTCCAGTAGGCTTGCCAGCGTTTTTTCGCTGCGGCGCACCATTCGTTGTGCGCTGAAATTCTTGAGCATGTGCCTGCGCATTCCCGTGGGCGGTGCGTCCAGTGCCGTGATCAGCGCATCGGCGAGCGCCTGGCCTCGGCCCGGCTCGGTGACCGTTCCGGTGTTGCCGAGCACGCGTGCGCTGTCCCCGGAATTCGTGGCCACGCAGGGCACGTCGCAAGCCATGGCCTCGCCCAGCACATTGGGAAATCCTTCGCCTTGCAGGGAGCTGAGGCAGAAGACGTCCAGCCCGTTGAAGGCTTCGGGCATGGTTTCCTGATCCCGCCAGATCACGTGTTTTTCCAGTCCCAGTTGCCGGGTCATGTTCAAGAGCGGCTGGCGCGCGGCCAGTGTGCCCCTGCCCATGCACACGAATGTGCAGTCCGGGTGCGTGCGCACCAGCAGTGAGGCGGCGCGCAGGAACGTGGCGTGGTCCTTGATCGGGACGATGCGCGCGGCCATGCCGATGACCGGACCGACATGGTCCGGTGACAGCCCCCAGCGGGCGCGGGCGCGCAGTCCGGCTTCCGGGTCCGGACGAAAGCGTTTCATGTCGATGCCGTTGGGAATTACGTGCAGCCTGTCTGCGGGATATCCGGCGGCAAAGGCCTGTTTCATGCCTTCATATGAATTGGCGATGATCATGTGCGGGGTGCGGCAGAGCCCGCGTTCCACGCATGCATGCAGCGCGGCCACGGGTCCGCGCCCCTCTTGCTGCATGTCCGAGGTGCGCAATCCCCATACGGTTTTCATTGTCGGGAACAGGGGGCGCATGAGCGAGGTGAACAGATTGGCCGTGCCCAGATAGCCGTGCATGATCTGCGGCCGGAATCTGCGGATGCAGCGGACGAGTCGAAAGGAAAACCCGGCCATGTCCGCGCGGCTCTTTTTTTGGAGGTCGAAGCAATGCACGCCGTGCAGGCGTTCCTCCAGTGCGCCGCCTCCATAGAACACGGCAACGGCAACGGCATGTCCGCGTGCTGCAAGACCGTTGGCCAGCGTCACCAGCTGCGCCTCGGCCCCGCCGGGGTCCAAGGAGCGCACCAAAAAGAGAATGCGCATGGGGGTGTTCACGAAAGGTCCTTTTGGTGGCGGTCCAGCCAGGCCTGGAACATGAGCGTATCCCAGATGTAGGTGCTCCAGTTTCCCTGCCCGTTTTTGTAGTTTCGCCACATGCGCGCGACCATATCCACGTCCACGTACCCTTGTCCACGAATGATTTTCGGGTCGAGCAGTGATTCGCACCAGTCGCGCAGATCCGTGCGCAGCCAGTGCTCCAGCGGAATGCTGAATCCCATCTTGGGTCGTTCGAACAGAGCCGGGGGCACATGTCTCGCCAATACCGCACGCAGGGGCAGCTTGGCCCGTCCATCCGGTCCGAGCTTCATGTCCGCAGGCAGCGAGGCCGCAAACTCCACCACCCGGTGGTCCAGCAGGGGCACGCGCGCTTCAAGGCTTGCAGCCATGGTGGCACGGTCCACCTTGGTCAGGATGTCGTCCGGCAGGTAGGCGCGGGTGTCCATGAGCGTCATGAGCGCGCCCTTGTGGCGCGTGAGTTTTCCATAGTCGTGCGTAAACGGCGTGTCCGGCTCGGTTGCGCCGTGCACGAAGTCCGCCGGGTGTTTCTGGTGCGAGAGCGCATGGCGGTAAAAGGCTTGGAAGTCGGGCAGGGCCAGCGCGTCCAGCCGCCAGTGGATTTTCGATGCCAGCGGCCCGAGCAGCCCCATGACGCGGTTGGGCACGGCCTTGCCCGTCCGGGATATGGCCCGGCGCACGGGCAGCGGCAGGCAGCCCAGCAGCTTCCATGCGCGCAGGGCCAGCGCGTAGCGCGCATAGCCCATGAACAGCTCGTCCCCGCCGTCGCCGGAAAGGGCCACGGTCACATGCTGGCGCGTGAGCCGCGCAAGGCACAGGCTGGGCACCTGCGAGGAATCCGCGAACGGTTCGTCCCAGTATTCGGGCAGCGAGGGGATGACCTCGGCCATTTCCCGTGGCGTGACCCGCAGTTCGGTGTGGTCCGTGCCCAGATGCTGTGCGATGGCGCGGGCCATGGGTGATTCGTCGTATTCCGGCTCGTCGAACCCGATGGAAAAGGTGCGCACCGGATTGGAGCTTTGGGCCTGCATGAGCGCGGCCACGGTGGAGGAGTCAATGCCTCCGGAAAGAAACGCGCCCAGCGGAACATCCGAGATCATGCGCAGCCGTACCGCGTCCGAAAGCAGGCGGTGCAGGTGCTCGGCGGCCTCGTCCGCGCTGCCGGAAAACGGCGCGGCCAATCCTTTTTCCCATGCGCTTGCCGCGCTCCACCAGCAGTGGTCGTGCGTTCCGTTGCTGTCCAGCGTCAGGATGTGGCCGGGTTCCAGCTTGCGCGCGCCTTCATAGATGCAATGGGGTGCGGGAATGTAGTTGTGCCGGAAGAACAGGGACAGGGCGTTGCGGTTCAGGCGCGGGGAAAATTCCGGGTGCGGGCGCAGTCCCTTGAGTTCGGAGGCGAAGAGCAGGCTGTTGCGGGTGCGGGCATAGAACAGGGGCTTGATGCCCATACGGTCCCGCGCCAGTTGCAGGGTGTGGTTCTCGCGGTCCCACAGGGCCAGCGCAAACATGCCGATGGCGCGTTTGAGGACGGCCTCCAGCCCCCATTCGGCTATGGCGGCCAGCAGGGTTTCCGTGTCCGAGGTCCCGCGGAATGCGTGGCCCAGCGATTCCAACTCGCGCCGCAGGTCCGGGTGATTGTAGATTTCGCCGTTATAGGTCAGCACGAAGCGCTTGCAGGCCGATTCCATGGGCTGCGCGCCCGACGGCGAGAGATCGAGAATGGACAGGCGGCGGTGGCCGAAGGCCACGCCAAAGCGTTCATCCGTCCATATCCCGGACCCGTCCGGTCCCCGGTGGCGCAGGGGGTCGGTCATGGCCCGGCAGATGGCTTGCATGTCCTGTCGGTTGCGTTCCCCGGTTCCCGGGCAAAGGGGCGCGAATCCGGCTATGCCGCACATGGTCGGCCTCCGGCGTGCAAGAGCAGTTCTTCCCATTGGTCCAGCACCGCGCCTTCCTCAAAGGTCTGGCAGACGCGCACGGCTTCCGTTCCCAGCCGGGTTCGCAAGGATTCGTCTTGTGCCAGTTGGATCATGGCATCCGCCATGGCCCGCACGTCTTTAACCGGAACCAGCAGGCCGTTGCGTTCATGCTGCACGATGTGCGCGCACCCGCCCGGGCCGTTGCTGGCGACGCAGGCCAGACCATGGGCCATGGCCTCGCACAGGGCGTTGGGAAAGCCTTCGTGGGCCGAGGCCAGCACGAATATGTCGCCATGCGCGAGGTGTTCCCCGGCATCGGGCACCACGCCCGTGAAATGTACGTGTTGCGAGAGGCCCAGCGCCTGCGCACGCGCCTGCACGTCCGCGCGCAAAGGGCCGTCGCCCACCATGGTCAGGGTGCGGCCGCGCAGGTGTTCGCGGGCAAGGGCAAAGGCTTCCAGCACGTCCATGGGGCGCTTCTCTTGGGAAAAGCGGCCCACGAAGACCAGTCCTCTGCCCGAGACCGTGCGTTGGGAACGCGCCACCGGGTTGGGAATGACCGCGCTGTCGGCCCGTGTTTTCGGCAGCATGTCGTGCAGGATTCGCTGTTCTTCCGGTGTCTGCACCACCACGGCCCGCGCGTGGGGATAGGTCAGCCTGCGCAGTGTGCGGTGTATGCGGCCCGGAATCTCCCCGGCCAGCGACGCACGTTCCGCCACCACCACCGGAACCCGTGTCCCGCAGGCGGCCAGCAGGGCCAGCACGTTGGTGGCGGTCAGGAAGGAGAGGACCACGTCCGGATCAAGGCGTGAAAAGGTCCGGTGCAGGATGCGGATCCGATTGATATTTGCGCAAATCGCTGCGGCAAGGCCGAGGCTCGGACTGATGCAATCCAGGCGCCGCAAATGGACTGCCGGGTTCAGGGCATAGTGGGGCGGGTTGTCCGGGGAATCAAGGGTGATGAGATCCACATGATGAGCGCGTGTGGCCAGATGGTTGGCCAGCCGGGTCATGACGTGTTCGGCCCCGCCCGGCCCGAGGGTGGAGATGACCAGTGCCACGCGCAGGGATGACTTGTTCTTGTTCCGGTCCGCGGACATCAGAAGTTCTCCCAGTCGCGCAGGCCGAATTTGGACAGGTAGCGTTGCCTGATTTCGCCAAGGTCTACATAGCGGTTTGCCCGGTAGCGGGCATGGGAGAACGGGTTGGCAAGTATCTGTGTGAGGCTGGGGTGGCGTCGGTGCAGTATGCCGGCTTCACGCGTTGCCGCCACCTGAAGCCCGGCCTTTTTGGCGCGCAGGAAAAAGTCGTTGTGTTCATATGGCGTCAGGTCTTTGTCCCATCCATTCATGCCCTGTACCGACTCTGTTTTCGCCACAAAGAAATTGCAGACGAGATCGCAACGCACCAGTGATGTTTCCGGTTCGAAAAAGTCCACATGCATGGTCTTGTCGCGTTCCCGGAAATTGCCGAAAAAGATGCGTTCCTTTTTGCGGCGCATCAACGTGCGCGCCGTGTCCGCAAAGCCGGAGGAGAACAATCCGCGCAGAATGTTCTTGCGGCCGTAGGCATCGACAAACGCCCAGAACGGATCAATGCGGTCCACCACCCGCCCGGCCAGGATGTCCAGTTTGTGCTCCGTGAGGACTTGCAGCATGAACGCGGGCCGGAACAGTTCCGGCGTGCATACGAAATCGTCGTCAAACAGAAAGAAGTAGGGCGTGTCTGTCAATTCCAGCAAACGGTTGCGTCCTGCGGAGGTGCCGATGTTGTATTCGGTTTCCACGAGGCGCAGTTCAAAGGGCAGCGCAAGCTTGTCGGTAACTTTCCGGCAGGAGGTGCGGCTGTCGTCCAGCACCATGACCGGACCTGTCCAGCCCGTGGCCGCCAGCGAGGCAAGGCAGCGGCGCACGGCCCAAGGCCGCTCAAAGGTCTTGATCAGTATGGTGGATTCCGGTCCGGTCGTGCTGGGTGCGGTCATGGCCTGCCCCCGGCGTTCAGGCTTCGCAGCGCGTCCTTGATGCGTTTGCGCAGGCCGCGCTCGCTGGCGCGGTCATTGTCCCAGTGCAGCAGGCATTTGGCCAGCAGCCGCCAGTGGCCGCGTTTCGGGGAAAAAGCAGTCCTGCGCCATTGCCGCCAGACGGCCTGCCCGAGCACGGCCGCATGCTCGCAGACGTTCATGAACCGCAGGTCCAGTTCCCCGGCCAGAGCGGCAGGATCGAAGATTCGGGTCGTTTCATTGGTCTGGTGCAGGCGGCGCAGCCAATGGGCGGTCTGCCATACGAAATTCCGCGTTTTTTCAAGATCGCCGCGCGCAATGGCGTTGTGCAGGTGCAGTTCCTGCGGTGTGGCTTGCAGCCCGAGCCGTTTGAGCACCCGCGCGCGCACGTTGTCCGCCAGTTTGCGGCCGCGCTCGGCGGTCTGGCGGCTCATGCCCATGGGGTTCATGCGGTAGCGTAGCAATGGTTCGCCGAGGTTGGTGCCGGGAATATCGTGGTCCAGTTGCAGGCGCAGCCACAGGTCATAGTCCTCGGTGTAGGGCAGGGATTCGTCAAAGCGGATTGAGGTGTCGCGCAGCACCGAGGCCCGGAACATGGTGGCCGGGTGGGAAAAGGAAACGTGAAACAGCAGCCGGGCCGCGCAGGCTTCGGGCGTTGTGGGCCAGTGCTCGAAGTCGGTCTCGTGTTCTTCGCCGAAGCGCAGGCATTGCGTGCCCAGCAGCCCGATATGCGGCTGTTCCTGCAGATGGGCCACCTGTCTGGCAAAGCGTTCCGGGTGGCAGATGTCGTCCGCGTCCATGCGCGCCACAAATTTGCAGGACGGGTCGGCAAGGGCCGCGTCCAGCCCGATGTTCAGGGTGGCGGCCAGCCCCTTGTTGGTCCTGTTGCGCAGGATGCGCACGCGCGGGGTCTGTTCGTATCCGGCCATGATGCGCAGGGTCTCGGCGTCCGTGGACCCGTCGTCCATGAGCAGCAGAGTGAAATCCGTGAACGTCTGGTTGAGCACGGATTCCAAGGCCTGTTGCAGGTATTCGCCCGTGTTGTGGACCGGCAGCAATACGGCCAGCGGCGCACTCATCGGGGTGCTCCATTGCCCCCGGAAGGGTCGTGCAGGCCCCAGCGATGGGTCATGTAAATGCCGTCGCGGTGTTCCACAGGCTCGAAGCCGTGCCCGAAATAGTCGCCGCCGTGCACGTGCAGAGGCTGGTTGATGAGCCGCGAGCAGGCCAGCCCGTTGTGGTTCAGGTTGATCTGCACCGTGTATTCGCCGGGCATGACCGGACTTTTTTCCACGCGGCAGCACAGGGTACCCGCAGCCGGGACCGGGCCGAAATGGGGCTGCTGCATGGAGCAGCACGCGGTCTTGAGTTCCCCGGACGGCGAGCGGATGGCCATGCTGGCCTGCAAATGGGGCAGCTCGACGGATTGGTGGGCTGGCGATAGCACCGCGTAATCCAGCAGCACGTTCATGGGCGCGCCGCACTGCACGGGCGAATCCGGCGTTTGGCCCATGAAGCGCACCCCGGTGATGACCGGATGGCCGGGGTTGTCGGAAAGATGCAGTATTTCCCCGGCACAGGTCCCGCCCATTTCGTGATATGCGGCCACGGCCTCGGTGGCGCTGGCGTCCAGCGCGACCCGGCCCCCATCCAGCACGATGCCCCGGTCGCAGAGCCGGTCGATGATGCCCATGTTGTGCGAGACGATGATCACGGTGCGGCCCTCGCCACCCACCTGCTCCATCTTGCCGAGGCATTTTTTCTGAAAGCGCAGGTCGCCCACGGCCAGGACCTCGTCCACCAACAGGATTTCCGGCTCCAGATGCGCGGCCACGGCAAAGGCCAGCCGCACATGCATGCCGGACGAGTAGCGCTTGACCGGGGTGTCCAGAAAAGTCTCCACTTCGGCAAAGTCCACGATTTCGTCGAAGTTGCGGCGGATTTCCCTGCGGGTCATGCCCAGCACCGCACCGTTGAGAAAGATGTTTTCCCGGCCCGTGAGTTCCGGGTGGAACCCGGTGCCCACCTCCAGCAGGCTGGAAACCCGGCCCCGCAGCCGGATGCTGCCCGTGGTCGGCGCGGTGATGCGCGAGATGAGCTTGAGCAGGGTGGATTTTCCGGCCCCGTTGCGGCCCACGATGCCCACGCGCTGCCCCGGCTCGATGCGCAGGTTCACGTCCCGCAGGGCCCAGAACGGCTCGTTTTTCGGGCGGCGGTCGCCCCACAGCCCGAACCCGGTGCGCGCCATGCGGGCCAGTTCGTCGCGCAGGGCAACGTAGCCGAAGGCCGCGCTGCGTCCCTTGTTGCGGGCAATGCTGTACTGCTTGCCGAGATTTTCGGTTTTCAGGATGGCTGTCATGTCAGATGGTGTCCGCAAATGTTGCTTCCATGCGCCGGAAGATGCGCAGCCCCGTGAACAGCAGGGCAAGGGACACGGCCGCGGAGATGATCAGGCCCGGCAGGTACGGCAGGTCCGTGCCCAGAATGGCCCAGCGGAACCCGTCGATGACTCCGGCCATGGGATTCAGGTAATAGGCGGCGCGCCACGCCTGCGGCACCACCGCGCTGGAAAAGCCCACGGGCGAGACATACATGCCCAGCTGGATGATAAAGGGCACGATGTAGCGGAAGTCGCGGTAGGTCACGTTCAGGGCGCACAATGCCAGTCCCGCGCCCAAAGTGGTCACGGCCGCGGGCAGGACCAGCGCGGGCAGCAGCAGCATGCGCCACGAGGGCGCGAACCCGTAGCCCAGCATGAGCAGGGCCAGCACCATGAGCGAAAGAATCATGTCCGCCGCGTTGACCAGAATGGATGATGCGGGCAGCAGCATGCGCGGGAACCAGACCTTGGAGACCATGGGCGCGTTGCTGACGAGGCTGTTGCCCGCGTCGGACAGGCCCGAGGCAAAGAACTGCCACGGCAGCATGGCCGCGAAGACCATGATGGGATAGGGCGTGTTTCCGTCGCTGGGCAGCCCGGCCAGCCGGCCGAAGACCACGCTGAAAACCATCATTGCCAGCACGGGGCGCAGCACGGCCCAGGCAATGCCGATGGCGGTCTGCTTGTAGCGCACCAGCAGGTCGCGCCAGGCCAGAAAGAAAAACAGCTCGCGGTAGCGCAGCATGTCCTGCCAGTAGTGGCGTGCGCCCTGTCCGGCGCGGATCACGGTTTCGTGGCGGCAGTCCATGTCAGACCACCTTCCATGTGGGGCGGTTGTCGAATATGTTCCTGTCCTGCTCGAACTCGTCCGCGCTCAGGGTCATGGTGCGTATCTTGCGGTTGATCTTTTTTTCGGTGATGCGACGCAGGTTTTCCAGCCGCTCGCGGTCGATGTCGCCCACCACCAGCAGGTCGATGATGCCGGAATCCCGGCCCTGTGCGTAATCGTCCAGAATGTAGACCGCCTCGACCCGACCCAGCGAAATCATGATTTCGTCCACCAGCCTGTCGATGCCCAGGGTCTTGCGCACCATGGAGCTGATTTCCGGGAAAAACGGATGATTGGTGTTGGCCCGGAAATAGATGGAGCGTCCGCTTTGTTCCTTTTCGAGGTATCCGGCGTTGCTCAGGCTGTCCAGTTCGCCCTTGATGGCGTTGGGCGAGACCTTGAATTCCGAAGCCAGCTCCCGCAGGTAGCAGGAAACCTGCGGGTTCAGGAACAGCTTCATGAGCAGCTTGATGCGTGTCTTGGAGGTGAATAGTTGGGTCAGCATGGTGGTTTCGTACAAAAAAACTGAACGAAGTGTCAATGTGTGCAAAAGGGCCGATGCGAATACGCACCGGCCCGGAAAAGCGGAAGCCATGTGCCGGGAGCTCTAGCCCTCGGACAGCAGTTTCTTGGCTATGTCGAGATCGTAGAGGGCCAGCGGGTTGCGGTCCGTGCCGCGTTCCCGGTACTTGGCCGCGGCCATTTCAATGACCTCGTAGGGCAGCCACTGGTGTTTTTCCCATGTTTCCGGGTGTATGGGATTCCAGAGCCGGAATTCCACGGCGCCGTTGTTGTCGCGCACATACATGCGGGTTTCCGGGTCCTGCAGGGACGGAGTGTAATAGATGCCGCGTTCGTCCTTCATGCTTGCCTCACTTGGATATTTTGCGGAACGCCAGGCGTCCGTTTTTTTCAATGGTCACGGCCGTGGCGAACTGGCGCAGCAGGGCGCGGGCCGGACGGCCGAGAATGAAGTCCATGGCCCCGGCGTCCATGCCGCTGCGCTCCGGGATCAGCTTGCGCATCTCATCGTCGTAGCGGACCATGGTTTCCAGTTCCGCGGCGGCCTCGTCGTCGCCCGTTGCCGCCGGGGTGGCCAGTTCCGCCAGCCGTCTGGGCGGACATTGCCGGTCGTGCTCGTCGATCAGTTCCAGCAGGGGGTGCCCCTCGGGGATCAGGTGCCTGCGGGTGACGTGCTCGTGGGCGTGGACTTCTTCCAGCGCGGTGAGATCGTGGCAGTCCAGCGCACGGCATTCCGCTGGCCGGTGTTCATATATGGTACAGTGTCCGGCCTGTTCGCTGAAGAAGATGCAGGTCCACGAGCCGCCTGTGCCCTTGAGCTTGACGAATTCGCCGTCAATGGGCGCGAAGCGGTTGCGAAGCTGGTCGTAGGCGTACTCGCCGCTGCGGATGGTGACCATGTGCTCAAGACCCGGGCCAACGCCAGAGCGTATGATTTCCAGATCTTCCACATGCAGGGAAGGGCCGCCGCTGCGACAGCAGTCGCCGCAGCAGGTACAGGATTGTTCTTGTTCCGGTATCGTTTTCTTCATGTGGGCTTGATAGGGTACCTGTTTTGGGGTATCGGATAACTATCCGGGCTCCGTGAGCTCGGAACAGGGCTGAGATACTCTGCATGGGCCCCAAAAGCAAGCCCCCCACGGTTGCGGGCGTGGCGGGAATCCCCCTTTGAACTGAGGGGTTTCCCGGGGTTTTGGGGGTTGACATGTTTGAGCATTGTCCATTACATTGGGCACCCTGCGTAACTAACGAATATGAGGGGTAAATTCCCGTATTCGTGACTTATTTACGTTTGGAGGAAAGGCGTCCGGGAAAGGCCGGCCCTGTTTGGGGTCTGATTTCACCGGGCGGATACCGGTTGATGGCAACATCTTAATCAAACAATGGAGGTTAAGGGAATGGCGAAACACAAAACTCCTCTGTTGGACCAGCTGGAAAGCGGCCCGTGGCCCAGCTTTGTGTCCGACATCAAACAGGAGGCCGAATCTCGCGCCAAGAACGAGAAAGGTCTGGATTACCAGATTCCCGCTGACTGCCCGGAAGATCTTCTCGGCGTGCTGGAATTGTCCTACAATGATGGTGAAACTCACTGGAAGCACGGCGGCATCGTCGGCGTGTTCGGTTACGGCGGCGGCGTTATCGGTCGTTACTGTGACCAGCCCGAACAGTTCCCCGGCGTGGCTCACTTCCACACCATTCGTGTGGCACAGCCTTCCGGTAAGTTCTACACCACGAAGTTCCTGCGCGACGTTTGCGACCTGTGGGATCTCCGTGGCTCTGGTCTGACCAACATGCATGGCGCCACCGGCGACATCGTTTTGCTCGGCACCCAGACCCCGCAGCTCGAAGAAATCTTCTTCGAACTGACCCACAACCTGAACAACGACCTCGGTGGTTCCGGTTCCAACCTGCGTACCCCGGCTGCTTGCATGGGCATGTCCCGCTGCGAATACGCCTGTTACGACTCTCAGGAACTGTGCTACAACCTGACTCAGGAATATCAGGACGAACTGCACCGTCCCGCATTCCCGTACAAGTTCAAGTTTAAATTCGACGCTTGCCCGAACGGTTGCGTGGCCGCTATCGCCCGTTCCGACCTTTCCTTCCTCGGTACCTGGCGCGACAACATCCGCGTTGACCAGGAAGCCGTGGCTGCCTACGTGGGTGGCGAAATCGCTCCCAACGCCGGCGCACACGCCGGTCGCGACTGGGGCAAGTTCGACATCGTCAAGGAAGTCGTGGACCTGTGCCCCTCCAACGCAATCTCCTACGAAGGTGGCAAGCTGTCCATCAACGACAAGGAATGCGTCCGTTGCATGCACTGCATCAACACCATGCCGCGCGCCCTGCGCATCGGTGAAGACACCGGTTGTTCCATCCTCTGTGGCGCAAAGGCCCCGATCCTCGACGGCCCGCAGATGGGTTCCCTGCTCGTTCCGTTCATCGAAGTGAACAAGGACGACGACTACCAGGCCATCAAGGACGTCATCGAAGGCGTTTGGGACTGGTGGATGGAAGAAGGCAAGAACCGTGAGCGTGTCGGTGAAACCATGAAGCGCCTCGGCTTTGGCGCCCTGGTGCGGGCCGCAGGCGTGCCCATCGACGCACGTCAGGTTCAGGAACCGCGTCACAACCCCTACATCTTCTGGAAAGCGGAAGAGGTTGAAGGCGGTTGGGAACGCAGCATCGACGACTTCCGCAAACGCCACCAGCGCTAAAAGGGGGAAACTGATATGGCTTTTATCTCTTCTGGATACAATCCCGAAAAACCGATGGAAAACCGGATCACGGACATCGGGCCTCAGCACTTCACCGAGTTCCTCCAGCCGGTTATCAAGAAGAACTTCGGTAAATGGCTTTACCACGAAATCCTGGAAGCGGGCGTGCTCAAGCACGTTGCCGAGTCCGGCGACGCCGTGTACACCGTCCGTTGCGGTACTGCCCGTCTGATGACGGTCACGCACATCCGTGAAATCTGCGACATCGCAGACGAATGGTGCGGAGGCTACCTGCGCTTCACCACTCGTAACAACATCGAGTTCATGCTCGAGGACGAGGCCAAGGCTCTGGAACTGAAAAAGTTCCTCAACGGCCAGAAGTTCTCCGGCGGTTCCATCAAGTTCCCGGTCGGCGGCACCGGTGCCGGCGTTACCAACATCGTCCACACCCAGGGTTGGGTTCACTGCCACACCCCGGCTACCGACGCTTCCGGTACCGTCAAGGCTACCATGGACGCCGTGTTCGATCAGTTCACCGACATGAAGCTGCCCGCCCCGGTGCGCATCTCCATGGCCTGCTGCCTGAATATGTGTGGCGCGGTTCACTGCTCTGATATCGCTATCCTCGGTATCCACCGCAAGCCGCCCATCATCGACCACAAGTACCTGGACAACCTGTGCGAAATCCCGCTGGCCGTGGCTGCATGCCCCACCGGCGCCGTTCGCCCGTCCAAGGTTGAAATCGACGGTGAGACCTACAAGACCGTCGCCATCAAGGAAGAACGCTGCATGTTCTGCGGCAACTGCTATACCATGTGCCCCTCCCTGCCCCTGGCAGACAAGGAAGGCGACGGTATCGCCCTGATGGTTGGTGGTAAGGTTTCCAACCGCATCACCAAGCCCGCGTTCTCCAAGGTCGTGGTTCCGTTCATCCCGAACAACCCGCCCCGTTGGCCCGAGATGACCGATGTCATCACCCGCATCCTGAATGCGTACTCCGAAGGTGCCAACAAGTACGAACGTCTGGGTGACTGGGCCGCACGTATCGGTTGGGAACGCTTCTTCGAAGTGTGTGATCTCGAGTTCACCGAACACCTGATCGACGACTTCCGCGATCCCGCCTACTACACCTGGCGTCAGACCACTCAGTTCAAGTGGTAGAAGACGAGTAATTATTGGGGTGCGGCGATTGTGCCGCACCCCATTTTCAACGAGAAGGAGTCAGATATGCCTCTCGATGTAGAACAGGCGAAAAAAGAAATTCTGGATTTCTGCGAAAGCAAGTCCAAATCCAAGTCCAAATTCTACTTCAACGACTTCACCAAGCTCTTTCCGGATGCGAAAGCCCGCGAAGTCAAGAAGATTTTGACCGCTCTGGTCAACGAAGAAAAGATCGTGTTCTGGTCTTCCGGCAGCACGACCATGTACGGCCTGGCTGGCGCTGGAAAGCAGGCTGCCGCCGAGGGTGAATAGCATTTCATCCGGCATTTGACGTCTGAAGCCTTGTCCCGTTGCGGGCAAGGCTTTTCTTTTTCAAGGATTGCGCATCGTGTCGAAATTTCCCCGCATCGTGGTGGCCGGGCTTTCCGGCGGAACCGGGAAAACCATCGTGTCGCTGGGCCTTGCCCGGGCGTGGACGCGCGGCGGCCGTATCGTGCAGCCCTTCAAGAAAGGGCCTGACTACATCGACGCCAACTGGCTCGGCCTTGCATCGGGACGGCCCTGCACCAACCTCGATCCCTATTTTCTGGATGCCGAGCGCATCCGCTCACTGTTTCAGCATCGCGCCGCATGCGCACAACTGAACCTTGTGGAAGGCAATCGCGGGTTGTTCGACGGCATGGACGAATCCGGTTCCTGTTCCACGGCCGAACTGGCCCGCCAGTTGGATGCGCCCGTTGTGCTGGCCGTGGATTGCACCAAGATGACCCGTACCATCGCCGCCATCGTTCAGGGTTGCGTTTCGCTGGAGCCGGGACTGCGTCTGGCCGGGGTCATCTGCAACAGGACTGCCGGCGAGCGGCACCGCAGCATCCTGCGCCGGAGCATCGAAACCCATACGGATGTTCCCGTGCTGGGAATGCTGCCCAAGCTCAAGGCCAATCCCATCCCCGAGAGGCACATGGGGCTTGTGTCCGATCAGGAATACGAGGCGGGCCACTATGAAGGGCAGGCCCATGCGCTGGATGCCGTGGCGGACATGGCCGAAGAATGGCTCGACATTGACGCGCTGACCTCAATCGCCGAACAGGTCCCGGAAATGGCGACCGCTTCACCCCTGTGGGCCGAACCCGCGCGGGAAAAGACCGTGCGCATCGGCTACGTGCATGATCAGGCCCTGTGGTTCTATTACCGGGAGAACCTTGAGGCCCTTGAACACGCCGGGGCCGAGCTGGTGCGCCTGAGTCTGCTGGACGAGAAACCGTGGCCCGAGCTGCACGGCCTGTATCTGGGCGGCGGCTTTCCCGAGACTTTTGCTCCGCAGTTGGCCGCCAATGGTGCCCGGCGCGAAAAGGTGGCGGCCATGTGCCGGTCCGGCATGCCCGTATACGCCGAATGCGGCGGGTTCATGTATCTCTGCCGCGAGTTGGAGTTCGAGGGCGACATGTATCCCATGGCCGGCGTCTTTCCGGTATCCACCACATTTTGCCCGAAGCCGCAGGGACTGGGCTACACCACCGCCGTTGTGGAGCAGGACAATTTGTTCCATCCCACGGGCGAATCGTATCGCGGACACGAATTTCATTATTCCCGCTGCGTGAGGAACAACGCCGAATCCATGGATTTCGCGGTGCGCATGGAGCGGGGCGCGGGCATGCATGGCTGCATGGACGGGGCCGTGTTCCGGAATACATTTGCCGGGTACAACCATGTGCACGCCCTGGCCGTGCCGTGGTGGGCGCCCGCATTTGTTCGCGCTGCCGAACGGTTCAGGGCGGGCGGTGGCTGCTGATCCGGGGACGCTGCGGCGCATGCCGTTGCCACGCGCAACAACCTCTGGTAGAGCCTTGGGGGTCCCGTTGAGGGAAATATACGTACAAGGAGACTTACATGATCAAGCTTGAAACCAGCATGGGTGATATCGTCCTGGAACTGGACGAGGAAAAGGCACCGAAATCCGCTGCCAATTTCCTGCAATATGTTGAAGAGGGTTTTTACGACGGCACCATTTTTCATCGCGTCATCGACGGATTCATGGTCCAGGGCGGCGGCATGGAAAGCGACATGAGCCAGAAGACCACTCGCGATCCCATCGAGAACGAAGCCAACAACGGACTCAAGAACGACAAGTACACCGTGGCCATGGCCCGCACCATGGATCCCCATTCCGCCACGGCCCAGTTTTTCATCAACGTGCAGGACAACGGCTTCCTGAACCACACGGCCGAGACCCCGCAGGGTTGGGGGTATGCCGTGTTCGGCAAGGTGGTCGAAGGTTTCGACGTTGTGGACAAGATCAAGGCCGTGCAGACCGGCACCTTCGGTTTTCACGAGAACGTGCCCACCGAGCCTGTTTCCATCGTCAAGGCTACCGTGATCTAGTTTTTGCCAACGAGTATTTGGAGGCCGCCTTTGGGCGGCCTTTTTTTTGCGCGGGGGAATCTTCCGGGAAAAAGGTTCCCCCGCGCGCTCCCCACTCCAAAGCCTTTTGTCTGCCTGTGAATGATCGCATCATTCACGGGCGTGTTTGGTAGTGGGGCTGCGGGTGGGGCAGAAAGTGTCGGAAGCAGGGTGGGAGGGGGCTGACGGTGGCCTTATGAGGAGAGCCGGGAAAGGAAAACGCAGGATTGGAAAGGGGGAGGCCCTTTTGGCGGCATGGTGACGTCATGTGGCGGATATTGACCCATGGACCCGGGTAATATACCGTGCGCCAGACTGCCATTGGCGGTCCAAATCACGCAAGGAAGATGGAATGGAGAATCTTGATCGTCCCTGGCTGAAGTCCTACGATCCCGAAGTGAGCACGTCCATTGATTACGAGCGCATGCCCATGCACCGTTTTCTGGACCGCGCGGCCAAGAAATGGCCCAAGCGCAAGGCCGTGATTTTTCAGAACTGGTCGGCCAGCTATGCCAAGCTCAAGCACCTGACCGAGGTGTTTGCCGCCAATCTCAAAAAGGCGGGATTGCGCAAGGGCGACCGTGTGGCGCTCATGTTGCCCAACTCGCCCCAGGGCCTTATTGCCTATTGGGGCTGCCTGCGGGCCGGTGGCGTGGTGGTCTGGACCAATCCCCTGTATATGGAAACCGAGATCCTGCATCACTTCAACGATTGCGAGGCGCGGTTTCTCATTGCCATCGACCTGCTTTGGCCGCGGCTGGAAAAACTGCGCGCCGAATTGCCCATAGAAAAGTATTTTTTCACGTCCATTGCCGACGGGCTGGCCTTTCCCCTGAATCAGCTCTACCGCCTCAAGACGTGGCGCGAGGGCAACCGTCCGGCCATTCCCTTCGACAACAAGACCGTGCATCCCTTCAAGCCGCTCATGAAGGGCAAGGATACCTACACCTGCGAATCCCTGAACGCGGACGATCTGGCCCTGCTTCAGTACACGGGGGGCACCACGGGCGTTGCCAAGGGGTGCATGCTCACCCATTTCAACCTCGCGGCCAACGTGCAGCAATGCCAGGCCATGCTTCATGAACTGGAGCATGAACCGCAGACCTTTTTGGGCGTGCTGCCCTATTTCCATATATATGGGCTGACCACCTGCGTGAACTGGCCCACGTCCATCGGTTCCACCCTGATACCGTTTCCGCGCTATGTGCCCCAGGACGTGCTCAAGGGCATCCACAAGCACAGGCCCACGGTTTTTCCGGGCGCGCCCTCGGTGTACATTTCGCTTTTGCAGCAGAAGAATCTGGAAAAATACAATCTCGATTCCATCAACTACTGTGTGTCCGGCTCCGCGCCCATGCCCGTGGAGTACATCGAGAAGTTCAAGTCCGTGACCGGGGCCACCCTGCTGGAAGGGTTCGGCCTGACAGAGGCTTCGCCCGTGACGCATCTCAACCCCATCCGCGGCCAGCGCAAATTCGGGTCCATCGGCCTGCCGTTCCCGGATACCGACGCCAAGGTCGTGGACATGGTGGTGGGCGGGGAGGCCCTGCCCATGGGCAAGATGGGCGAGCTGGTCATCCGCGGCCCGCAGGTCATGAAAGGCTACTACAACCGCCCGGACGCCACCGCGGACGTGCTTCGCAACGGCTGGCTCTACACCGGTGACATCGCCTACATGGACGAGGACGGTTATTTTTTCATCGTGGACCGCAAAAAGGACCTGATCATCTCCGGGGGCTACAACATCTATCCGCGCGAGATCGACGAAGTGCTGTACGCGCACCCGGACGTGAAGGAAGCGGTTACCGTGGGCATTCCGCATGAAGGCCGCGGCGAAATAGTCAAGGCCTACATCGTGCTGGAGCCGGGACGTGAGCTGACCCGTTCGGACGTCATTTCCTACTGTCGGGAAAAACTCGCCAACTACAAGGTGCCGCGCAAGGTCGAGTTCCGCACGGAACTGCCCAAGACCATGGTGGGCAAGGTGTTGCGCCGCGCCCTGCGCGACGAGGAAGTGGAAAAGGCGCAAAAACGGCGTGAGCGCAGGAAGCGTAAAGACGATTGATGCCCGGGCTGCCGAGGAACAAATAACGCCCGTGCCGTTTTTGTCGGCGCGGGCGTTTTTTGTGCCGGGCAGGAAGATCTTTCAGGTACGTTTTTTGAATACGCTCCATGAGTAGGTATTTTTGCCCTGTCGGCACTAAAGAAAATTGTTCGGTAGACCGATTATTCAATGGACCGATGAATTTTTCTGTGTGCGGCAAATGTCGTCCTGAGGGCGAAAATGCCGGATGCCATGAAGGATTGCAGGATTTGACAGGGTTTGTGGGCAAGTCTACTGTAAACGACAATTCGGGAAGAGCCCAAGGGCGTCCCGACAAATCATTGACCGAGTGAATGTTGAATACACAAATGGAGCACACGACCAACAAGGTCATCCAGCGGTTGATTTCGGAAGGGGCCTACCTCAAGCCGAGCAAGAACACTCGTGTTCTGGCCATTCTGGATTCTTTGGCGCAGGATTCCGGCATTTCCCAGTATGAACTGGGAAAACGGCTGAATCTTTCCGGCGCCATGATCAATCAATACCTGAAGCAGCTGCAGGCCGAAGGGCTGGTGGAGTTTTTGCCCGTGAACGGCAAGAGCTACCACTATGAACTCACCGTGGACGGCGAACGCCAGCGGCGCAGGATGTTTTCCGATTATTCCTCGGAGACCATCTGTCTGTATACGACCATCAAGGATTTTGTTCTTGAGCGTCTGGAGGAACTCGAACGTCGGGGAATGTCGCGGCTGGCATTGTTCGGCGCGTCCGAAACCTGCGAGGTGGTGCTCTCCGCGCTCAAGGAGTCATCCTTCCAGGTGGTGCTCGTCATGGACAACAACAGGGATAAACAGGGGACCACGTTTTTGGGGCATGTCGTTTCCGCGCCCCATTTGCTGGAACAGGTGGACTGCGATGCCGTCGTCATTACGTCGTTTGGCAGGCAGGACGAAATCTATGAACAGCTCGAACCCGTTGCCGCAAAGCGGGGATTCGAGATTGTGAGATTTTGAGTATGAAGGAAATAACGCATATCACGCTGCGCTCCGGTGTGGAGATCGGCAAGGGACGTCCTTGTTTCGTTGTGGCCGAGATCGGCAACAACCATCAGGGCGAGGTCGAACTGGCCCGGAAGATGATCGACCGGGTGGCCGAGGCCGGTGCCCAGGCCGTGAAGTTCCAGAAGCGATGCACCGAAGCCCTGCTCACGCGTGAAGGCCGCGCCGCCGCATATACCGGGCGCAACAGCTTCGGCCCAACGTATGGCGAGCATCGCGATGCGCTTGAACTCGGCATCCGCGAGATTGCCGAGCTCAAGGAATATGCGGAATCCCTGGGATTGGTATTTTTCGCTTCCGCCTGGGACGAACCGAGTCTTGACCAGATTCTCGGCCTGGACGTGGAGCTTTTGAAGATCAGTTCCGCGGAGCTGGTCAACCTGCCGCTGGTGCGCAAGTATGCGTTGGCCAATGTCCCCATCATCATGTCCACGGGCATGAGTTCGCTGGAGGAGATCGACGCGGCAGTGGAAACCATCCGGGAAGTGCACGACGACCTGATCCTGCTGCATTGCAATTCCACCTACCCCTGCCCGGAAGAGCAGATCGGCCTGCCGGTCATCGAAAGCCTGCGCGAACGCTATAGCCTTCCCGTGGGTTATTCCGGCCACGAGCGCGGCCTTGCCCCCAGCGTGGCCTCGGTGGCCCTGAACGCCTGCGTGGTGGAGCGTCATTTCACCATGGACAAGACCATGAAGGGGACTGACCATCAGGCATCGCTGGAGCCGCAGCAACTGCACGACATGGTTGCCATGATCCGCGAGGTGGAAAGCTCCATGCAGGTCTGCGGCAAAAAGGTCTTTCCCGAAGAACAGGCCGCGGCAAAGAAGCTGCGCAAGTGCATCGTCTTCTCACGCGACCTTCCGGCCGGGCACGTGCTGTCCGAGTCCGACCTGACCACGCGTTGCCCGCGTGTTGGTGTGACGCCTGTGCACTGGAACGAGGTGGTCGGTTCCACCCTGAACCGGGCGGTGCAGCACGAAGAACCCGTGCAGTGGGACTATATCGTATCCCGCGAAAGGGAGTGCGTGGACGCGGCCACTTCCTAGCCGTTCATCAGGATGAATGTTTTTGGCAGGCCTGCGGCAGATTGAGCCGCAGGCCTGTTCTTGTCATGAATCTGGGGCTACGGCCAATAACTAATACAATCACGCACCATAATGGTGTACACATGGCATAAACAGGACTTTGACCCAGAGGAGCGCCCCATGAGCAAGCAGGACATACTGTTGGAGACCGGGACAAATGAACTCGAAATCATAGAATTTTTTGTCCGGGAGCGGGTTGGCGAGGCCGTGGAGACCCACTATTTTGGCGTCAACGTGGCAAAGGTGCTCGAGGTGGTGGAGGCGCCGGAAGGGCTTGAAGGCTCGGAGTCGGCCGAACACCCCAGTTTTCTGGGTACCATTCCGCTTCGCGACATCATTCTGCCGGTGGTGGATTTGAGCGTGTGGCTGGAGATGGATCGTCCCAAGGATGAAAACGAGCCCATCATCGTCACGGAGTTCAACAGCGCGGTGACCGGATTCCTGGTTTCCGGCGTGACCATGATTCATCGCATCAACTGGCGCGATGTGCAGTCCCCCAGCTCGTTTGTCAAGAATTTCGACACCAACTGCATTACCGGAACCGTGGACATCGGCGATCATATCACCCTGATGCTGGACCTTGAACTCGTGCTTTCCGAGTTGGGCGGCCAGGCGGAATCCGCTGGTGACGAGAACGTGCGCGCAGAGCGCGAATACCGTGCGCTCATTGCCGACGATTCCACTTCGGTGCGCAACGTGCTGCGCCAGAATTTTGAAAAGGCCAACTTCATCCCCGTTCTGGTTTCAGACGGGCAGGAGGCGTGGTCGAAGCTGGAAAAAATCAGGGAACTCGCCCAGGAAGAGGGCAAGAGCCCCTTGGAATATCTCGACGTGGTGGTTTCCGATGTGGAAATGCCGCAAATGGACGGCTACACGCTGACACGCAAGATCAAGGAAGACCCTGTGCTCAAGGATCTGCCGGTCTGCCTGTTTTCCTCGCTCATTTCAAAGGGCGTCATGCACAAGGGAGAGGCTGTCAAGGCCGATGACCAGGTCACCAAGCCCGAGTTCAACGCCCTGACCGGGCGTGTCATTGAGCTGGTCAGGAATTGGACCCGTCCATCGTAAGGGACGCGGGGCAACCGTTCTCTAATTGCTGACGTCTCCCAGACACCTGCGCAGCGTGCTCACGCCGCAGGAGTGATGCATGTAGACGGGGGTCTTCTTGCTTTTCAGCGCCTTGACGATGTCCCTTTTCGCCTTGTGGGAAACCTTGTTGGTGAACATCACGACAAAGTCCACGTTGCCCATTGTGTTCCCGATGGAACGCTCCTTCCCGGTATAGCATTTCAGTTTCACACCATGCCGTTTGGCTTCGTCAATGTAGTCCCGCTTCAATCTGTCCATACCGCCGATGAGGGCCGCGCACATGATAGGCTCCTTGTTTGAGATTGAATTTCGTTATCATTTACACCCGGCACAACACGGTGTCAACCATTTCATTCCAATGCGGTGGAAACGATGTCGTCCGGTTTCCGGCTGTGTTGTCGGGCAGATGCGGCTGTGGCCGATACGATTGGGGTGAATCGATGTCGGAAATGTTTTCGGAACCGTTTCGATTTCAGGGCAGGGTGTCCACCGGCTCCCAGTCCTCGCTGTCCAGCTCGTTTCCCGGCACTTCGGGGCGCTGCAGATCCCGGTGGGAATCGGCCTTGCCCTTGTCGTTGATCAGGGCGGTGCCGAGTACCGTGTTCACGCCACCCCGCAACAGGATTTGGCCTTTGTAGCCGGTGAATTCGTCGAGCCTGTTCCAGGCGATGGTGTTGGCCGATGCGGAAAGGCGCTCGAACGGCACGTTGAAGATGGCGTATTGGGCGTGTCCGCGTATGCGGTTGTCGAGAATGAGCCCGCGCGAACCGGTTTGGACGATGCCCAGCGATTTTTCGCCGCCCGCCGCAATGATGTCGTTGCCGGCAGCGACCACGCCGTCCGCAAACAGCAACAGCCCTGTGGAGGATGGGCCGCGTATTTCCACCCGGTTGCCCAGGATGCTGACCGGGCTGTTCTTTTCCGGGTTCGTGCCTCCGGAGGTGTCCAGAAACCAGCCCGCGACAATGCCGTTGGGCGTGAACATGTTGGGATGGGAAATGCCTTCGTCGTCCGTGACCACGCGATTGCCGGAGATGACGATGCCTGCCTCGTCGTTGCCGCCCCGGTCGTTGTCCAGGGCCTCAATGCCGTTTCTCGAGGCACGGGTCACCGTGTTGTTCTCGATTTTCAGGATGGCTCCCCATGTGCGGTCCGCAATGATGCCGTGGCCGGAGGTCATGGTGGGCCGGTCGCAAAGCATGTGCAGGCGGTTTCCGGCAATGGTCACTACGCCGGTCACGGCCATGCGTACCGGTGTTTGCGGGTGGGCCACACGCGTGCCCACCACGATGCCCGAGGCAAAGCGCAGGGTTTCGGATTCGCGCCAGGGCCGTTTCAGTTCCTGCGGCCGGACGTTTTCCACCTCCACGTTGCGGATGGTCACTCCCGAGGCATAGACGATGTGGATGGCAGCGCCTTTGGGGCGGTTGAAGCGGATGTTGCGGATGTCGATAAGCGGCCCTTTTTTGGCGGGGGGCGCAGCCGGTACGGGCAGCTTGCTGTAAAAAACCCAGAACCCGCCCCTGATGACAGTCGTGGGCAGGCCCAGTGAGTCGGTTTCCCCCCTGATCGTGGCCTTCTTGTTGATGATGATTCTCCCTTCGTCGCCAAAGTCGAAGCTGCCCCGGAGCATGACTGTTCCGCCCCGGTCCACGGCTGCCTGCACGTTCCTGACGTCCTGAGCCGGGTCTCCTGTGCCGATGACCGTGTTGGTCTGGTTTGCTTTGGCGATGTTGGGCAGCGCGAAAACCATCAAAAAAAGAAATATAACCCCCGCTTTTTTGATTTTTTGCGCGTCTTGTGTGTGAAGAAGGTACGCTTTCCTGACAGTATTGTTGGTTTTTTTCATAGCTGCGTTGGTATTGTTCATGACGTGATTGGATTATACGTATTATTTTTTATTGATAGGACATTGCCGCAGCGCTGTTTTTGGCTATTATGCGCTGGGGGGCTTTTTTGTCACTGTAGGGTAACGCAACCATGATTAGCAAGGGAGTCTCCATGAAATTGCAAACCCGAATGGTCTTGTCCCAAGTCGTCACCATTGCGGTTACTATTGTGGTGCTATGCACTGTTTTCATTCTCGAAATCAATGAGTACTCCTCTGCGGAAATGGAGAGCTACCGCAAGGAGGCCATGGCCTCACAGAAAATGGAGCTTGAAGACCTTGTATCCATGGCCACGGCCACGGTGAAAAGTTACTATGACCGTTCCCGGGATGTGGAAGCGCTCAAGCAGGACAAGGTCGACGACCTCAAACGTGTTGTGGATACGGTCTACAATCAGGTGGAAGCGCTTCGTCAACGCGTGGGCAGCTATGCTTCGCCCGCACAACTGCTGGACGAGGCGCGAAAGATCGTGCTGTCCGCCCGTTATGACGGCGACAACTACGTCTGGATCAACGATCTGGACAACCGCATGCTCGTCCACCCGAGCCCCAAGTTGCAGGGCAAGGATCTGACCGATCTCCAGGATTCAAAGGGTAATTACATAATCCGCGACCTTTCCGCCGTGGCCCGGGAAAAAGGCGAAGGCATGACGTCCTACTGGTGGCCCCGTCCCGGGGAAACCGAGCCGCATCTCAAGGTTTCCTATGTGCGCCTGTTGCCCGAACTGGGCTGGGCCGTGGGTACCGGGGCATGGATCGACGAAATATCTTCGACGATGAAGGCCGAAGCTCTGCAGCGGGTGGCGAATATGCGCCTTGCCGACGGCAATTACTTTTTCATCAACGGCATGGACGGCACGAGCGTCATGCATCCCACGAATCCGGGCCTTGTGGGCAAGAACCTCATGAGCATGAAGGACAAGCGCGGCAACAAGTTGTTTGCGGAAATGCTCGATGTGGCCAAAAAGGACGGCAAGGGTTTTGTCACCTACTGGTGGAGCCGTCCGGGCAAGGACGTGGAGGTTCCCAAACTTACCTACGTCCAACTCTTCAAGCCGTGGGGCTGGGTCATCGGCATGGGAGCCTACATTGACGACATTGACGACAGCATAGCCAAGAAACAGGCAGGGCTTGAAGATACCATATCACAGATGCTGAAGATTCTCGTGCTCATCGCTCTGGGCATTGCCCTGCTGGCCGCGTTGGCGAGCGTCATTTTTGCGCGCAGGGTAACGGACACCGTGGGTGGTGAACCCGAGAACATTGCCGATATTGCCGGACGTGTGTCCGACGGCGACCTGACCGTGCGTTTTGTGGAGCCCAAACGCGGGGCGCGCGGCATCTACAAGGCCATGTGGGGCATGACCGGCAAGCTCAAGCGCCTTGTGGGCGAGATTCAGGAGGCCACGGAAAGCGTTTCCGCCGGCAGTCAGGAACTGTCTTCGTCCTCGCAGGCCTTGTCACAGGGAACCACCGAGCAGGCCGCGGCCGTTGAGGAGGTCAACGCCTCCATCGTGCAGATGGCCGGGAGCATTCATGACAATGCGGACAACGCCCGCAAGACCGACGAGATCGCCGCGCGGGCTGCGGATGAAACCGAAAAGGGCGGTACCGCCGTGAGCCGGAGCGTCGGCGTGATGCAGGAGATTGCGGAAAAGGTTTCCTCCATTGAGGAAATAGCGCGGCAAACCAACCTGCTGGCCCTGAATGCGGCCATCGAGGCGGCCCGGGCCGGAGAACAGGGCAAAGGCTTTGCCGTGGTTGCTGCCGAGGTGCGCAAGCTCGCCGAACGCAGCGGCCAGATTGCGGGCGAGGTGTCCGAGCTGTCCTCCCAGAGCGTGGAAATCGCCGGACAGGTGGGCGCGCTGTTTGAAAAGATCGTACCGGAAATACGCAAGACAGCCGAATTGGTCAGTGAAATATCCAAGTCTTGCGACGAGCAGAATTATGGAGTCGAGCAGGTGCAGACAGCCGTGGAGCAGCTGGATGCTGTTATTCAGCAGAACGCCTCTGCCGCAGAGGAAATGGCGTCCACAGCCGAAGAGTTTGCCAGTCAGTCCGAAGGATTGCAGGCCACCATGTCGTTCTTCCGTGTGGACGGCAACGGGGCTTCCGACATGACCGGGCGCACAATGATTGCGGCACGTTCCATGACACCGCCACCATTGCCGCCGGGACCGGCCCCCCACGAGGACCAGGATTTTGAAAAGTATTGATGGGAATGGATGAGAGGCCGGGTGAATGCCCGGCCTTTTTTTTTCAGTATCCGCGTTTGCCGAGTATGGCGTCGCGGCGCTGGGGCGGCAGGGCGTGGTTATGCCGCATCTGCGAGAAATAGGCCCGGACGATTGCTTCACAGGACGCATCAAGGTCTGCGCCGCCTGGAGACTGCCATTGCAGCAGGGTGTCCGCAAGCGCCTCGGCCACAATGCGGTCCTCGGACCATTGCGGATATGACTGCCAATAGCGTGCTGCCTGTTCGGCCCTGCCCAGCTTGGCGCAGGCGTATCCGGCGTGCAGCCATGCGTCCGGCACGTCGTCCCGCATGGCTATGGCCTGGTCCAGCAGGTCGAGGGCCTGCTCGTTTCTGCCGATGCGTACACATGCGATGCCGGCCATGACAAGATGACGCACCAGCGGCTGGCTTCGTTTTTTTTGTTTTTTTTCCACCAGTTCCTGCAGGGCGTCGGCGCAGGCCGTGAAATATGATTCGGCCTTGTCGAAGTCGCGGCGTAACTCGGCGCGCATTGCCCGTTCGAAATTCTTTTCGCCCTTGGCATCCAGCGGGACGAGCCTGTCCAGAAATCCCATGATTATCCTTTGATTACCCGGTTTCTTCCCTGCGCCTTGGCTTCGTACATCAGGGCGTCCGCCCTGTGTTGTGCGGTTTCGAGTTTCTGGTCCTCCGGGCGCAGCTCCGTGACGCCGATGCTGGCCGTGAACCGTATTTCGGCGTCTTCCCACGGAAGCGCGAGATCTTCAATGGCCAGGCGCATGCGCTCGGCTACGGAATAGGCGTTTTCCAGTGGTGTTTCCACCAGTACTGCGGCAAATTCCTCGCCGCCGATGCGGCCGAAAATGTCCGTGTCGCGCAATATGGTTGTGCATGTCTTTGCCAACTCTCTGAGCACGCAGTCACCCGCCTGATGCCCATGCGTGTCGTTGATGGATTTGAAATGGTCCACATCGAGCATCAGCACACTGTAGGGTGTTCCGTAGCGTTTGAACCGCTTGAATTCATGTTCGCTCTGTTCAAGGAAGGCAAAGCGGTTGTTCACTTCGGTCAGGGCGTCGGTTTTGGCCATGCGCACAAGTTTGGCCTCCAACCGCTTGAGCTCGTTGATGTTCTCGATGACCTGAAGGATGTATTTCGGGTTGCCCTCGTCATCGCGAACGATGGTGGTGGTCACGCGGCCCCAGACTTCGGACCCGTCCAGACGCACGTATCGTTTTTCGCGAACGTACATGGGTATGTCCCGTATCCACAGGCGACTGTTGAGGTCCTTGTCCGTGTTCTGATCTTTTTCATGGGTTATTTCGCTGATGTTCATACCCATGAGGTCGTAGTCCGAGTAGCCCACCAGCATGGCCATGCGGCTGTTGACCCGCTGGATCGTGCCGTCGCGGTCAAGGGTGCAGATGCCTACGCCTGCATTGGCGAAAATGGCGCGGAACCGTCGTTCGCTGGACCGCAGGGCCTTTTCGGTGCGTTTGCGTTGGCTGATGTCCTCAATGGCCCAGATTACACCCTTGGTCAGGTCCGGCGGTGTTGCCGTGTCCAGGGCCTTGCCCGAAAGCATGCACCAGACCGCGCTGCCGTCCTTGCGCCGCAGCCGGAATTCCACCTGCGTCTGTTTGCTCTCCCTGAGGGGGTAGTAGAAATTTTCCCCGAATTCGCGAAAGGCGTTTTCCGAAAGATGTATTTCCCGAACATTCAGTCCGGTCATGGATTCGGGCGACGGGTACCCGAGGATTTCTGCCAGCCGCTCGTTGGTCCGTATTATTTGCCGTTCGTTTTGCAGCATGAGCATGCCCACCTGCGTATTGTCGAAAATGGATTGCAGTTCGTGGCGGGATCGCATCAGTTCACGTTCTGCCTGAAGGCGTTCGGTAACGTCTTCAATGATCCAGACCCCCCCCTGCGACAAATCATCCCAGTCCAGGGGCGCGGCAATGGTTCGGCACCAGAATCGACTGCCGTCCGAACGCTTGAAATGGTGCACGGCATCATATTGCTGTCCGGATTCAAAGGCTGCCTTCGAAGCCTGCCCCATGGTCGCATATTGCTGGTCGTCAATGTACAGTATCCGCGTGGATTGGTTGATCAGCTCATCCACTGTATGTTTCGAAATGTCGGCAGCTTTCTGGTTCATCCATATGAAACGCCGATCGCGGATCAGGGCGATACCCATGTGGGTGTTGTCCAGTATGCGTTGCTGCAGTCGGTTGACGTGGCGCAGTTCCTGTTCGATCTTTTTTCGGAAACTGATGTTGCGCAACGCTCCACGCACCTGAATCGCCTGCCCCTGTTCATTGCAGTCCACAAAGAACTGGGCAAAGAACCACGGCCGTTTTCCGGAAGGCCTGAAGCCGCGCAATTCCGTGTGGAAGCTGGAGCAGTTTTCAATGCTCTTCTCAATGAGGCTTTTGAGTGCCCTCCTGTCTTCCGGCTGCAGCCGAGCCAGGATGTTGTCGATGGTGCATTCCACGGAACCCGGATCATAGCCGAGCAGCCGATACAGTTCGTCGGACCACCAGTGCCGGTCTGTCATCAGGTCGATCTGGAAGTTGCCGATTTTACCGATGTGCTGGGCATCGTTGAGCCTGATTTTGGTCTCTTCCAGCTCCTGCGTTCGTGCGGCAACGGTCTGTTCCAGCTCGTTGCTGGCATCGCGCAGTTCCTTTTCCGCCTCTGCAAGGCGATTGTTGTCCTGTCCTATCGTGGTGATGACGCCAGCAAGGTCGATCATGAAATTCTGCAGGGACGAAATTTTTTCCGGTTGTATCAGCGTGGCGGCCAGATGCTCGGCATACAGCTCGTCGGCATCCAGATGCAGCTTTGCTGCCAGTTTCCCGAGTTTTGTGCGGTCCGGTTCATCTGTCCTGAACGGCCCGATGAAGATTGACCCGGCATGATGATCGTCAATCATCACCGGCAGGGCTATGTCGTGCAGCCCCAGCGGGCAGGACGATGTGACGGCTTCCCCCTTGGCAAGGCGTTTTGCTATGGATTCCCAGCGGGCCAGGCAGGCCTTGTTTGAATTGGTTGCATGGTGCTTGGCGCAGATGTCGTTTCTGCTTCGAACTGCGGCGAGGGTGCTCTCGGCATCAAGAAGCGAGCAGGGCACGTCGAGCATGTCCTGAAAACTGGCTACCAGCCTGTGCAGCTTATCGATTTCAACCAGTTTGCTGAGCTTCATACGCCTTCTGTCGGTTCGTGTGTCTGCCTGGAATTTACAGGATGTTATTACTCTTTTACATGATAACCTCAGGGTTTACAAAAATGGCGAATGCATAAAGAAAAAGGGAAGTCCGCAATGCGGACTTCCCTTTGGAATACGACAGCAGGATGGAATCTAGTCTTCGTCTGCGGGCATGTCGGCCACGGCGCATTCCGTGGTCAGCAGCAACCCGGCAACCGAGGATGCATTCTGCAGGGCCTGACGCACAACCCGCTTGGGATCGATGACGCCGCTCTTGAGCAGGTCCTCGTATTCGCCGGTGCGGGCATTGAGACCCTTGGCTCCGGTCAATCCCTTGACCTTCTCCACGACCACGGGACCTTCGAGGCCCGAGTTGCAGGCGATCTGGCTCAGGGGTGCTTCAATGGCGCGGCGGATGATGTTCACGCCCGCGTTTTCATCGTCGTCCTTGAGCTTGAGACCGTCCAGGGCCTTGCCCGCGCGGATCAGGGCAGTGCCACCGCCGGGAACGATGCCTTCGTCCACGGCCGCGCGGGTGGCGTGCATGGCGTCTTCGACGCGATCGCGCTTTTCCTTCATTTCCACTTCCGTGGCCGCGCCCACCTTGATGACGGCGATGCCGCCCATGAGCTTGGCCAGCCGTTCCTGCAGCTTTTCGCGGTCATAGTCGCTGGATGCCGCACGGATGTGGCTTTCGATTTCCTCGCAACGCCGCGAGATTTCCTTTTTGTTGCCTGCGCCGTCCACGATGGTGGTGTGTTTCTTGCCCACCACGATGTTCTTGCAGGTACCCAGATCGTTCAGCTCCATGTTTTCGATGCTGACGTTGGTATCGTCGGAGGCCACGGTGGCGCCGGTGAGGATGGCGATGTCGCGGAGCATGTCCTTGCGGCGTTCGCCAAAGCCCGGAGCCTTGACCGCGCAGACCTTGAGGGTCTTGCGCATGGCGTTGACCACCAGGGTGGAAAGGGCCTCGCCTTCAAGGTCTTCGGTGATGATCAGCAGGGGCTTTTGCGCCTTGACCACCTTTTCCAGCAGGGGCAGCAGGGTGCGCATGCTGTTGATTTTCTTTTCGGAGATCAGGATGAGCGGTTCTTCGAATTCGCAGAGCTGCTTGTCCTGATTGGTGACGAAATAGGTGGACAGCCACCCGTTGTCGAATTCCATTCCTTCCACGACCTCCAGCACGGTTTCCATGCCTTTGGCTTCGTCGATGGTGATGACGCCTTCGGTGCCGATACGCTCAACGGCTTCGGCCAGAATGGCACCCACGGAATCATCGTTGTTGGCGGAAATACTGCCTATCTGAGCGATTTCCTCGTTTTTCTTCACCGGGGTGGCAATGTTGGCCAGCTCGTCGATCACGGCTTGGACGGCTGTGTCCATGCCACGCTTGATGGACATGGGGTTGCGTCCTGCGGCCAGAAGCTTGACGCCCTCGTTGAAGATGCTCTGGGCCAGAACCGTGGCGGTGGTGGTGCCGTCGCCCGCGGTTTCGTTGGTCTTGGAAGCCACTTCCTTGACCATCTGCGCGCCCATGTTTTCGAGCTTGTCGTCCAGATCGATCTTTTCGGCGACGGTGACGCCGTCCTTGGTCACCTGCGGCGCGCCCCAGGTCTTTTCAATGAGGACATTGCGTCCCTTGGGGCCGAGGGTCACCTTGACCGCGTCGGCCAGGGCATTGACGCCGCGTTTGAGTCCTTCGCGTGCGATTTCCTGAAAATCAAGAGATTTGGCAGACATTATACGTTCCTTGAAGCAGTTGCGTTGTGGTTATTCGAAGACGCCCAGAATGTCGTCTTCGCGCATGATCAGCAGCTCGTCGCCGTCCATGGAGAATTCGGTTCCGGCATACTTGGCGAAGAGAACGGAATTTCCGGCCTTGAGGGTCTTGCACTCGGGGCCTGCGGCCAGAATTTCGCCGCCCTGCGGCTTTTCCTTGGCGGAATCCGGGATGATGATGCCCCCGGCGGTGGTTTCCTGTTCTTCGGTACGTCTCACGATAACGCGGTCATGCAGCGGTTTCAGTCCCATGTCGGTAACTCCTTGAGAAAGTATTTGATTGTTGCGCACAAGGCGCATGAACGTCGTGCGGTTGCTGATACATAAACAGTGATTGCGGGTTGTCAACCGGGGCGGGGAAATTTTTCACACCATGGCAACGCGGCCAGCCTTGCGTTCGGTGGCAAAGGGCGTTAGTTCTATATACTGGCATACAAAGGTGTTACAGCAAGACGCGCAAGGAGAATCAGGGCATGGAACCCGGACTCAGACGACTGGTGGTCGTTTCCAATAGGTTGCCGGCCGCATTGAAGAACGAGGGCGGAGAATGGACGGTCAAACCCGGAGCAGGAGGGCTGGTCACGGCGCTGGCCCCGGTGCTGCGCGATCGCGGCGGCATCTGGATCGGCTGGTCCGGGGCTTCGGATCCCACCGTGGACGTGGACGGGCTGCTCGGCAGCTTTTCCGCCAAGGCCGGCTATGAACTGCGCACCGTGCAGCTCACCGAGGAAGAGGTGCGCGGCTATTATTTCGGGTTTTCCAACGAGGTCATCTGGCCTCTTTTCCATGATTTGCAGACCCGCTGTCATTTTGATCCGGGCTATTGGCGCACCTATCTGGACGTGAATTTCAAGTTTGCCGAGCAGGTGGCGCGTCATACCGGCAAGGAGGATTACGTCTGGGTGCACGATTATCATCTCATGCACCAGGCCTTTTTCCTCAAAAGCATGGGCGTGAAGCGCAATACCGGATTTTTCCTGCATATCCCCTTTCCCACGCCGGACATATTCATGAAGCTGCCGTGGCGCTGGAAGATCATTCAGGCTCTGATCGAGTTCGACATGGTAGGGTTCCAGACCACGCAGGACCGTGACAATTTCGTGCGTTGCGTGCGTCACTTCATCCCCGAATGCACCACCGAAGGCGATGGGGCCGTGGTCACGGTGCGCACCGGATCGCGGGAATTCCGGGCCGGTGCCTTTCCCATCAGCATCGATTTCAACCAGTTCGCCAATCTGGCCACGCGCGAGGACATCGTCCAGAAGACCTTCAAGCTGCGCGAAGCACTCAAGCACCGCAAGATCATTCTCGGGGTGGACCGGCTGGACTACACCAAGGGCATCCCTGAACGGATTCTGGCCATACGCACCCTGCTCAAGCGGTTCCCGGAACTGACCGGGCGGGTGAATTTCGTGCAGGTGGCGGTGCCCAGCCGCGAGGACGTGGAAGAATACAAGGACCTGCGCGACGAGATCGACCTTTTGGTGGGCCGGGTCAACGGCGAGTTCTCCTTTCCGGGCTGGGTTCCGGTTCACTACCACTACCGCAACCTGCAGCGCGAGGACCTCGTGGCCTATTACGCGGCTGCGGACATCGCCCTTGTCACCCCTCTGCGCGACGGCATGAACCTCGTTGCCAAGGAGTATTGCGCCTGCAACGCTTCGGAGTCAGGCGTGCTGATATTGAGCGAGTTTGCGGGCGCTGCGGCGCAGATGCAGGATTATGCCTATCTGGTGAATCCCTACGACCTCGAAGGTGTGGCCCGGGCCGTGAATCGCGCCTTCCATTGGGATAAGGTTGATCGCAGGCGCATGATGGTGGGCCTGCGGGATCATGTGCGTTCCCACAATATATTCTGGTGGGTCGATTCCTTTTTGCAGGCCAGCTTTTCCACGAATCTCGGAGACTTTCCGCCCGTGGATACCGTGCAGTTCGAAAAGATATGAGACCGGCTTCAGTTTGTGGCAGGGCTGGGCTATGCTGTAGCCATGTTGACGCTTAAATGTTCCGCATGCCGTGCAAAGCTCTGGAAGTACTACAAGATCGGACCGGGAGAGGTGTTGCGTTGCCACCGCGACCGCATCCGCAAGGTCTGGTGCATGGAGGAGCGGGACGGCAAGGTGTTCTGTTCCTGCGGCAAGGCGGTGGGCATTGACAAGGGCAGCTTCGTGAAAATGAACAAGGGTGCGTTTACCTATTCCGGCACCAAGGACACGACCTGACGTCCGCTTGCGCGCATCAGTCTTCTTTCGGAATTTCGTCGAAAAAGGCCAATCCGTTCTTGCCGTGGCGTTTGACGTGGTACATGGCCTTGTCCGCCTTGTCCATGAGGTCCACGGGATGGCTGGCATCGTCCGGGAACAGGGCCAATCCGACGCTGGCGCTGGTGATCACGGTGTCTTCGGCCAGAGTGTGGGGTTTGCCCAGTTCTTCGACCATGGCCTGGCCCATGTCTTTTGCCGAGTCCCTGTTCTGGTTGTGCGTAAGCACCACGATGAATTCATCCCCGGCCAGACGGTAAACCCGCCCCCTGTCGCCGATGCATTCGGTCATGCGTTTGGCCGTGCGCATGAGCAGGCTGTCGCCCGCCTTGTGGCCGAGGGTGTCGTTGACCTGCTTGAACCCGTCGATGTCAAGGAACATGACCGCAGCTCCGGTTCCCATGTCCTGTGCCCGGCTCAGGTCCTTGGGCAGTTGTTCGTCCAGGGCAAGCCGGTTGCTCAGGCCGGTGAGCGCGTCGCGGTAGGCCAGCTCCTCGGCATTGCCCCGTTCGCTGAGGTTGCGGGCCACGCAGAAATAGGATTCGTGGTCCGGGGAGTAGATGACATTCCAGTTGGTGCGGCAGTATTCACCGCTGTCGCAGAGAAACCGGAAGGTGAACGAAGTGGAGGCGATGTCCGCGGTGATCAGGGCCTGGAGTTCGGCAAGGGCCTTTTCCCGATCGTCGAAATGGATGTATTCTGTAAGATAGGAGTTCTGCATGGTTTCCCGGCTGTGGCCGGTGACCATTTCCCAGTGGGTATTCACGTCCTCGAACATTCCGTCCGTGGAAATGACGGCGGCCATGTCCTGCGAAAGGGCCAGCCACGAGTAGCGTTCGTAATAGAATAGTCGCTGCAGGGTTTCGGGTTCTCGGCACTCGTGTACTAGGTAGTGAATATCCATGGGTTCCCTTTATACTCAATCGGACCGGTTTTCCACCTTTACGGCAAAATTCTTCGGGCACCCACATAATGCTCGCGCCAGAACGGGTTGTTCATGTCCGATTCCATGACATGCTTGCCTGAACGGGGGCTGTGAATAAAGGTCCGTTTTTCCGTGACGATGCCCACATGCAGGCTTTTCCCTGTCAGGACCCGATAGAAGACCAGATCGCCGGGGCGGATGTCCCGCTTGTCAACGAACCGCCCGGCCCCGTACTGCTGCCACGAGACGCGGGGCATGCGCACGCCGTTTTTGGCAAAGGCCCACCATACCAATCCGGAACAGTCGAATCCCTGCGTGGGGGTTTCACCGCCCCATGCGTAGGGGCGTCCCAGCGCCGAGCGGGCTGTGGCGATGACGGCTGCGGCCCGTTTGGTGGCCGGGGGGAGCGGGCCTGTGGCAATCGGTGCGGCATTACCCCCGAAAGGGGTGAAACCCGCGCAGCCGCCCATGCACAGAACCACCAGCAGAAAGAACAGGGGAACCGCCCGGCAAACCGGGAAACGACTGGCGAATTCGGCCCCCCTGTCCATCATGCGTTATTTGACCTTGAGGAACGATTTCACGCTGCGCACGCCCGTGACGCTTTTGGCATGGGCCACGGCACGGTTGCGTTCCGCGGTGGAGCCGACAATGCCCACGAGCACGGCGTTGCACTGCACCATGTACACGTCCACGTTGGTGGACCAGATGTTGCTGTCCTCAATGAGCCGTTTCTTGATGCTCGCTTTCAGTTCAAGGCTGTCGAAGGTGCCGCAGGCGTCGTTTTCACGCTTGGGCAGCAGATAGGTGCTGACCCTGCGGACGCCTTCCACCTTGCGGGCCAGGGCAACGGCCCTATCCGCCTGACTGCGGCTTTCGTATTCGCCCATGATGAAGATGTGGCCATGGTAGCTGGCAACGTCATAATCGAGGTATTTCACGGAGTCGTCGTTCAGGAACTCCTTTTTGATGAGCAGGGTGATCTTTTCGTCGCTGGCAATGTCGCCCACGTTGCGTTCGTCCACGGCCGCCTTGTATACGGTGCAGCCCTGGAGCAGAACCGCACAGGTCAGAACGGCCAGGACCAAAACGGGAACAAGCAGTCGTTTCATGGGATACCTCCATGGTTTATCGGGTATCGTGCCGGAGTGCCGGCGTTTGCATTTGGCTGCAGCTTTTCATCTTATACGAGAAATTCATTCGGCAGCAGGCCCCGGGCTTTGCGAAGGTGTGTTTCGGAAACAGCCCATTTCCCCTGCCATGCCGGGGGCAGGCAAAAGGTCTGTTTCGGCAACTGCAGGCAGAAACAGTGCAGTTTGAGCCCGGTGCGCGCGATTTTGCCGTATTTACCGTCTCCTATCACCGGATGCTCCCGGGATGCAAGCTGTAGCCGTATCTGGTGGGTGCGTCCGGTGAGCAGGCGGATGGCCATGAGACTGGCGGTGTCATGGCTGCACAGGCACACGACCTCGGCCTCGGCGTGTTTTCCGCTTCCGGTGGTCATTTTTTCGCTTCCGGGGCCGCCTTTTTTTTTCACGCGATCCCTGAGCATGGTCTTGCCCGGCCGCGTCCAGCACCCGGTCACCCAGGCCAGATACAGCTTGTGCACGCCGTTTGATGCAAAGCGGTCGTTCATGGCCCGGAGCGTGGCGTAGCTGGTGGCGGCCAGCAAAAGCCCCGAGGTGTCGCGGTCCAGCCGGTGGCAGAGCGTGGGGCCGAAGTCCGCGTCCGGGTACATGGCCTGCAGTCGTGACACCACGGAATCGTCATGGCCGTCGCCGCCGTGCACGGCCAGTCCGGCGGGCTTGTTCACGGCCAGCAGTCCGTTTTCATGATGGATGATGTCCAGCGGCTTTGCCTGAGAGTCTGCGGATTGTTGCGGGGCGTCCTCCGCGCGGTACGGCGGGATGCGCACGTTTTGCCCGGCCCGCACACGGTCAAAGGGCTTTTTGCGCCCCTTGTCCACGCGCACCTGCCCCTTGCGTATCCAGCGCATGATGGCCGAGCGCGGGACGTCGCCCTGCAACCGGCGCTCAAGGAACTGCACCAGTTTCTGGCCGGATTCGGCCTGCGTTACTTCGATGATGGCAGCCTGCGGCATGAGGGTTCCCGATTGAAAACGAGTTGGTTGGCGAAAAAATAGATGTTTTGCCGCGCCGGGGCAAGCCCTCTACATCATGGAGGGCAGGAACGTGACCAGCGCGGGAAAGGCCAGCAGCAGGCCGGTGAGCAGCATATAGGCGACCATGAAATGGAGCACGCCCTTGAACACGCTGCCCATGGGCACTTCCGGGGCCATGGAGGCCACGATGAAGATGTTCACGCCCACGGGCGGGGTGATGGCGCCCAGCGTGGTTACCACGGTGATGAGCACGCCGAACCAGAGCGGATCGTAGCCCATGGCCTGCACCACCGGAAAAAATATGGGAATGGTCACCAGCAGCATGGCCAGCGCGTCCATGACCATGCCGCCCACCACATAGATGAGGCAGATGAGCATGATGATCACCAGCGGCGGTATGTTCAGCGCGGCCACGGCGTTGGCTGTTTCAAAGGGCAGCCGGGTCACGGCCAGAAAGCGGCCGAAGATGACCGCGCCCATGACGATGACCATGATCATGCTCGAAACCTTGAGTGTGTCCGTACAGGCGGTGCGGAATTTCGCAAAGGTCATGGTCCGCGTGACAAGGCTGATGAGCAGGGCCAGCGCGGCCCCGGCAGCGCCCGCTTCCGTGGGGGTGAACAGGCCCATGAACAGGCCGCCCATGACCAGCGCGAACAGCACCAGCATCTCCACGGACCCGGGCAGGGTGGCCATCTTTTCGCGCAGGCTCATGCGCGCGCCCGCCGGACCCCAGTCCGGGTTTTTGCGGCAGAGCCGGTACACGGTTCCCAGAAAGAATGTGGTCAGCAAGACGCCCGGAATGATGCTGCCCACGAAAAGTTCGGCGATGGACTGGCTGGTCTGCAGACCGATGATGATCAGCACAACGGATGGCGGGATGACCACGCCCAGCGTTGCCCCGGCAGCCACGGATCCGGTGGAGAGGATCGGGCTGTAGCCGTATTTTTTCATCTGGGGCAGGGCCACTGTGCTCATTGTGGCGGCCGTTGCCGAGTTGGAGCCGCAGATGGCCGCGAATCCGCCGCAGGCCAGCACCGTGGCCATGGCCAGTCCGCCGCGGATGTGTCCCATCCATGCGTAGGCCGCCTTGTACAGGCGCTCGTTGACCCCGGAATAGAAGCATATCTGGCCCATGAGTATGAACAGGGGGATGACCGTGAGCCCGTAGGAGGAAAATACGCCCCAGACCTCGGTGCCGAGCATGCCGGTGGCCGCCTTCCAGCCGAGGATGTGCGTGAATCCGGCAAAGCCGATGATGCCCATGGCAAAGCCCACGGGAACGCGCAGCAGGAAAATCGATGCCAGCAGGATGATGATTCCGGTCAGGCCGGCTGCGGACGGGTCCATCAGTGTTCGGTCCTTCCGGTTACGGTTTTCAGGGTGTCCACCAGCAGCACGAAGGCCATGAGCAGACAGCCCGCTGCCGTGGCGAACACAAAGGGATGGTAGGCGATGCGCAGGGTCTCGGAGAGCTCGCCTGTGTTGACCAGATAGCCTGCCCACTGGGCGGTTTCCGAACCGATGAGCGCAAAGAACGCGCAGGAGATCAGGCTGGTCAGCGCGTCCAGCAGGCGGCGCACTGGCCGGGGCAGGTGCTTCATGAGAATGCCCACGGAAATGTGGCTCTTGTTCAGCTGGGCGAACGCCAGGGCAAATGCCGTGGTCACCGCACCCAGAAAGCCCATGAGCTCGAACGTGCCCTGAATGGGCAGCCACACGGCGCGGGAGACCATGTTGGCGCAGGCCAGCAGCATCATGGCCACTAGCATCAGTCCGGCCAGCAGGGTCAGCGCCTTGGTCAGCGCGCGGCTTATTCGGTCCAGCGTGTCGATCATGGGGATGGAAGGGCTGTCCCGGCACAGGGCAGGGACAGCCCGGATTGTTGCTATTGGGCGGGATATTCCGCTTCGTACTTGGCCTTGAGTTTCATGACGTCGCCGAGCACGGTGTTGGCGTCGTAGCCGGCCTTGGCGGCTTCGGTTTTCCAGTCCGCGATGATGCCCTGACCCTTGCTGCGGATTTTGGCCTGTTCCGCTTCGGTCAGTTCATAGATGTTGATGCCGTATTTTTCCTTGGACCATTCGATTGCCTCATGGATGTGTTTGTCCATGTACTGGCCTGTCCAAAGAGCCTGTTCGCGGCCGAGGTCTTCCAGCACCTTTTGGGTGCTTTCGGGCAGGGAATTCCATTTGTCGAGGTTCATGACCACGGCAAAGGGGTAGACCGGCAGGTTGGTGATGGTTTCATGGCGGCAGATTTCCGCGAAATTGAAGTCCTTGAGCACTTCCAGCGAGGAGACAAGCCCCTTGACCACACCTTTTTGCAGGGCTTCCGGGGTCTGGGACATGGGCATGCCCACGGGCTGCGCGCCCATGATCTCGATCATGCGCAACAGGGATCCGCTGCCGCGCAGTTCCACGCCGCGCATGTCGTCGAGGCTCTTGAGGGGTTCCTTGCTCATGACGTTGGACGGTGCGGAAGTGAACATGGTCAGCACCTTGAGATTCTTGAACTCAGCGGGTTTGTACTTCTGGAAGAGGTCCCACAGGGTCAGGCTGGCCACCGTGGCCGAGGAAAAGCCCACGGGCAGGTTGGTGGCGATGGTGCACGGAAACACGCCGGGGTAGTAGGCCAGGCTCAGACAGCCGATGTCGGCCTGTCCTTCCTGCACGCCGCGGAGCATGTTCTTGGCGCCCAGCAGGGTGGATCCGGGAAAGGTGTTGACCGTGACCGCGCCATCGGTGCGGGCGTTCACTTCCTTGGCCCAGCGTTCCATCTGCACGCAGGGGAACGTGATCTTGGGCGGGAAGTTGGCGTAGCTCAGGGTTACGGCTTCGGTCTTTTGTTCGGCGGGTTTGTCCGCGCCGGAACAGGCTGCCAGCCCCAATGCCAGAATGGCCAGGGTAACGGCGACGAGGGTCTTTTTCATGGCGTGCACTCCGTTGGGTGAAAAAAGGCCCGGCCGCAAACGGGTTCGCGGCCGGGCAATGATTTACATGTCCAGTTCGTAGGTGACCACGATGGTCTTGCGGGCCTTGACCCCGAGGTTGCCGGGGTAGGTGTTGACCAGCACGGCAAGCTGTTTCTTGCCGTCGTTGTTCAGGTCCACCACGTCGTAGTCCGTGACCGTACCCTTGATGCGGCGGGTCTTCCAGGCGAGGTTCATGCCCACGCCGTCCCAGACCAGCGAGTGGATTTCACCCTGCGCAAACTGGTGGAAGCGGTCAAAGACCACACCGGCCAGGGTAATGTCCTTGTTTACCAGCAGCTCGAACTTGTCCTTTTGGGTCAGGTTGGCCGCGGTCATGCGGATGGGGATGTAGATGTAGGAATCGATTCCCTTGGTGGGGGAACCGCCCATGCCCAGAGGGACATCCTCGAATTCCACCATGATGGGCGAGGTGTTGTAGGATTCCTGCGTTTCGGCCTGCCGTTCCAGCGTGGGCGTGAATGTCAGCAGTCGGCGGAAGTCGTTGATCAGGCAGATCTTGTACGAATCGCCGTCCGGCAGGTAGCAGATGTTGAAGATGTTGCCGAATGCGGGCGTGGGGATCTTGTTGGCCAGCTTGACCTCGCCGTCCTTGTAGTAGGCCTCATACATGTATTCGTCGAAGAATTCCCGGCGGCCCAGCTTCTGCGCCACGAGCATGGGGCGGTAGGTGGGCGGCGTTTTCAGCGCGCCGAGGAATTTGGTGAAGCTGTCCACCAGTTTCTCATATTTGCCGCCCTTGAAGGACAGGATGTGGGAAACCGGGCGTTCATCCTGATAGCCGCAGACAATCAGGTCTTCGGCGCCGTCACCGTTTACGTCCAGATGCGAAAGGCGCAGGGGCTCGAACCGGCGGACCAGTTTGAAGGATTCCAGCGGCAGGAGCTTGCCCTCGGAGAACCGGTAGGCGTGGATGTTGTGTTCCGCCATGATGAATACTTCGTTCTTGCCGTCGCCGTCGCCATCGCAGACCACCATGTTGAAGGAGGGGTAGCGCAAGGTCTGGCTGCGCCAGCGGCCCGGCGTGTTCACGCCGCCTTCATAGCGGAACTGCGGGTTCAGGGTCTTGACCCCGTAGTTGTTGCTGGGGTTGTTGGAATTGGCGGAAAGGAAGTTCGGTCCCTTGGGCCCGGAGTTTCCCTGCTGTTGCGCCTCGAGTTTCTGTTCGGCTGTCTGTCCGTAGCCGGGGCGCTGGAAAACGTCGCCCATGATGGCGTCCGCGGATTTGCGCATCCAGTTGGTGATGCCGGTCATGGGTATCTGGCCCTTGTTGCTCCATTTCTTGCCGCCCACGCCCTGAATGGAGAGTTTCATGGTGGCGGTCTTGTCCAGAATGGTGGTGGAGCCCCAGGCCACGTAATCCACGCTGAGGTTCTTGGCCAGTTGGATGGCTTCGGCCTCGTTGTTGGGGATTTTCACGTTGGTGGTGTCTATCTGGTTTTCGGGCTGAAAATGTCCGGTCCATTCCAGCTTGCTGCTCAGATCGGCCTGCAGAGCCTTGGAATAGTATTGATATTTGGCCGGGCCGGTGTATTCGAACGGCAGGACCAGATACCGTTTTGCATTCTGCGCTTGCGTGGGCGCGGCCATGAGCAGCAGGCCGAAAAGGACCAGTGCGGCATGCCGTGAAAATGCGGAAATTCGAGACATGTATGTTCCTCCGAATGAAAAAGGGCGGTGCGCCCGGTGTTTTCTTGGTGTACCGTCTACGTTTCGGACGGGAGCATGTAATAGCAGGTTACGGCCCGCCTTGCAAAGGGGCTGTGGTCTTGTAAACCGCGGATTATGCCTGTAATGAGGCGGCACGGGACATATGAGCCCGGTCTTTGTTTTTCAATTGCAACATTTTCGGGGGGAATCAATGGGGCGCGAGAGCCGGGGCCATGAGAGCCGGGAATCGGAAAATCGTACTTTCCGGCTTGTTTGCGGCGAAGCGGAGATTCCCGCGGTGGAGCGGCTGCTCCGCGTGCAGGGATACGAATTCCGGCCCCTGCCGTTTGATCCCTTTGCCCGCGAACTGCTGGCCGAACCCTTTCCCCTCGGCACCTCCTTTGCCCTGCGTTTCGGGCGCATCTACATTCAGGACCGTTCGTCCATGCTGCCGCCGCTGGCCCTTGCGCCGCCTTCCGGCGCGGGCGTGCTGGACATGTGCTCGGCCCCGGGCAGCAAGACCGGCATGCTCTCGCGCATGGTCGGGCCGGACGGGTTCGTGCTGGCGTCCGAACCCTCTGCCGAGCGCGTGGGCATCCTGCGCATGAACCTGCGCCGCTACAACGCGGCCAACGTGGGCACGGTGCGTTCGCCCGCGCAGGATTTGTCCCTGTCCGCAGGCCGATGGACCCACATTCAGCTGGACCCGCCGTGCAGCGGCTGGGGAACCCTGAACCGCAACCCCGGCGCGCGGGAGCTGTGGTCCGGCGACAAGCTGCCCCCGCTGATCGCACTGCAAAAAACGCTCCTGACCAAGGCGGCCTCGCTGCTGGCTCCGGGCGGGGTCGTGGTCTATTCCACCTGCACCACCAACGTGCAGGAAAACGAGGAACAGGTGCGCTGGGCCATGGACAACCTCGGGCTGGTGCCGGAATCCCTTGAACGGCCGCAGGGTTTCACTTTTGAAACGCCGCTTTTGCCGGGCATGGACGGGGTGCTGCGCGTGGCCGACGATTCGCTGGGGCAGGGCTTTTTTCTGGCCCGCTTGCGCAGGCCCGGTGCATTGCCCCATGACGTGCTGACGGGAGCGGGTGCGCACGATTGCGCACGGCCCGGAGCAAAAAATGCGCTCGGATCGCTGCCCGGCGCGCCGCTGGACCGCGAACGTCTGCCCGCCATGCAGGGGGCCGGGCCCATGGCCGTGGAAAGCCTGCCACCCGGCATGTTGTACGAATCCCGGGGCACGCTCTTCTTTTTGCATCAGGGGCTGCTGCCCTGTGTGGAACAGGGGCTTCGGGTGCGCGGATTTCCGCTGGGGCGCTGCAAAACGCTGGAATCACGCGGCGGAGGCAGGCCGGGATCAAAAAAGATGGGCGGCAAAAAAGCGGGCAAGGGCCGTAAGAACGGCGGTGCGGGCGGCATGAACGACCGCGCACGGTTTCAGGTGGACCCCACGGCCCGCGCGCTCATGCCCTCCGTGCAGGAGGCCGGACCGGCTGCCGTGCAAGTGGACGATGCGGCGTCGCTGGAGGCCCTGTTGCAGGGGCGTTCGCTCACGGCCGCGAGCGCGGATGCCAAAGGCCCGGCACCATTGTATTTTGACGACATGCCCCTCGGCTGGCTCACCCGCAAGGGCAAACGGCTTCTCTGGCCGGAAAAGTCCATGATAAGCTGAATGATTCCGAGTAATTATCTGGTGGTTATTTTTTTTGAAAATTCTGTTGACAATCCACGCGTCTGTGGGCATATTCCCATCTCGACGCTGGATGGGGCAACCCATACGGCGCAGGAGCGGAGCCGTAGTTAAGCTGGTTATAACGCCGGCCTGTCACGCCGGAGGCCGCGAGTTCGAGTCTCGTCGGCTCCGCCACTTGAAAGTACAAGGGCATTGACCATTCAGGTCAGTGCCCTTTTGCTTTATCTGGTCCGGAAAACATCGGACACATCCATTAGATACGGTTTTATTCTTCGAAAACAATCGTGCAGGGTTGGAATGTTCTATTTTGTTGTGGCTTTCGGCTGGATGAGTTTATCCTATCGGGTTTATTTGAGAAGTGAGGTGGGTGGGGAGGTCTATGTCAATGCCATCAATGAATTCTAGGGCGCACGAGCTTCCATGGAAGATATATTTGTGTTTGGCTTTGATCGTCATTTATGGGCGTGTTTGTTCATACTATGGGAGCATTATGTTGACCTTGTTGAACATTGCTTCAAAGCGAGCCAATGTCTCTTCACTAACAGGGATGTCTTTTCCAATAACGGATAAGGCTGTTTGTGAGGGTTTAAAGTGGTTGAAGGGAGTATCAATCTTTTCAGACTTTATAAAAGATTCAATCCGCTTAATGATTCTAGGCTGCTGGCCCAGTTTTGTGACAGTCAGTTGCTTAAGTTTCGGATATGTTTTCTTAACCAGCTTTATATATTCGCCAGGAGTAAAAAGATCTTCAATGTCAGCATCTTTCTGTTTGGTAAATTGGTTGAGTTCAATAATTTGTTTACGAGTTAAGAAGTGGTTTTTAATCAAATTATCTACTCGTTGTTGGTCTTTCTTTGTAATGTCCATAAGTACACATATATTTAGTTCATTAGAACCAATTAACGTTGCAAATGTTGCGAGTTTGTCTGCTCCTCCAACAGGCGTAATAGCCCATTTGTCACTCAAACCTTCTCGTCCCTTATCTCGCAGCACTTCAGAAAGGATTTGCATGTAAAGAAGATCAGAAGGTCCTTCTACCAATAAGCAGTTGGGACCTAAAAATAATGTTTGTGCTAAACTGTACCCCATTGCTGCTTGAAGTGGGAAAACTGTGTTGTGGTCAACGCTCAGGCAGTCAGAAGAGACCTTAACGCCTACATCTTCCAAATCCTCTACAGTTCTAACTCGTTCAAGGTGCTGTGAGTCGATCATAAATGGAGAATGTGTCGTGTAGATAATTTGGTGATCTGTTGCCAATACCTCTTCTATAAAACGAAGTAGGTCTGCTTGAGCACTTGCGTGAAGGTTTAACCCTGGTTCATCAAGAAGTATGATGACGTTCGAATGGTCTTGAGACAGTTTTTTAAATGCCGTTAAGAAAGAGAAAAACCAAACGAAACCCCTGGAACGTTCATCAAAAGGAACTGTTACTCTGTGTTTGTTGTTTTTGATTCGAACATGGAATATCTCAGCTTGATTATTGCCAGGAGCCCTGTTGACATCAAATTCTACTTCTAGTTGTGAGTTTTGTTTCCAGTATTTGAAAACGTCATCTGTGATCTCGTTTGCGATTGCTTCCAAATTAGCTTTGTGGTGCTCGTAGTTAGTGTTTTGTTGAAGCTCTTGAGGTGTGATGTCTGCGAGTGCAAGTAGTTCATTCAAGGTCTTTATGCCGTCATCTGTAGAGTCCGTTATTTGATCTAACGAGGCTTGACCTTTCATGATTCGATAGTCGTCAAAAAAGAATATCTTTGGAATCCTGTCTTCTAAAATTGTGTTCCATATGTGGATTGTCAGGCTTTTGTCCTGAATATTCTTTAGTTCATCAATCCATCCTGCAACGACGGTTTGGTCTTCCAGAGCTTCTAGTGCTGCAATTTGGGATTCTATGTCTTTAGTTGTTTTAACTGTTGGAGATTCTTCCTCGGAGGCCCTTTTGTCCTTAATATAGTTTTTCAGCCATTCTTCTTCGTCGACACTGAGGCCTATGGTTCGATTCCCGTTGTATTTAATATCGACTGAAAGTTTGGCTCCCTTCGACACACAGCTTCCGTGTTCCTCAGAAATTGCATGGATGTCCGATGTGTCCAACGTGAAAACTGTTTTTAAGACAGTTGCGACTTGTTCTTTACCCGATTTAACATTTCGTTGGTAAGCTCTAAGTTTTTTACGAGGGTAGTCTCGAACTTCATCGTAAGTGCATTCTTCAACTGGATTTAGCCGATATAGAGCTTGCAGAAGGGTTGTTTTACCTGCTTCATTTTTCCCTACAAAGCATGTGACCTTTGACCCGGTATCAATTTTAGTAGAGTCATCGATGTTTTTGTAGTTAAGTACTTGGTAATGACTTAAGTGCATGGGGTCCTCCTTCAGCGATTTCTTGGATAGTTCTTGACCCTCCAAGCTCGTCGATGACCTTGACTGTGGGAATCATCATTTCATGGTATTGCGGCATGTTCATTTGTCGTTGATATACTCCTCTGTCTATAAAAAGCCAAGGTCTGAATAAAAAAAGTGATATGGAAACCTCAACACAATAGCCCTGTTGCAACACAAAGCCTCCCCGTTTGACAGCTCCCGTTGAAAATGTTTCGGTTGCCTTCCCTTCGACTGTCTTCTAACGCGGGATCGATTCCATGTTTGAATATTCCCTTGCGCACTGGTCGGCCTTTCTGGCCGCAGCCTTTTTGTTGAACGTTTCCCCGGGGCCGGACATGGCCTTTATTCTGAGCCACACGGTCAAGGGCGGCAAAAAGGCCGGGCTGGCCGCCATGCTCGGCATCTGGACCGGCGCTTCCTGCCACGTGCTGCTGGCCGCGCTCGGGCTCACGGCCATTGTGGCCGGTTCGGCCATGGCCTTTTCCGTGGTCAAGTGGGCGGGTGTGGCCTATCTGCTCTGGCTCGGGGTGCAGGCCATCCGTTCGGACGGTGGGACGCTGCTCGTTGAAAAGCGCGGCAAGTCCGTAAGCATCGGCTCCGTGTTTCGCCAGGGCGTGTTCATCGATTTGCTGAACCCCAAGGTGGCCACGTTTTTTCTGGCATTTCTGCCGCAGTTCGTGGTGGAAGGGGCCGGACCCGTATGGGCGCAGCTTTTGCTGCACGGCGTGCTGATCATCGCTGTGGCCGCGTTTGTGGAGCCTCCGGTGATCCTGTGCAGCGACAGGTTGACCGAAAAATTGCGCCGGAGCCGTTCCCTGCGCGTGTGGCTGGACCGCGGCCTCGGTTCCGTGCTCATTGCGCTCGGCGTCCGGCTGGCCCTGACCGAGCGGTAGGGCGGAACACGCCGCGTCTGTTGCTGACCGTATTTATCAAGGACCCGCACATGGATGTGCGGGCCCTTTTTTATGCGGTTAGCGTTTCTTTTTCATGCGTTTTATGCGCAGGGCCACGTCTTTCCAGCGTTCCTTTTCAACGCGGTCCGCGCTTTTTTCGCTGCGGGCCGAAACGTATTCCATTTCCCGTTTCATTTTGTGGTAGCTGGCCAGCCTGTCTTCGCCGAGGTCGCCGGAGGCCACGGCGCGGAGCACGGCGCAGCCCGGTTCGTGCTGGTGCGTGCAGTCGGCAAAGCGGCAGGATTCCGAAAGCTCCCGTATCTCGGGAAACGCGCCGTCAAGGCCGCTGCCGTCCGTGTAAAAGGCGATTTCGCGGATGCCGGGATTGTCCATCAGCAGCCCGCCGCCGGGCATGGGGATGAGTTCGCGCGCCGTGGTGGTGTGGCGGCCCTTGCCCACGCTTTGGCTCACGGACGCCGTGGCCTGGATGTCGCTGCCATGCAGCAGGTTGGCCAGCGTGGACTTGCCCGCGCCTGAAGAGCCGAGCATGATCACGGTTTTTCCGTGTCCGAAGTGCACGCGCAGTTCGTCCACGCCGGTGCGGTCGGTCATGGATGTCGGCACCACGGGAACGCCGAAGGCTATCTGTTCCACTTCCTGCCGGTACGTTGCCGGGCTCTGAACGAGGTCCGCCTTGGTCAGCACGATCACCGGCGCGATGCCGCAGTTGTAGACCAGCGCCAGATAGCGTTCCAGACGCCGCAGGTTGTAGTCGCGGTCCAGCCCGCAGACAATGAACGCTGTATCCATGTTCGCGCCCATGGGCTGTTCGTTTCTGGCGGTTTCGTCCTGTTTGCCCCGTGCGCCAGCCCGGCCTCGGCAGAGCATGTTCCTTCGAGGCAGGACCTCGGTTATGACGCTTTCCTTTGTGAGCACCCAGTCGCCGGTGACCGGATAGCGGTGCTGTTCCCTGCGCAGCAGCCTGCCCGCCGGGGCGCAGAGCCATTCCGCATGGCCGTTGCCCACCAGAAAACGGCCGCGTTGCGCGCTGAGAACACGGGCGACGCGGGCGTGCGGTCGGTCCATGGTCGCGAGGTGGTGCTCGAAGAGGTCGTCCCATCCGAGTTGGTTGAGCCTGTCGATTCGTTGTGCCGGGTCCGTGCCCGTATTGTCGTATATGGTCATGGTTCACCTGTATTGTCGTGCCGACGCCGTGCATCGGCCCTGATTCGTGAGCAAGGGCGGCCGGTGGGTAACCGGCGGCCGGTTTCATGCATAGTGGTGAATGGCGTGAATCACGGGCACGACAAAAGACCTGTTTCGGGCGAAACAAATCGGACAGGCTGAAAACAGCCGAATGGAAGCCGTACCAGAATACGGCGGGGACAGTTTAGACCTGCGGGGTGCCCTTGGTGTTCACGACATGGGGCACAAGATCCATTGACTGGCTATACATCCAAACTCCTTTGGCGTGTTAAGATGCCGCTTTTGTGAAGAAAATACGGAGCAGTGTCAACCCTGCTTCGGCGAGGGGCGGCCGCAAAAAGATAAAGGGCCTCAGGCAAACGCCTGAAGCCCTTTTAGGTCCCGGAACAAGGCCCCATGTCCGGGACGCAATATGGTTGCGGGCGAGCTACCAGCCTTTGCTGCCCATGATTTCTTTCATCTTGGCTTCGGTCTCGCGTTCCACCAGCAGCATCTTCTTGGCCTGGGCCTTGTGGATTTTCTCGGTCAGCGAGTTGATGTCCGCGGGTTTTTCCATGAAGTCCATGGCTCCAAGCCGCATGGCTTCCACGCCCTTTTCCAGCGAGGCGTGCCCGGTGAGCAGGATGATCTGCATGTTGGGACGCTCGGCCTTGATGCGCTTGAGCACCTCGATGCCGTCCATGCCGGGCATTTGCAGGTCCAGCACCACGGCATCGAACGAGTCCTGATTCACGGCGTCCAGCGCGGCGTTGCCGTCCTGTGCCGTGGTCACTTCCATGCCGCGCAGGTTCATGCGGTCCGAAAGGTTTTGCAGGAAATCGGTTTCGTCGTCGATGAGCAATACTTTTTCAGCCATCTGGGGTCTCCTTGTGTGGCTTTGATTGAATGAAGTGTATTCTTTGCCCGTTTACGCCTGCCGGAGCGGGAGGGTCAGCTCCAGCGCGTTGCCGTGTGCGTGCAGGGTTGCGCCCACGGCTTGGGCCGTTTCTCGCAATTGTTGGTCGGGCGCGGGTTCCTGTTCCAATCCCTGGAGCAGGACCTGTACGCCGTCTGCCACGGTGGTGGCGGAAAATTTCAGGGCCGTGCCCTGCTGTGCGCTCTCCAGCGCGCAGAGTATCATGCCGTGCAGCACGCGCTCCACGCCGTACGGGTCGGCCCGTAAATGGGCCTCTCCGGGCAGCGCTTCCAGCGTGGCACCCTTGGCGTTCACCGGTCGGCGGCACAGCTCGCTCATGAGCGTCAGCATTTCGCCCATGTCCATGGAGCGCACGTCCTCGTCCACGCTGTGGGCAAAGGTGTTCATGTTCTTGATGATCGAATCTCCGCGGCGCACCTGTCCCAGTATGGACTTGGCCACCGACACCAGACGCTCGGGCTCGATGGGCCGCCCCTTGTCGGCCAGCATGCACAGGTCGTCCAGCAGGCCTGCGCTTTCGTTGATGACCGCCAGCACGTTCTTGAGATCGTGCGAAATGGTGGCGCTTACGCGGCCGAAGAATTTCAGGTCTTCGCGTCGGGATGATTCGCTCATGCTATTTCTCCATGACTCTACGCAGGGTTTCCATCAAGTCTTCGATGGCCACGGGTTTGATCAGGTAGAAGGCGGCTTCGGCGCACCCTTGTTTGAAGTCCTCTTCGGACCCGTGTCCGGAAAGGAAGACAAAGCGCATGTCCGGGCACAGGGCCGAGAGTTCGCGCCGAAGTTCAAGCCCGCTCATGCGGGGCATCTTCATGTCCAGCACGGCCACGTCAAAGCATTTTTCCTTGGCCATTTCAATGGCATCCGTGCCGCAGCAGCAAAATTCCGCGTGAATGCCGCGCATGTCCAACCGTTCAGCCATGGCGGAAACCAGTTCGTGTTCGTCGTCTACCAGCAGTATTTTCATGCCTGTTCAGCCTTGTTGGTTGTGGGGGTTATGGGCAGTGTGATGGTGAAGGTGGTTCCCTTGCCCACTTCGCTTGCCACGGTCATGGTGCCGTCCAGTTCCTGCACCAATCCGTACGTGATGGAAAGGCCCAACCCGGTGCCGCCGCGTTTCTTCTTGGTGGAGAAGAACGGTTCGAATATGCGTTTGCGGTCGTTTTCCGGGATGCCGCAGCCGTCGTCGCTCACCGTGAACTGCAACGCGTTGGGCCCGGCCTTGTGGGCCGTGATGGTCAGGGAGCCGCCGTCGTTCATGGCCTGGAAGGCGTTGTTGACCAGGTTCAGGAATATCTGCTGCAACTTGCCGCGGTCCGAGGTGAAATCCGGCAGGTCGTCGGGAATATCCATGGTGATGGATATGCTGCGGTATTCGGCCTCCTTGTGCAGAAAGCCGATGACCTCGGTGGCCAGTTTCTTGAAATGAATCTGTTCCATGGCCACGTCGATGTGCCGGGCAAAGCTCAGCAGCCGTTTGGTGATGGTGCCGCAACGGTGCACGGACTGGAGAATGGAGTCCACGTTGCGCACCAGCCGTTCATCCTTGCCGTATTCGTCGCGGAAGGTGAAGATGTCCTTAATGAGTCCGGCCTTTTCGTTGATGATGGCCAGCGGATTGTTGATCTCGTGGGCCACACCCGCGGCAAGGCGTCCGATGGAGGCCATGCGGTTGGTGTGTTCCATGTGGTGCAGGGTCTTGGCCCGGGTCTGGTCCGCAATGAATATCTTGGAAACCATGCGGGTGGCCACGCCCACGATGACCAGCAGAATGACCACGATGCTGACCACCAGCAGCCAGAGCAGTTCCATGCGGATGGTTTCCCATGGCTGCATGACCTGTTCGGTGATCTTGACCACCATGAGCACGAACGGGGTGTCCGTGATGAACGCGTACCCAACCATGACGCCGGTACCGTCTTTTTCCTGCGCTTCGAGCACGGTGGTCTTGGACGAATACTCGGGCATGGGCAGGCCGAGGTCCGTGAGAACGTCGCCGTGCCAGCGCGAAGGGGTCTGGAGCGTGCCCTTGTGGTTGGTGATGAACACATCGCCGCCGTGGGCGAGGTCCAGCGAGGCCAGCAGCGCGTTGAAGCGGGCCGTGTCCAGGGTGGCGCGTATCACATAGGGACCGTCGGGTCCGGTTTCCGGGCAGCGCACCGCCACAATCAGGTGCGGCTCGTCGCGGTAGCCCAGAAACACGCCGCTGATGTAGGCACCCTTTTCACGGGTGCGGGTGAACCAGTATTGCTCCCCGTAGTCCCGGCCCTGCAGTTCGTAGGGGCCGATGTAGGCCACCTGCCTGCCGCTGCCGTCGATGAGCCCGATGTCCACGAATCCGCCGAAGCTGCTTTTGAGTCCCTGCAGGATGCTTTTCAGCCGTTCGGGATTGCGCAGGTTGCGCACGGATTCGCGCTGGGCGATGAATTCCAGCGCGCTTTTGCGTTCGTCCAGAAAGTAGGCCACCGAGCGGCGCGTGTTGGAGGTGACCCGCGTGAGACGCAGGATGTTTTCGGATTTCAGGGAACGACGGGTGACGTTGTAGTCCATGAAGGTCATGATCAGAAGCGGCACAAGGGCCACCACGGTCAGCAGGCCGATTGCCTGCCGCCATGTGCGCCTGTAGTTGAACAGGCTCTTGTGCGGTCCGGCGTCCGGGTTGGTATCCCAGAAATCCGGTATCAATCGCTTCAGAAAGGACATTTCGCCACCCGTCTCCCGTTGCTATCTGTTCTGGTTGATCTTTTCGTTGGCCTTTTTCAGCGTTTCGCTGAGAACGTCGATGTCCACCGGCTTGTGCAGGTAGGCAAACGCGCCCAGTTCCATGCATACTTCGCGGTCCTTTTCCGAACCGTGGCCTGTGAGGATGATGACCTCGATGCCGGGCCGGGTACTCTTGACCCGTCTGAGCACCTCGATGCCGTCGATGCCGGGCATCTTGAGGTCAAGGATCATCACTTCGGGCTCGTCATCTTCCATGAGATCCAGCGCGGACTCTCCATCGTAAACCACAGCGGAACCCATGTCACGCAGGAGCAGCCGTTCGGAGAGGGTCTGCACGAATTCGCGTTCGTCGTCCACCAGCAGCACCTTGGACGGCAGGGCGAAGTCCACCTTGCGGTAGATGTCGGTCTGGTGGAAGCCCTTGCCCACCTGCGTGTTCACGCCGGTCACGCCGTCCACGCCGGAGACGATCTCCTTGAGTTCGCGTTCAAGGCGTTCCAGCATGAGCACGTGCTTGTTGATGGTCAGGGTGATTTCGCCCTTGTGCGCCCGCACGGTCACGTTGTGGCCTTCTCCGGCCAGCACGGTTTCCACGGTGGCGGCCAGCAGGAAATCGCGCACGGCCTGACGGCTGGCGTCGGTGGTTTCCAGCGCCTTGTTGCCGAGCTGTTCGATGATCAGGTCCGCGCAGCGTTCCACGCCGGTGGAGGCCACGGGCAGCACCATGTCGTAGAGGGATTCGGCCCAGGGGTCTTCCGCACCGGTCACGGCCTTGACCCATGCAGCGCGGTCTTCGTCGTCCTTGTGGATCAGCTTGTGGGCGTGCTTTTCGGCATAGCCTTCCTGCTTTTCAGCCACGGCGAGCCGGGCCTGCATGTCGGAGATGAGGCAGACGCGCATGACATGGCTGATTTTCCTGTCCGCCAGTTGCGAGGCGAAACCGGACACCAGCAGGTTGTCGGCGTCTTCAAGCTTGTGGGCCATGGCCAGCCGCAGCCAGGCAATGGCGCGTTCTTTTTCATGGCTGAATTTGTTGAATACGGACGCTCCCGAGGAAAAGGCCCGGGTGATGGCCGATTCGGCCATGCCCGAGAGCTTGGCGGCGTCGGCCACGATTTCCTGATCGGTGATCAGCCGGTGTTCCGTGGCGTCGAGCACGCGCTTGACCACGAGTCCCGCCTCGGAGAAGAGACCGTTGAATACGGTAATTACGGACATGTTCATACTCCTTTCGTGCCGCGCCTAGGCGAGGTGGCAGACAGAGGTGAGAGGACAGGAATCTTCGCTGCCGTCCTTGTGCGCCTGTTCATGGGTGGCGTACAGGGCGGTTTCCATTGTCGGATAGACATGGTCCCTGCCGATCTTTTCGAGCAGGTGGGTGCGTTCCAGCACGGCCATGACCGATTCGTTGACCCCGCTGAGCGAGATGTCCAGCCCGGAGCTGCGCACGCGGTCCACGATCAGGGAGAGCGCTTCCTCGCCGGATGCGTCCATGTCGTTGATGCCGTTGGCCACGATGATGATGTGCCTGAGCTTCTGGTTGTTCATCATGCGGTCCGTGATCTGGTCCTCAAGGAAGCTGGCGTTGGCAAAGAAGAGCGGGCCGTCGAAGCGGACCACCGCAATATGTTCGCACTGGCGCAGGCCGTGGGCCGTGGCGTCGCGCAGGGATTCGTCCTCCGAACGGGAGAGGTCCGCCACCTTGGGGCGCATGCTCTTGTAGAGGAACACGCCCAGCGAGAGGACCACGCCCACCATGATGCCCTTGTCCAGATGCGGGGCAAAGGCCAGGGTGCAGGCAAAGGAGAGGATGGAAATGGCGCCGTCATACCACTGGGCCTTCCATGCGTGGATGAAACCCGAGGCATTGATCAGCCCGATGACCGCCATCATAATGACCGCGGCCAGCACGGCCTGCGGCAGGTGGTAGAGCAGCGGGGTGAAGAACATGAGCACGATGACCACCATGAGCGAGGTGAACACGCTGGAGAGGCCGGACACCGCGCCTGCCTGCAGGTTGACCGCCGAGCGGGAGAACGAGCCCGAAGCCGGGTAGCTCTTGCCGCAGGCACCGAGCATGTTGGCAAGGCCCTGGCCGATGAGTTCCTGGTTGGGGTCGAGGCGCTGGCCGGTCTTTGCGGCCATGGCCTTGGCAATGGAAATGGCCTCCATGAAGCCCAGCAACGAGATGATGGCCGCAAACGGGATCAGGTGCAGCATGATCTTGAGGTCCAGCTTGGGCATGCCGATGGCCGGGATGCCCGAGGGGACCGTACCCACCACGGCGCCGCCGCCCATGATCCGGAGGGATGCGGTGTCCAGCGCGGTGTTGCCCACCTTGATGCGCCAGGTGCGGCCGTCCGTGGCCATGCCCTGCGGCGCCTGACCTTGCGGGTAGAGCAGCAGGGTTCCGCTGTCCTCCACGCCGTCGAACAGGGTGGATCGCAGGTCCTCGCGCAGCAGGTGCGCTTCATGCTTGAGCCGGGATATCTGGATGTTCAGCACGCTGAGGTCGTGCTCCGCGTCCAGCGCGGCAACGACCTCCTTGGCGGACCGGGCCTCTTCAAGGCTGGCCGTGAGCGCGGTGCGCTGGGTGGCCAGTTCGTCGATGTTTTTCACGGCATTGTTGAAGGCCAGCACGTTCTGCTGCACTTCGGGTGCGTTGATCGCGTCCAGGGCGATTTTGGAATCGTGATTGAAGCCGAGGCCCCAGGACAGGCCCGTGGTGATGACCACGGCCACCAGCACGTTGGGGATCTTGGGATTGATGCGTTTGAGGACGATCATGATGGCGAAGGCCAGCACGCCCATGCCCAGCGTGGGCAGGTGCGTGTAGTGCAGGGCGCTTTTGACCACGTTGATGATGGTTTCATAGTGGTGCTCGGCCTTGTCCACGTATACGCCGAACATCTTGGAAAGCTGGGATGAGGCGATGATGATGGCTGCGGCGTTGGTGAAGCCGTTGACCACCGGGTGGGACAGGAAGTTGACCACCAGCCCGAGGCGCAGCACGCCCAGCAGGAACTGGAATCCGCCCACCATGAGCGCCAGCAGGATGGCGTAGGCGATGTATCCCTCGCTGCCCGCTGTGGCCAGCGGCTCGAGCGAAGCCGCGGTCATGAGCGATACCACCGCCACGGGACCGGTCGCCAACTGGCGGCTGGAGCCGAACAGGGCGGCGATGAGCGGGGGCAGAAACGATGCATACAGCCCGTAGTATGCGGGCATGCCCGCCAGCTGGGCATAGGCCATGGATTGCGGGATGAGAACAAGGGCGACCGTGAGACCGGATATGGCGTCCGCCCGGAGCGAAGCCATGTCGTAGCCCTTGAACCAGCCAAGGAAAGGAAAAATTTTCGTAACCATCAGTTGTTCCTCTGGGTAGCCTGCAGCAGAGTGCGGCATGCGTTCATCAACTCGTTGAACAATGCGCCTGCGTCGTACAGATTATAGTTCTTGAACCTCACAAGACCATCCACCATGGTAAAAAGAATCAGCGCGGTTTTTCTCGGATGCAATTCCGGATTTATGGTCCCGTCTTCCTGTCCGGCGATGATCGCCCATTCGAAAAAGTCGGTCAGGCAGTTGTATATTTCCTCAAGATGCTTCCGGAATTCGGGGTTGGTCTCGGAAAATTGATATACATGATGCCTGTGCAACAACAGGAATTGATCCTCCAGAAAGCCCGCCAGATACAAATAAAAGGAAACGGTTTCTTCCACACGGTCCAATCCCGAGCTGAACTCCCGGGCTTCCAGAAATTCCTCGAACTGATGCACGATGGATTTTCTGGTCTGCTCCAGGATGGCCAGCAACAGGCCCTCCTTGGTACCGAAATGGTAGAATATGGTTCCCTCGGCCGCCCCGGTCAGGCGCGACAACTCCTGCACGGAGGTGTCGCTGTAGCCCTTGTTTGCAAACAGCACGGTGGCGACTTTGAGAATTGCTTCCTTTTTTTTCATTGCATCTCCTCCGAGTGGCGTCGGAAAACCGAGTGACCACTCAGTATCTTTGTCCCTATAAGCGCAAGGCACGAATGTCAAAGAAATCGCCAAAACTGAGCGTTTACTCAGTTTTGGCGACAATATGTGCGGAACCGTTGGTGATTTTGTGATCAGCTAATAAAAATCAGCAGGGAGAATTACATTTTTTTTGGTTTCTTTCATGCGTTTTGCCGGGAAAACGTTTGGGCGTCCATGTTGGCGAAACGCACCTGCCAGCTTCCGTGGTCAAGGGTCAGCAGGGTCAGGCGGCAGTAGTCCTGATCCATGTCGAACAGGCGGTCAAGGGGCGTTTGTCGCACAAGGCAGAGCAGGGTGCGTATGAACCCTGCGTGGGTCACGGCCAGCACCGAGTCGGCGGGTTCGTTTTTCATGATGTCCAGAAAGCGGGCGGCCCGTTTCTGCACCTGCGCAAAGCTTTCGCCCTGCTCGGGAACGAACCCCCCCAGATCGTTTCCCCGCTGTTCAAATTGGCCGGGAAATGCGGCCCGGACGTCGTCCTTGGTCATTCCCTCCCAGCGGCCGAGGTTGATTTCGCGCAGCAGGGGCATGGGCTCGGCCGCAAGCGGGGCGGGGTGTTGTTCCAGCGCGAGCCGGGCAGTATGCATGGTGCGGCCCAGGTCACTGCATACGGCCTTGTCCAGCCGCACGTTTTTCAGGGCCTGTCCCATGGCCGCGGCCTGTTCTTTGCCGGTTTGGTCCAGCGGCACGTCCGTGCAGCCAATGAACCGGCGCGGGGTGATCTGGGGAATCTGGCCGTGGCGGAGGATATAAAGCTGCTGCATGGCGATGCCTCTAGAGGGTGTTCAGGATTACGGAAAGGGCCTTGAACGAGAAACGTGCCGTGTCCCCGGCCTGTATGCCCATGATCTGCGCGGTTTTGGTGGACACGAGTGCGCAGACATTCTGGCCGAACTTCGTGCGGGCGTTGATTTCCGTGATGACCGGATTGGAGCGCACCGAGGTCACGGTCGCGTCCAGCCGGTTGCGGCGGGAGCCCCCGGTGTGGGCCGGGTTGGCGCAGACCGCCACCAGCGGGGCCTTGACCGAGGCGGCCACAGTGGTTCCCGGCTGCAACGCCAGCGTGTTCAGGCTTTCCGTTGTGATGACCGCGCAAAGGCGTTGCCCGTGGGCGGTTTCCAGCATGATTTCTGCCATGACCGGATCGCGAACGATGTCCGTGACCCGGCAGGAAAAGGTGTTGCGTGCGCTGGTCTTGTCGCGGAGGTCGTCCATTGCCAGCCTGCGCACGATGCGGGAAGCGTCCTGACTGGAATAGCGTTGCAGCACGGCGGTGAGTTCCGGGGAAGACTGGCCGAGCACGGATTGCACCACGGCCAGGGGTACGCCGTTGCGCAGCATTTCCACGGCGCGGGTATTGCGCAACACGCGGGCTGTGGCCAGTTCGCGCGGCACGCCGCATTGGTCTGCCCGGGCATAGAAGGCGCGGCGCACCTGTCCCTGGTCTGCATTCAGGAAATGGCCCTGGCTGCCTGCGGCCATGGGGCTTTCCAGCACCCGGCGCAGTTCCCGGCACAGCCCCTGCGGCAGGGGAACCTCGCGCGTGTTGCCGTTTTTGCCGAACAGGGCCGTGCCCTGCGTCAGGTCAAGATCCCTGTCGTGGTCCAGAGCCAGCACCTCGCCCAATCGCGCTCCGGTGTGGCGCAGCAGCAGGAAGATGAGGCGCATGCGTTCGCGGGCGCGCATATGGTCTGCACGGGAAGCCGTGCCGCGCCAGATGTCGAATGCGGCTTCCAGCCGGGCCGCCTGTTCGGGGCTGAGCAGCCTGATTCCTTCGGGAACCGTGAAAATTTCACTGGGTGCCAGATTGCTGTCGGATGCGTTCATGTGGTTGCCGTGGGTCACGGATTTTCCAGCAGGCGTGACTCGGTTGAGGTTGGGCAGCGTTGTATCTACATATCAAGACGGGCGGGTGTTGTAAATTACGCACGATATAAAGGAGATTGGAATGAAACGCATTGCTTCCATTGTTTTGGCTCTGGTTCTGTTGCTGCCGTCCTCGGTTTTCGCGGCGGACATCATGGTGGCGCAGGCCGCCAACTTCATGCCCGCCATGAAGGAAATCATCCCCGCGTTCGAGGCCAAGACCGGGCTGACCGTGCAGGCCACCTACACGTCCACCGGCAAACTTTACGGACAGATCATCAACGGCGCGCCTTTCGACCTGTTCCTGGCCGCGGACCAGCGCCGTCCGGAAGCCCTTTTTGCCAAAGAGCTTTGCGAAAAGCCGTTTGTGTACGCCAAGGGCCAGATTGTGCTCTGGACCAAGAAGAAGAACCTCTGCGCCATGGAATGGACCAGCGCGCTGAAGGACCCGTCCGTTTCCAAGATCGCCATCGCCAACACGGAAACCGCTCCCTACGGAACCTCGGCCATGAACGCGCTGAAATCCGCGGGGCTGTGGGAATCGATGAAGTCCGAACTGGTCTACGGCCAGTCCATCGCTCAGGTGTTCCAGTATGCGTCCACCGGCGCTGCCGACGTGGGCCTGTGTGCCTTTTCTTCTGTCTTTACCGAAGAAGGCCAGAAGGGCTGCTACACGCTCATCGAACTGGCCCCGCCCGTGGTGCAGGCCGCCTGCGTGCTCAAAAAGGCCGCAAACAACAAGAACGTGGCCCGTTTCGTGGAGTTTCTCGGCTCCGACGAGGTCGCTGCCATCAAGAAAAAGTACGGGTACAAGTAACGCATGGAATGGGAGCCGTTTTACCTTTCGGCCAAGCTGGCCTTCTGGACCATGCTGATCATCCCGTTCATCGCAGCTCCCATCGCCTGCATGCTGGCCTTTGGCCGGTTTGCGGGCAAGAGCGCGGTGGACGCGCTGGTATCCCTGCCCATGGTGCTGCCGCCCACGGTGCTGGGGTTCTGGCTGCTGGTGATCATGGGGCCGCACGGCTCGCTGGGCATGTTCTGGGAAAACATGACCGGACAAAGGCTTGTGTTCAGCTTTATGGGCATCCTCCTGGCTTCGCTGGTGTTCAACCTGCCGTTTGCGGTTCAACCCCTGCGCGCCGCCTTTGAAAAGCTGGACCACAGGCTGCTGGAAAGCGCAGCCATACTGGGGCTTACGCGCACACAGGCCTTTGTGCGGGTCATCATTCCCAACAGCCTCGGCGGGCTGGCCGCCTCTTCGATTCTGGTGTTCGCCCACAGTCTGGGCGAGTTCGGGGTCATCCTCATGGTCGGCGGGAGTATTCCCGGCGAGACCAAGGTGGCGTCCGTGGCCATTTTCGAGGCCGTGGAAGCGCTTCGGTTCGACGACGCGTTCCTCATGTCCGCCGCGCTGGTGCCGGTCAGTTTCGTGGTTCTACTCATCATCAACCGAATCAACGGGAGGCGTTCATGACAGCGCCGTCAATCTTGCAAGTGGCCGTACGCAAGCAGCTCGACCATTACGACCTTGACGTGGATTTTACCTGCGAGGCGGGAACGCTCACGGCCATCGTGGGGCCGTCCGGTGCGGGCAAGACCACGCTGATCCGCATCATCGCCGGGCTGGAACGGCCCGATGCCGGGCGGGTCTGTCTGGGCGATACCTGCTGGACCGACACGGACGCGGGCGTGTTCATGCATGCGCGCAAACGTCGGCTCGGGCTGGTCTTTCAGGAATACACGCTGTTTCCGCACCTCAACGTGCGCAAGAACGTGGCCTTTGCCGCCTCGGACCCGGGGCGCGTGGAACAACTCATGACCCTGTTCGGCATCAGCCACCTTGCGGACAAGCGTCCCTCGGCCATTTCCGGGGGCGAACGCCAGCGGGCCGCATTTTGCCAGGCCCTTGCCCGCGACCCCGTGCTTCTGCTGCTGGATGAGCCGTTTTCCGCGCTGGACGCCGGGACCCGGCGCAGCCTGCGCAGCGAATTGCGGGATATCAAGGACGAACTGGACATTCCCGTGCTGCACGTGACGCACGATCTGGAAGAGGCCGAATATCTGGGCGATTCCATTCTGGCCGTGGACCATGGCCGGGTGTCGCCGGATTGGTTCAGCGGCCAGATGTGTTCCTTGCGCAGTATGAATACTTCCATAAATCAAGAGAGTTACATATGAAACGCTTTCTATGCATGGTGGTGGCGCTGGTTCTGTTTGCCGCGCCTGCTTTTGCCGGAGAAAACATGGTTTTGGCCGCGGGCGGCGGATACAAGAAAATGGTCAACGCCTTGGCCAAGGTCTACAAGACCGAGACCGGCAACGACGTGCAGCTCGTGTATGGCAACATGGGCCGGGTCACGGCCCAGGCCAAGAACAGCGGCGCCGTGGACATGGTCATCGGGGCCCGGTTCTTTTTTTCGCGCGCCAAGCTGAATTTTGCCCGCACCATGGAATTGGGGAGTGGCCGCCTTGTGCTGGCATGGCCCAAGGATGCGAGCGGCGGCAATGATCCCGCGGCTCTGCTCACGGCCTCTTCGGCCAAGCGCATTGCCCATCCCGATCCTGTCCGGGCCATATATGGCCGGGCCGCGCACCAGTATCTGGAACGTTCCGGGCTGTTGCCGGAGGTGGAAAAACACATCGTGGTGGTGGCCACCGTGCCGCAGGTGTTTTCCTATCTGAGCATCAACGAGGTGGACCTCGGATTCCTGAATCTGACCCATGCCCTGAACGTGCACGATTCGTTGGGCGGGTTCATCGAGGTGCCGCAGCAATATTACGACCCCATCGACATCATTGCCGGGGAGTTGAACAATGCCGCCCATCCCGAGCGGGTCGCGGATTTTTTCCGTTTTCTGAAAACGGACAAGGCCCGCAGCATCATTCAGGAAAACGGACTGTAACCCGTGTCCTGGCAGGCGATCCTGCTTGACGCCTCGACCTGGGGGCCGTTGCTGCTAACTGCCCGGGTCATGGCTGTGGCCGGGGTGCTGTTGCTTGTGGCCGGGGTGCTCATCGCCTATTATCTCACCTGCAGCCGGTCGCGCCTGCGGCCGGTTGTGGATTTTCTGGTTACGTTGCCGCTGGTTTTCCCTCCCATTGCCACGGGGTTCGCCCTGCTGCTCTTTTTCGGCAGGGACGGCCCGGTGGGAAGGCTGACCGGAGCGGAACTGGTCTTCAGCTTTCCGGGCGTGGTGCTGGCCTCGTTCGTGGCCGGGCTGCCGCTCATGGTCAAACCCGTGGAGGCGGCCCTGCGCGGTCATGGTCGCAAGCTGGCCGAGGCCGCATACGTGCTGGGCAAAAGCGAATGGCAGACTTTTTCACAGGTCTTGCTGCCCAACGTGCGCCGCAGCGTGCTGGCCGGCTGGCTGCTGGCGTTGGGACGCTGCCTGGGCGAGGTGGGCATGACCCTCATGCTGGGCGGCAACGTCATCGGCAAGACCAACACGTTGTCTTTGGAGATATACAACGCCGTATTCAGCGGCGAATTCGACCGGGCCATTGTACTGTCCTGCGTCATCGGGGTGGTTTCCCTTGCCCTGTACGCGGCGCTCAGGCGGTTGTCCGCAGTTTGACAGGTAACGGAATACAAGGAGTAGACATGAGCGAGATTCTTGCCGCGGTCCGGGACAGGGCCGTGGAAATATGGAAAAAGGAAGATATTCTGGGACAGAGCGTGCGGGTGGTCACCGGCCCGCTCAGTGTGGAACAGGCCATCGGCGATCCGGGCGGCGGGGATTTTCCCATCCAGAAGGGCAAGGAAAAACTCATGGAGGCCGGAGTGGGCGATGCCCGCGGGCAGGCCTTTACCGACGACTTCGGCACGCACAGCGCCACGTTGGGCGAAATTGCGCAGTTGCCGCTGGATTCCAATTTCAACCGCGCCGTGTTCGTGGCCGCGTTCAATGCGGCCATGCGTAGCATCGGGCAATCGGAAAACACCGTGCATTGCAGGGACAACGGCCCGCACGACTGTGCCGCGCAGTTGCCCGATTACATTCGGAAAACCTACGGCAAGCCGCGCATAACCCATGTGGGCTTTCAGCCCGCTATGATCGAATCCGTGGGCAGGGAGTTCGAATTGCGGGTGCTGGATCTCGACCCGGACAACATCGGCCAGACGCGGCGCGGCGTGCTTGTGGAAGGCCCGGAAGCGGCCGCCGAAGCCATTGAATGGGCCGAACTGCTCATGGTCACCGGCACCACGCTGGCCAATGCCACCATCGACAACTTCATTGACGCCGAAGGCCGGGGCGTGACAGGCGCGCCCGTGCTCTTTTACGGCACCACCATTGCGGCGGCCTGCGATCTCATGGGCTGGGACCGTTTTTGCCCCATGAGCAGCTAGCCTTTCATACGCATACTCGATTTCACCGGGCGGTGCAGGAGTTCTCCTGCGCCGCCTTTTGTCATCGTGCTGTGCAGAACATATTAAAAAGGTCATTGACCGAATATGTCTTTTGGGGCATAATAATAATATTATATTGAAATAATTATTATTTTTTTTGAAAATAACGAAAAAAGATCTCCCGGTCAGCCTCGTTCGACGGCGTTGTTCGGGAGGATATCACGGAGTTTGGTGAACATGAAAACGGTAGCAGTGGAGGAGGCCGTGGGAATGGTCCTGTGTCATGATATGACGCGGATCGTTCCCGGAGAGTCCAAGGGACCGGCCTTTCGCAAGGGGCATGTCATCAGCGAGCAGGATATTCCCCTGCTTCTGGAAATAGGCAAGGAACACATCTACGTGCTGGACCTCGAAGAGGGCCAGCTGCATGAAAACGAAGCGGCGCGGCGCATCGCCAATGCCGTGGCCGGACCGGGCCTGAGCCTGAGCAGCGTGAGCGAGGGCCGCATCAACATGACCGCCTCGCCCGGGCTTTTGCGCGTGGACGTTGCAGCCCTGAACCGCGTCAACTCGGTGGAGGAAGTGGTCGTGGCCACCATGCACAACGGCCTGCTGGTGACCGAGCCGCGCGAGGTGGCCGGAACCCGCGTTGTTCCGCTGGTGGTGGACGAAGAGCGCGTGCGCCGGGTGGAGGAGATCTGTAGCGAGACCGGCCCGGTGCTTCGGGTCAAGCCGTTTCTGCCCTTCAATGTGGGCGTTGTCACCACGGGCAGCGAAGTTTTTCATGGCCGCATCCGGGACCGTTTCGGCCCTGTGGTGCGCCGCAAGTTCGAATCCATGGGTTCCACCATCGCCGGGCAGGTTTTCGTCAGCGACGAGCCGGACATGACCCGCGACGCCATTCTGGAATTCATCGACAACGGAGCCACCATGGTGGTGCTCACGGGCGGCATGTCCGTGGACCCGGACGACCAGACCCCGGCCAGCATCCGCGCCACCGGGGCCGACGTTGTCACCTACGGCTCGCCCACGTTCCCGGGTGCCATGTTCATGCTCGCCTATCTGGACGGCGTGCCCATCGTGGGCCTGCCCGGGTGCGTCATGTACTACCGCGCCTCCATTTACGATCTCGTCGTTCCCCGACTGCTGGTGGGTGAGAAGGTCACCCGTGAAGACATCGTGGCCCTTGGCCACGGCGGTTTTTGCGCGGGGTGCGATACGTGCCGATTCCCGGTCTGTCCGTTTGGCAAGGCCGGTTAGAGCAATACTGCCCCTGAAGGGGTGACGATAGTCTGAATGCGTAAATCCGAACAAGGAGGATTTCGGATGATCAAGAGAACAATCAAAGTGAATGATGTCGAACGCATGGTCATTGCCGAGGCCGACAAGTCCTTGGCTCTGGTCCTGCGGGAAAACCTCGGGCTCACCAGCGTCAAGGTGGGCTGTTCCACGGGACAGTGCGGCAGCTGCACCGTGATTCTGGACGGCAAGGTCATTCGTTCCTGCACCCGCAAATGGGGCAAGATGAAGAACGGCGCCCGGATTCTCACCCTCGAAGGCGTGGGCACGGCGGGCAACCTGCATCCCATCCAGCTGGCGTGGATCGCCTACGGCGGCGCCCAGTGCGGATTCTGTTCCCCGGGTTTCATCGTCTCCACCGTGGGCCTGCTGGAATCCAACCCCTCGCCCACCCGCGAGGAAGTTCGCGACTGGTTCCAGAAACACCGCAACGCCTGCCGCTGCACCGGCTACAAGCCGCTGGTGGACGCGGTCATGGCCGCGGCCGAGGTCATGCGCGGCGAAAAGACCATGGACGACCTGCTGTTCAAGATTCCCGAAGACGGCCGCATCTGGGGCACCAAGTATCCCCGCCCCACCGCGGTTGCCAAGGTCACCGGCACATGGGACTTCGGTGCGGACATCGGTCTGCGCCTGCCGCAGGGAACCCTGCACTGCGCGCTGGCGCAGGCGGAAGTTTCCCACGCCAAAATCCTGTCCATCGACACCAGCGAAGCCGAGGCCATGCCCGGCGTTTTCAAGGTGGTCACCCACAAGGACGTCAAGGGCAAGAACCGCATCACCGGCCTGATCACCTTCCCCACCAACAAGGGTGACGGTTGGGATCGTCCCATTCTCTGCGACGAAAAGATCTTCCAGTACGGCGACGCCATCGCCATCGTCTGCGCGGACTCGGACAAGCACGCCCGCGAAGCCGCCAAAAAGGTCAAGGTGGAGCTGGAACAGCTGCCCGAATACATGAGCGCCCCGGCCGCCATGGCCGAAGACGCCATCGAGATTCATCCGGGCACGCCCAACGTCTATTATGAACAGAAGGTCGCCAAGGGCGAGGACACCAAGCCCATCTTCGACAAGGCCGACGTGGTCATCGAAGGCGACTACTACACCCAGCGCCAGCCGCACATGCCCATCGAGCCGGACGTGGGCTTTGCCTATGAAAACGACGAAGGCAAGCTGGTCATCCACTCCAAGTCCATCGGCGTGCATCTGCATATGTTCATGATCGCTCCGGGACTGGGCATGGATCCGGAAAACATGGTCATGGTCCAGAACCCCACGGGCGGCACCTTCGGGTACAAGTTCTCCCCGACCATGGAAGCGTTGGTGGGCGCGGCCGCACTGGCCACCGGACGCCCCTGCTTCCTGAATTACGACTGGTATCAGCAGCAGACCTACACCGGCAAACGTTCGCCGCAGTTCACCTCCGTGCGCATGGCCGCCACCAAGGACGGCAAGCTGCTGGGCATGGAGAGCGACTGGACCGTGGACCACGGCCCGTACTCCGAATTCGGCGATCTGCTGACCCTGCGCGGCGCGCAGTTCATCGGCGCGGGCTACGACATCCCGGCCATCCGCGGCGAAGGCCGCACCGTGTGCACCAACCACGCGTGGGGCGCGGCGTTCCGCGGCTATGGCGGACCCGAAGCCGAATTCCCGTCCGAAGTGCTCATGGACGAACTGGCCGAAAAGCTGGGCATGGACCCGCTGGAACTGCGCTACAAGAACGTGTACCGCAAGGGTTCCACCACACCCACCGGACAGGACCCCGAAGTCTATAGCCTGCCCGAGATGCTCGACAAGCTGCGTCCGGTCTATGAAGAAGCCAAGAAAAAGGCCGAGGCCAATTCCACGGACGAAATCAAACGCGGCGTGGGCATTGCCCTCGGCATCTACGGTTCCGGCCTTGACGGCCCGGACACCGCCGAAGCCGATGCCGAGCTGAACGAAAACGGCACCGTGACCATCTATTCCTGCTGGGGCGACCACGGTCAGGGCGCGGACATGGGCACGTTGGGCACGGCTCACGAAGCCCTGCGTCCCCTGAACATCACGCCGGATCAGATCAACCTGATCATGGCCGATACCAGCCTCGCCCCCAATGCAGGCCCGGCCGGCGGCAGCCGTTCGCAGGTCATGGTCGGACAGGCCATCAAGAATGCCTGCGAGCAGTTGGTTGCGGCCATGAAGAAGCCGGACGGAAGCTTCCGCACCTATGATGAAATGGTGGCCGAGAAAAAGGAACTGCGCTACTTCGGCAAGTTCACGGCCCCGGCCAACAACTGCGACGAAAACGGACAGGGCAACCCGTTCTGCTGCTACATGTACGGCGCGTTCCTGGCCGAGGTTGCCGTGGAGACCGCCACAGGCAAGACCACAGTGGAAGGCATGACCATGGTTGCCGACATCGGCAAGGTCAACAACTTCCTGCTGGTGGACGGCCAGATTTACGGCGGCATGGCACAGGGCATCGGTCTTGCGCTCACCGAAGATTACGAGGACATCAAGAAGCACTCCACCATGTCGGGTGCCGGATTCCCGTACATCAAGCAGATTCCGGACAAGATGGACATCATCTACGTGGAAACCCCGCGTCCCGACGGCCCGTTCGGCGCGTCCGGCGTGGGCGAAGTGCCGTTGTGCGGTCCGCACCCGGCCATCATCAACGCCATCTACAATGCCTGCGGCGTTCGCATCCGTGAACTGCCCGCACGCCCGGAAAAGGTCCTTGCCGGACTCAAGGGCTAATTGACGAACCGACAACACGGGGCGGTGGTTTTTGCGAACCGCCGCCCCGATTTTTTTATGGAGTGCCGCGCCCATGGAACAGGCTGATCTCAGGAAACTGGAAGCGCAATGCGTTCAGGAGGAACCGCCGTTTTGCACGGCGGCCTGTCCGCTGCATGTGGACGCCCGCGCCTTTTGCTCGCTCATGGGCCAAGGCGATTGGGACAAGGCCTGGGCCGTGCTGGCGCGCACCCTGCCGTTGCCCGGCGTGCTTTCGCGGCTGTGCCACGGCCCGTGCATGGAGGCCTGCGTGCGTTCCGCCAAAGGCGGTGCCATCAACATTCCGGCCCTGGAGCGTTTTTGTGCCGAACAGGGCGGCAGGGCCGCCCGGACCATCCCCATGCCCGCAAAGGGCAAGCGCGTCTGCGTGCTGGGCGGCGGGCTGGCGGGGCTGAGCGCGGCCTGGGATCTGGTGCGCAAGGGTATCAGGGTGGTGCTGCATTCCGAGCGGCCCGGTCTTGATCTGGCCCGTGAAGGCGCTTCGCCGCTGCCTGCGGGCGTACTGGACGCGGAACTGGAACGCATGGTCAGACTGGGAGCGGATTTTCAGGCTCCCGTGGCCATGACAGCCGAGTCGTTGCAGGCCCTGCTGGAGGAGTTCGACGCCGTAATCGTGGACTGTGCCGAGCAGGACATCGAAGGACTGGGGCTGGGCGAGCCGGACACCATGACCTTGGGCACGAACATGCCCGGTGTTTTTGTGGCCGGGCAGTGCGACGAGCATGTTTTTCAGGCCGCGTCCGGCCGCAAGGCCGCGCTTTCCGCAGAGCGGTTCATGCAGGGCGCGTCCATGGTGGCCGGGCGGGAGCGCGAAGACCCGTATCCCAGCAAGCTCTTTACCAATGTGGACGACGTGGCCGAGGTCGCGCCCGAGCCGGTTCCGGAGCAGGGATACGATGCGCAGCAGGCCCGGGCCGAGGGACTGCGCTGCATCCGCTGCGAATGTCTGGAGTGCGTGAAGCATTGCGAATATCTGGCGCGGTTCGGGTCGTATCCCAAGGTCTATGCGCGGCAGATTTACAACAACCAGTCCATAGTCATGGGCACGCGCCAAGCCAATACGCTCATCAATTCCTGCACCATGTGCGGATTGTGCGAGGAGTTGTGCCCCGGTGATTTTTCCATGGAAGACCTCTGCCTGCAGGCGCGGCGCGAATTGGTGGAACAGGGCAACATGCCGCCCTCGGCCCATGAGTTCGCCCTGCGCGACATGCATTTCGCCAACGGGCCGGACTGCGCCCTGGCGCGTCATGCGCCGGGCGAAAAGACCAGCACGCACCTGTTTTTTCCGGGTTGCCAGTTGACGGCCTCGCGGCCTGCGGCCGTGCGCGCGGCCTATGATCATCTGCGTGCGCATATCCCGGCCATGGGCATCATGCTGCGTTGTTGCGGTGCTCCGGCGCATTGGGCCGGCAGAACGCGCGAATACGAGCGGTCCATGGACGAGCTTCGCAGCCAGTGGGAGTCGCTGGGCCGCCCAGCGATCGTCTGTGCCTGCCCAACCTGTCAGGGCATGTTGCAAAACGCCCTGCCTGCGGCAGCGGTGGTCGATTTGTGGCAGGTGTTGCAGGGGGCCGGGGTTCCCGAATCCGTGAAGGGTGCCGACATGGAGCTGACCGTGCATGACCCCTGCACCACGCGGTACGAGCCGGAAATTCGGCAACAGGCCAGAGGTTTGCTGCAATCCGTTGGCGTGCGCGTGCGCGAGGCGGACATGAGCGGCAACCTGACCGAGTGTTGCGGGTTTGGCGGGCTTCTGGCCGAGGCCAACCCGGAGCTGGGCGCGGACGTGGCCAAAAGACGCGCCGATTCCCTGCCCGGCGAGCTGGTGACCTATTGCGCCATGTGTCGCGACATGCTGGCCAAGGGCGGTGCGCGCATCAGCCATGTGTTGGACATTCTTTTTCCGGACCCGTCGGCCGGAGACTTGGCAGCGCGGCCCGCTCCCGGATATTCCCGCCGCCGCGAGAACCGCGCGCATCTGCGCGAAGGCCTGCTGACGGACCTGTGGCGCGAGCCGGGCGATCCGCCCAAGCCCTACGAGGAGCTTGCGGTTTCCTTTACCGAAGCGTGTCTGGCCACCATGGAACAGCGGCGGATTCTGGAGAGCGACGTGCGCAAGACCCTGCTGCGTGCACGGGAAACGGGCAGACGGCTGGTTTATGCGCAGAGCGGGCGTTACCGCGCCGTGTTCCGGCCCGTGGCCGTGACCTATTGGGTGGAATTCGAGGAAACCGGCGACGGTTATCTGGTACACAATGCATGGTGCCACCGCATGCGCGTGGCGGGAGGTGCGGCATGAGCGTGATTCGAGTGCCCGAGGCGGACGCGCAGGGTTGGTCCTGCGACGCCTGCGGAGAACCGTTGGTTCCGGCTCCGGTGGATCTGGAATATCTGGACAGCCGTTTTACCGTGGAATTGCCCCGCTGTGCCAAGTGCGGGTTCGTGCTCATTCCCGAGGCGCTGGCCATGGGCAAGATGCTGGAAGTGGAGAAGCTGCTGGAGGACAAGTGAGCCTGACCACGAATGTGCGCATTCCACATTGGAAACAGCCGTACATGCGGGTGGCCGCGGGCGAGACATTGCGCCCGGGCGGTTTTGCGCTCACGGACCGGGCCGCGGCATTGGCCGGACTTGCGCCGGGCGCGCGCGTGCTGGACGTCGGTTGCGGCACCGGGGCCACGGTGCGCCGGTTGCGGTCCCGTTTCGGCGCGTTTGCCATCGGCGCGGACAACAGCGCAGACCAGTTGGCCGAGGCCCGGGCGCTGCCCGTGCTTTGCGCCGAGGGCACAAGCCTTGGCGTGGCCTCTGGAGTCATGGACATGGTCTTTTGCGAATGCGTGCTTTCCCTGCTGACCAACCCTCGAAAGGCCTTGGATGAGTTTTACCGCGTGCTGCGGCCGGGCGGATATCTGGCCGTGGCCGACCTGCACGCCCTCGAGCATGAACAATGCGCTGACGGACAGGCCTGCGGCTGCGCGGGCAACGCCTTTGACGCCCGTCAGTTGACGGACATGGCCAGCAGGGCCGGATTTTCAATCAGGACGCGTGAGGACCATTCCGGGCTGCTTCGGGAACTGGCCGCGCGCATGGTGCTGGCGGGCGGTTCGCCCTGCGGTGCACCGTCCGGCTACATGCTGGTTTTGGCCCAAAAAAGGAACGACGATGCTTGATGATATGGGATTGGAATTGTTGCGCCTTTCCGGGGCTGGGTATTGCTGCAGCCAGATATTCGTGAAGCTGGCGCTCGACGAGATGGGCCGCGACAACCCGGACCTGCTGCGGGCCATGACGGGCCTGTGCCACGGCATGGGCGATTGCGCGGGAACCTGCGGCGTGCTTTCCGGCGCGGCCTGCGTGCTGGGAATGCATGCGGGCAAGGGTGGTGACATGGAACAGCCCGACGAACGGCTGGCCCTGATGCTGGAACAGTTGAACCAGTGGTTCCGGGAGCGTTGCGCCGGGCAGTTCGGCGGCATCGGTTGCGGCGAGATCACGGGCGGGAACTGTTCCGCGCCGGACCAGTCCGTGTGCGGTGCGCTGCTGAACGAGACCTATGCGCAGGTGCGGTCCATTCTGGCGGAAAACGGATTCGACCCCTCGCTGGGCAGGGACGACGACCATGGATTTTGACCGCGAGAGTGTCTGTCCTGTCTGCCTTGCGCGCATCCCGGCGCGGCACGAAACGCAGGGTCAGGACGTGTATCTGGTCAAGCAATGCCCGGAGCACGGCGAATTTCGCGCCGTGGTCTGGCGCGGCAGGCCCGCGCTGGAGCATTGGCAGCGGACCAAGATTCCTTCCTATCCCGAACAGCCCGTCACGGGCCGGGACAGGGGCTGCCCGTTTGACTGCGGCCTGTGCCCGGACCATGCGCAGCATACCTGCACGGCCATCATCGAGATCACCGAGCGCTGCAACCTGCACTGCCCGGTCTGCTTTGCCGTGGCCGGGGAAAAACAGGCGCGCCCCGACAGGACCGTGGACGATGTGCGCGACATTCTGGCTGGAATCATGCGCGTTTCCGGCAAGTGCAACATCCAGTTTTCCGGGGGCGAGCCGTCCGTGCACCCGGACCTGTGCGCCATGGTCCGCGCGGCCAAGGACATGGGCTTTCCCTTTGTGCAGCTCAACACCAACGGCCGCCGCGTCGCGCTGGAGCCGGACTTTGCCGCGAGGCTGGCCGGGGCCGGGCTGGATTCGGCGTTTTTTCAGTTCGACGGCACGCGTGACGACATCTACGAGTCCCTGCGCGGTCAGGCTTTGCTGGACGAGAAAATGACCGCGCTCAAACGCTTCATCGATGCGGGCATCGGCGTGGTGCTGGTGCCCACGGTGGTGCCGGGCGTGAATGCGGACGATCTGGGCGGCATTCTGCAACTGGCCGTGGACCATGCGCCGGGCGTGCGCGGCGTGCATTTTCAGCCCGTGAGCTATTTTGGTCGCTATCCCGCCCAGCCGGACGATGGAGCGCGCATCACCCTGCCCGAGGTCATGGCCGGGTTGGAGGAGCAGACCGGCGGGGCCATCCGCACCGAAGATTTCCTGCCGCCCGGGTGCGAACATCACCAGTGCTCGTTCCATGCCAATTATCTGGTCATGGAGGACGGTTCGCTCAAGCGGGTGTCCGCCAACCGGGGCGGGTGTTCCTGTTCGTCCGAGCCGCAGGAGGCCCGCAAGGGCGCGGACAAGTCCAAGGGATTCGTGAGCCGCCAATGGGCAGCGCCCGCAGCCGTGACCTTGCAGGACAAGCCCATGGACGATCTGGACCGCTTTTTGGCCCGGGCCTCCACGCACATGCTGGCGGTGTCGGGCATGGCCTTTCAGGACGCGTGGACCATGGATCTCGACCGGGTTCGGGGCTGCTGCATCCATATTGCCGGGCCGGGCGGAAAGCTGGTGCCCTTTTGCGCCTACAACCTCAGCTCCATGCGGGGCGAGACATTGTACCGTCCGGCACCGGGCGCGGATTCGTGGGAAAAGGCATGAGCAATCCGCTGCTGGACCAATGGCTGGCCCGGCGCACGGGCGGTGCGTCCACGCCGGAGAGCCTTGCCGCGTGGCAGTTGGAGCAGGTGCGGCGCACCGTGGCCCATGCCCGGGAAAACAGTCCGTTCTATGCCCGGCGGCTTGCGCACGCGGAGCCGCAGGCCATCGCGACCATGGACGACCTTGCCGCCTTGCCCGTGACCCGGCCCGAGGACCTGCAACGGGATTCGGACGCGTTTCTGTGCGTTTCTCGCGACGAGATTGCGCGCATCGTGACTTTGCGCAGTTCCGGGACCACGGGCGAACCCAAACGAATTTTTCATACGCGGGGCGATCTTGAGCGCACCGTCGATTATTTTGCTCATGGCATGGGAGCCATGACCCGGCCCGGGCAGGGCGTGCTGGTGCTGCTGCCCGGAACCACGCAGGGGGGCGTGGCCCGGCTGCTGGGCGAGTCTCTGGAACGCCTCGGCGCGCGCCCGGAACTGTTCGGGCCGTTGGAATACGGTTCGTCGCAAAGCGTGGACGAGGCCGTGGATCATATTCTGGTGCACGGCGTGCACACCGTGGTTGGTTCCCCGGCCCATGTGAACGTGCTGGCCCGGGCATGGCAGCGCCGCGGACTGGGCCGCTCCACCATCGAAAGCGTTCTTCTGTGCTGGGATTCGGTTTTTCCGGCCGTGGTGCGCAACGTGGAGCAGGCTTTCGGATGCCGCGTGTTCGAGCATTGGGGCATGGTGGAGACCGGGCTGGGCGGTGCGGTTTCCTGCGCGCCGGATTCGGGCATGCATGTTCGGGCTGCGGACATTCTGGTGCAAGTGGCAAACCCGGAAACCGGGGCCAACCTGCCCGACGGCCAGTGGGGCGAGATCGTGGTGACCACCCTGAGTCGCAGAGGCATGCCGTTGATCCGCTATGCCACGGGCGACCGTGGACGATTGCTGCCCGGTTCGTGCCCGTGCGGGCATCCGGCTCCCCGGCTGGATCGCATTTCCGGCAGACTTTGCAGCGCGTTGCCCCTTGGGAAAGCCGGAACATTGGAGTACGGTGTGGTTGCGAATGCCGTGTACGGGGTTGACGGCGTTGCGGATTTTTCGGCGCAGGCGGTTTTTTCCAACCCTGCGCACGGCTCGAGGCATGGCCCTGCATTGCGCGTGGGGCTGAGCATCGTGCCGGGAACCGACACGGAGCAGGCCATGGCCCAGGCCTGTGCCGCCTTGAAGGAAAACGGGCTGTGCAACGTGGAATTTCATGTGGCCGCACAGGGTGGCCCGGCCGAGCCGGGACTGGCCAAGCGGCGCATTACAAACGCAAACGGAATTGGTGCTCATGAAGAATCTTGTCAGGGAAATCGTTCGGCTTCTGGAATCGGGTGAAAGCGTTGTTCTTTCCACGGTGGTGGAAAGCTGCGGCTCCACGCCGCGTTCTTCCGGGGCCAAGATGGCCGTGCGCCGCGACGGGCGCATCGAAGGCACTGTGGGCGGCGGCATCGTGGAGGCCAAGGCCTGCCGCTGCGCCGCCGGAATGCTGGAAAAACAGGGCGACTCCGCGGTGTTGTCACACATGAGCCTGACCAATGATCTGGCCGCGGGCACGGACATGATCTGCGGGGGCGACCTGACCCTGTTCATGGAAACCGTTGCCCCGGAGTCCGAGGCGGCCAACTGCTATCAGGCGCTGGACGGGCTGTTGCGGCGCGGGCGCAGGGCGGTCATGTTCACGGCGTTCGAGGGTTGCGGCACAGATGACGACACCGTGCGCGTCAAGGGCCGCAGCATCGGCGAGCGCATCGAGGACATGCCGGATACCTATGGCCTTGGCGCGGACGAGGCCAGGGACCTGTTCGACCGCGCCCTTGCCATGGGCGGGGCCACGCAGGAGGCGGACGGCGTGCACGTGTTTGCCGAGGCCTTTATTCCGCCCGCACCCCTGTACCTTTTCGGGGCCGGGCATGTTTCCCGGGCCACGGCCCGCATTGCGGCCACCGTGAATTTCCGGGTGGTGGTCATCGACGACCGTGGGGATTTCGCCAACGAGGAGCGTTTTCCGGACGCGGACGAAGTGGTCGTGCTGGATTCCTTTGACGATTCCTTTGCCGGGCGGGAGGTCGACCCCGGCGATTACATTATCATTTTCACGCGCGGGCATGTGCACGACAAGACCGTGCTGGGGCAGGCCCTGAAAACCCCGGCGCACTACGTGGGCATGATCGGCAGCAAGCGCAAGCGCACCGCCATTTACGAAGCCCTGCTCAAGGAGGGCACGCCGCAGAAGGATATTGACCGTACCTACAGCCCCATCGGTTTGAGCATCGGCGCGCAGACCCCCGAGGAAATAGCCCTGAGCATCGTTTCCGAACTGGTGGCCGTGCGTGCCGGAGTGCGCGATTCCGTATGCTGAACCCGGACGCGTCCATGCATGGCATGGCGGCCCTGATTCCGGCGGCCGGGTTTTCCTCGCGCATGGGCAGGCTCAAGCCGCTTTTGCCGCTGGGGGATTGCAGCGTGCTGGCACGGAGCGTGCGCCTGTTTCGCCGGGCCGGGATCGCGGATATTGTGGTCATCACCGGACACCGGGCCGACGAGGTGGGGCGCGAGGCAGAAGCCTGCGGGGCGCGCGTGGTCCACAACCCGGATTTCGAGCAGGGCATGTTCGGTTCGTTCCGGGCCGGTGTGGCCGCGCTCAGGCCCGATTGTACGGCGTTCTTTGCCCTGCCTGCGGACATCCCCCTTGTGCGGCCGTCCACGGTCGCCGCTTTGCGTGCGGATTTTGCCGGGCATGGCGCGGCCGTGACCTACCCGGCATTTCTGGGTGAACGCGGCCATCCTCCCCTGATTCGCGCGGACGTGGTTTCCGATATTCTGGCCCATGACGGGACCGGTGGGCTGCGCACGGTTCTGGAGGCTCGCGAGCCAGAGGCCCGCGAGGTGGCTGTGGCGGACATGGGCACCATGCTGGACATGGACCGGCCCGAACACTACGAGCGGGCGCAGGCCATGGCCGATGCCGGATATCCGCAGCCGGACGAGTGCCGCGCATTGTGGAACATGCGTGAGCCGAACCCGGCCCTGCGAGAACATTGCGCGGCCGTGGCCGGGCTGGCCCTTGCCATGGCCGAGGCCCTCAATGAACGGCGTGCGGCCAATGGTCACGCCGGCCCCGGTTTGCTGGACACCGGGCTGGTGCTGGGCGCGGCCCTGACCCACGACATCGCCAAGGGCGGCCGCCGCCATGCGCAGGCCGGAGCGGATTTTCTGGAATCGCACGGCTTTCCCCGCGCCGCCCGCATCGTGGCCGACCATGCGGATCTAACCCTTGCGCCGGACCAGCCCCTTGGCGAGCGGGAGATCGTTTTTCTGGCCGACAAGCTGGTGCGCGGCAGCGGGCGCGTGGAGCTGGAATCGCGCTATGCGGCCAAGATGGAACAGTACGGCCACGACCCGGACGCCCGCGCCGCCATTCAGGCCCGCCTTGAACGCGCCCGGACCGTGAATGAGCAGTTCACAATCGAGGCCGTCCGCAATCCTGCGCTTTTGGACGCACACGACTTCGATCTGTTCTGATCCTGTTTGGTTGTTCATGACGTTTCTTTATGTGTTGTTGACAAAACCCGCATCTTGACGATAGTGAGAATCAAAATCATGTAGATGATTGACCGTGCGTGCGGGCCGCCCACGGTCGTATCACTATTTCCTTTAGCGTCAGTGAGGGTCGTTCATGTACATGGAGTCACGCGAGTACGCGCCGGTTGCCGAACAGGCGTCCGTGGTTGATCACTACAGGAAGTGCTACGGAGAGCTGGATGTTTTTGTGGAACGGCCGACTTCCCATCAGCACGCGGACGAATATATCCGTTGGGAGATCATGGATACGGCCGGGGACGGATTTGCGGAACTGGTGCATCTGAAGAGCGGGCTCAATGTGGGGGTGTGTGGGTATCGGTTTTTCAATCCGCTGGATTCGTGCGTCAAGGAAATGAGTTCCACCTTCCAGTTCTGCATGCTGCTTTCCGGAAGTTTCGAGGTGCGCGACGGTTCGCAGGTGCGCCGGTTCAACAGCGGCGAACTGGTCATGCGTAGCGGCTGCATGCGCGATGTGCGTTATGTGCAGCCCGCCAACAGTTTCATCAGCGGCGTTTCCATCGAGCTCTCCCACTCCATGGTGGAATCGTGGCTCGGCAAGACCCCGTGCGAATTGAGCAAGGCCCTTGAATGCTGCATGAAGAACCGGTTTTCCGACGTCGGGTGCGTGGGCATGTGGAGCATACCGCCGAAGCACCCGCTCATGCAGGCGGCCAAGACCCTTGCATTGACCGGGCACAACACGGTTTGCGGCAGGCTGCAGTTCGAATCGCTGGCGCTTGATTGCCTGTGGCGCATACTGTCCATAGATACCCCTTTGAAGTCCGGTTCGCAGCGCCGGGGGTCGCAACGCCAAAAAGCAGTGGACGAGGCCCTGGACATACTGAACGAGGAATGGCCCGATCCCCCAACCATCAGCGCGCTGGCCCGGCGGGTGGGTATAAACGACTGCTATCTCAAGTCGGATTTCCGCGCGCGCACGGGCATGTCCATCGGTGAGTACGTGCGCAAGCTGCGTATGGAAAATGCCCTGAGCCTCATCGAGTCGGGCCGCTGCTCCATTCTGCAGGCGGCCACGTTCGTGGGCTATTCCAATCCCAGCCATTTCAGCGAGGCCTTCAAGCGTTTTTACGGCAGGCTGCCATCGGCCTGCATTCCGCGCTGATTTCGGCCCGCACCTTTTTTCCCGCCTGCGGGTTTTATTTTACTGATCGGGGTAGAGAATCCTTTGCGGGTTCTGCATCGTGCTTGTGGATTTCAAGGCACCGATGCCGGACCCGTGATGCATTGTCGCTTCCGGACCAGCGGTTTCGGTGCAAACCAACCGAGTCGGCGACCCGGCCATCTGTGCCGCCGCCGTCCAAGCGAGGTTTCCCGATGAGTTCTCAGTCCCACTGCGCGTGTTCCGGATATGCGTCGTCAGCACGCCCCGGATCGCACACCAAGAAAAAATACGGCATCTGGGCCCTGATGCGCCCCGTCATTTTTCCCATACGTTCGGCCATGGTCATGTCCGGCGCGGGTTCCGTGGCTGCCTTGGGCGGTATAGCCGCCCTTGCGCTGGTCGTGGCCTCCCTGATGAGCCATGACGAACGGCTCTGGTTCTGGATTCTCCTGTCCGCGGGCCTGACCGTGGCTGCCGTGTTGCTGCGCATTTATGCCTTCACCGTGTCCCATGTGGCGGCCTTCAGGCTGGAGATCCTCTTGCGCACGGGCATGAGCGAGCATCTGGCCCGTGTCCCGCTCGGCCATCTTCTGGTCAACGGTTCGGGCAGCATCGCCAAGGTCATGCAGGAGGACGTCAAGAACCTCCACGCCTTTGTGGCCGACACCACGCCCCTGATCGGCAAGAGCGTGGCCACGCCCGTGGTCACGCTGGCGCTGCTGCTGTTCATCGACTGGCGCCTGGCTTTGGTTGCGCTCGGTGTTTTGGCGGCCGGGACCGTTTGCGTCAGTCTGGCCATGCGCAACAACAGGGAGATGCAGGAAAAGTATGATGCGGAAAGGGAGCGCATCAACGGTGCTGTGGTGGAGTTCGTGCAGGCCATGCCCGTGGTGCGGACATTCGACGACGGCGCGGACTCGTTCGGCCGGTACAGTTCGGCACTGGACGGTTTTCATTCCATCATGACCAAATGGCTGCGGGTTTGCGGCACCAGCGGCAAGGTCGGAATCGTGGCGCTGGCTCCGTTGCCCACGCTCACGGCCGTGACCGCCGCCGGATTGATCCTTGTGCAGGGCGGTACGCTCGACTTTCCCCGCTGGGCCGGAATCCTGCTGCTGGGCACGGGCATGGCCGAATCACTCATGCCGCTCATGTGGCTCAATTTTTTCATTCGCAAGGCCAATGCCAGCGCGCGCCGCATACAGGCGCTCATGGACATCCCGGCCCTGCCGGAATCCGGCAATGCGCTGGAGCCCGAAGACGCGTCCCTAAAGTTCCGGGATGTGAGCTTTGCCTACGACGGCAGAAGGGACGACGCATTGCAAAACGTGAATTTTCAGGTGCCCACGGGCACGGTGACCGCTCTGGTGGGGCCGTCCGGCGCAGGCAAGAGCACGGCCGCACGGCTGATTCCCCGCTTCTGGGACGTGCGTTCAGGCAGCATCAAGGTGGGCGGCGTGGACGTGCGCGACATGGACCCGGTTCGGCTCATGCAGACCGTGGCCTTTGTCTTTCAGGACAATTTCCTGTTTCAGGACACCATAGCCGACAACATCCGCATGGGGCGGCCGGACGCGTCCATGGAGGATGTGGAGGCCGCGGCCCGAGCCGCTCAGGCCCACGAATTCATCATGGAGCTGCCGGACGGCTACGGCTCCATGGCCGGGGAGCGCGGTGCGCGTCTTTCCGGCGGGCAGCGCCAGCGCATCACCATTGCCCGCGCCATATTGCAGGACAGCCCGGTGGTGGTGCTGGACGAGGCCACTGCCTTTGCCGACCCGGAAAGCGAGGCGCTGGTCATCGAGGCCCTTGCCAATCTCATGAAGGGCCGCACCGTGATCATCATTGCGCACCGCCTTTCCACGATCCGCGACGCGGACCAGATCGTGGTGCTGGATCAGGGCCGGTTGGCGCAGAGCGGAACCCACGACGAACTCATTGCCGCGGGCGGGGTGTACGCCCGGCTCTGGCAGAGCCACGAACAGGCCCGGGGCTGGACTCTGGGCGCGTCCGCGCACGAACAGCGGGAGGAGAACTGAAGTGACCACACAGACCGAAACCATGCGTTCCACGCCTCTTTCCGCCACATGGGCCAGAATGCAGAAAGCGAGCGGGGATCAGGTCTCCCAATTGCGTCGCTGCATGCTCTTTTCAACTCTTTCCGCCGTGGTGCAGGGGCTGGCGTTCGCCTGCTTCTACCCGCTGCTGGATGCGGTGTTGGCCGCTCCTGCGGATTGGGACAGGGCCTGGCTGTGGGTAGCCGCGCTGGCCGCATGCACGGTGCTGGATATTGTTTTCATCTGGATCGCGCGCGGGTTCGACTATGCCGGACCCATTGCGGACGTGACCCACAACCTGCGGCTGGTGCTCGGCAGGCATCTGCGAAACATGCCCCTCGAGGCTTTGGACAAAAAGCGTTCGGGCGAACTGGCTGCCGTGCTGGCCGGAAACGTGGACGAGGTGGTCACGCCCATGGGCATGCTCTCCTCTGCGTTTCTGGGCATCGTGGTCACCCCGGTGGTGGCCGTGGCCGCCACGGCGTTCGTGGATTGGCGGCTGGCGTTGGCCATGGTCAGCATCGTTCCGCTGGCCCTGCCCCTGTACTACTGGCGCAGGCGCGCCGCAGGGCGGGGCTATCGGGCCATAGCCAAGGCTCACGCACGCACCTCCGCCGAGCTGGTGGAATATGCACAGGGCCTTGCGGTGCTGCGCGCTACCAATCAGGTGGGCAAGAAGGCCCGCCGTCTTCAGGCCGCGCTGGAAAACCTGCGTGACGTTCAGGAGCGCGAGCAGTGGTGCCTTGTGTGGCCCGGTGTTTTGTATTCCTCGCTGGTGCAGGTGGGGCTGTTGGTGGTTATGGCGCTCGGCGTCTGGTTCATCCTCTCGGGAACGCTCAGCGTTGCCGTGCTGGCCGCGCTGTTGGTGGTCGTGGTCCGTTTCAGCGAACCTCTGGCGCTTCTGTTCGGTATCAGCCCGGTTTTCGATTACATGGAGGCCGGTCTGGAGCAGGTGGAAAAGCTGCTGGCCGTCCGGCCCCTGCCTGTAGCCGACGAACCGGAGCAGCCGTCCGGTTTCGAGGTGGGCTTCAAGGACGTGCGTTTCCGCTATTCCGGCACGGACGAAGACGTGCTGAAAAACGTGAGTTTCACGCTTCCCGAGCACTCCCTGTCCGCGCTGGTCGGGCCTTCGGGATCGGGAAAGACCACCATAACCCGGTTGCTGATGCGCCATGCGGACCCGCAGCAAGGCACTGTCCGCATCGGCGGCGCGGACGTGCGCACCATGGACCAGTTGGAGTTGATGCGCCATGTCTCGGTGGTGTTTCAGGACGTGTATCTTTTTGACGACACCATTCTGGCCAATATCCGCATGGGACGGCCCGATGCCGATGACGCGGCTGTGGAGGCCGCGGCCCGCGCCGCGCACTGCCACGAATTCATCACCCGGTTGCCCGATGGCTACCAGACCCGGGTGGGTGACATCGGGGGCTGCCTTTCCGGCGGCGAGCGGCAACGCATCAGCATTGCCCGCGCCATTCTCAAGGACGCGCCCATCGTCATTCTGGACGAGCCCACCGCCGCATTGGACACGGAAAGCGAAGTGGCCGTGCAAAAGGCCATTGACACGTTGGTGGGCAACCGCACGGTCATCGTCATCGCGCACCGCCTTTCCACAATCGTGGGCGCGGACGCCATTCTGGTGATCGAGGATGGTGAAGTGGCGCAGAAGGGCACGCACGCCGAGCTTCTGGAACAGCCGGGCCGCTACCGCGCCATGTGGCAGGCCCAGCAGTGCACCAAGGATTGGCACCTTGCAGCCGTTAAAGATGCTCAATGAAAATAATGTGTTGCCGGAATGGGGTGGTGGTTTTTTCCGTTTCGGGTGGACCGGGCAGAGCAATTGTCCAAAAAGGGTGGATCAAATCAATCTTGAGGAGGATTGCTACAATGGAGAATACCATCATTCCCCCGTGCCGGGGGAGAGGGTCGGGCCTTGCCGTGGTTGCGAGGTCCTTGCTTCTCGTTGCTCTCATGCTGGCGGTGACGGCCGGGCTGGCCTTTGCCGATGAGAGCGGGGACGAGGGCCAATCCGGCAAGACCGTGAAACTCGAGGCCGTCAAGGTCACGGCCAACAAGATGGAGGAATCGCTCAAGGACGTGCCCCAGAGCATCACCGTCATCAACGAGATGGACATCGAGGAGAAGGGCATTGAAAACATGTCCGACGTCATCGACAACATCCCGGGCATGTCCTACTCCGCGGACCATGGGCTGGCCATCAACTTCCGCGGGCTGAACTCCTCCATGTTCACCATGAACAACCCGGTGACCATGTACGTGGACGGCATCGCCCACAGCGGCAAGACCGGATTCGACACGTCCATGGTCAACGTGGAGCGTGTTGAGGTCCTGCGCGGTGCGCAGTCTACCCTGTACGGCAAGAACGCCATGGGCGCGGTCATCAACGTGGTCACCAAGGACCCCACCAACGAGTGGCAGGGCAAGGTGGGCACCGAGTACGGCAGTTGGGATTACATCAAGGGCTACGCCGCCATGAACGGTCCCATTGTGGAGGACAGGTTGTTTCTCGGCCTCAGCGCCCAGTACGATCAGGATCAGGGTTGGATCAAGAACGACTATCCGGGCATGAACGAAGACGCCAACCGTGAGCATGAACGCAAGATCAACGGCTACGTCCTGTTCAAGCCCATTGAGGACCTCCGCATGCGTCTTGCCGCTTACCATTCCAAGGAAGTGTCCCATTGGGCCGACGAGTATGCCATGGTTCCCGGATCGGACCTGAGTTCCTTTAACGCGGACGATGCCAAGCACGTGAGCTATGACGTGCCCACCAAAAGCACGATCGAGGACAATTCCCAGAGCCTCAGGGTCGAATATGACTTCAGCGGGTACAAGTTCGATTCCATCACCACCCACAAGAAAATCGAAGTCGATGCCGTTTACGATTCGGACTTTGGCGTGGACCCCAACTATGCCGGGCTGACCATGTTCGATGAAAACGAGGATGAAACCTGGGCCCAGGAGCTTCGGCTCTCCGCAGGCAGGGCCGATGAGTTCCGCTGGACCTGCGGCGTGTACGGCGATCTGGGCAACCGCAAGCAGGGTCCGTACGGTCAGCAGTTCTATGATCCGGGAATGGGGATGGCCTTTGAACAGGACGCCCATTCCGAACAGGACAGCTACACCATGGCCGCGTTCGGCCAAATCATGGCACCGCTGGGCGCTGGGTTCGAACTGACCCTTGGTGCCCGCTTGCAGCGTCTGCACAAGGAATTGGATCTGGACATGTATTATCAGGCCGTGGGCGCGGCTCCGAACCTGTTTTATTCCATGCACGGGGACAAGACCTGGAACGCGTTTCTGCCCAAGGCCGCATTGTCCTATGCCATCAATGACGAGTGGACCACCTACGTCTCCTATTCGCATGGCTACATGCCGGGCGGATTCAACTACTTTGCCATGCAGGGATCGGCGGATGCCAACTCGTTCAAGCCGGAAAAGTCCAAGAACTACGAGTTGGGCCTCAAGGGCGACTATGACAGCCTGCGTATTGCCGCGGCCCTGTTCTACATGGATATCGATGACATTCACGTCTACAAGACGATCGGTTCCGGCGCTGGCGCAATGTATGTGACCGACAACGCCAAGAAGGCGCACTCCTACGGCGCCGAGCTGGAAGTGACCTACCTGCCCGTGGACACGCTGGAACTCAGCGGTTCCGTATGCGTGACCAAGGCCAAGTACGATGAATACGACGCCGGAACCACGAATTTCGACGGCGAGGACATCGAACAGACCCCGTCCCATGTGATTCGTTTGAGCGCGGCATACCATCATCCCTGCGGCTTTTACGCCCGTGCGGACGCCCGCCACTATGGTTCCCGGTCGTTTTACGACGATGTCAATAAGAGCTTTGACGAGGCCGACGCCTATACCATCGTGGATTCCAGAATCGGGTACCGGTTCGACAGCTTCGACGTGTACGGCTACGTCAAGAACCTCACGGACGAGGAATACGTGACAGCGTTCAGGTCGAATGGAATGGCCTCCATTGTCGGCGTGGGCGCACCCCGCACCATCGGCGCCGGCGTGATGTACTATTTCTAACCGTTTTTTTGTGCCGCCGTATTGATTTTGATTATTGTGTTCATTTTCAATACGTCGGCACAAGCCAATGATAACAGCAGGAGAAATCATGAAACGATTGCTTTTTGTCATGCTATGCGCATTGCTGGGAACGGCGGCCGTGGCCAACGCCCATTCCGTGTGGATCAACAATTTTCATTGTGACGCCCACAAGCCGGGGCACGCCATGGTTTCCGTGGGCTGGGGGCACGCCATGCCCATGGACGACATTCCCAACTCACCCAACGGCAAGATCATTCTGGATCGTTTCGAGCTGATTGATCCGGCCGGCAAGAGCCATGCGCTCAAGACGCCGTCGGTGGAGCCGAGCAAGGCCTCGCTGACCACTGCCGATTTCGACGTGTTTCCCGGCGACCTGGCCGTGCAGAAAGTCGCCCTGAAAAAGGAGACCAAACGCGGTGTCTATCTGTTCAGCGCGGTTTCCAAGCCCACCTTCTACACCCAGTACCTCGACAAGAAGGGTCGTCAGCGTCTCAAGCTCAAACCCAGAAACGAGATCAAGGACATCGACAAGGTGCTCATGGCCGTCAAGTTCCAGGCCTTTGCCAAGTCGTACATGACCGTGGGCGAGTGGGCCCAGCCCAAACCTGTGGGCCATGGTCTGGAGATCGTTCCGCTGACCGACCTGAGCAACGTGCGCGTGGGCGATCTGGTTCAGGTGGAAGTGCTGTTCTACGGCAAGCCGCTGAGCGCCACGGCCAAGAGCATCGACTACATTACCGCCAGCAGCCCGGGCTTCGGCCAGAGCGAGGGCTATTCCATGTGCTCCTACATCATGAACGGCAAGGCCCAGTTCCGCGTGAAAAATGCCGGAGAGTGGATGATCGCCGTCAACCACAAGGACGACGTGACCAAGGACGGTCCGCTCAAGGACCTCTACGGCAAGGCCGAGCAGGTCTACCACGCCGCAAGCCTGACGTTTGTGGCCAAGTAGACATGGTGCCCGGAGCCTCGTGGCTCCGGGCCTTTCTCCCTATCCCATGTTTTTTTGTATCAAGAAGAGGTTTTCAGGATGTCCAAACTGGCAGCAGGCGTCTGTGTCTTTCTGAGTTTCCTGATATGTTTTCCGGCATTTGCCGCAGAACTGACAGGACGTGAGGTCATGGTCCTTGAGGACGAGCGTCCGGACGGCGACGACCGCACCTCCATGATCACCATGACGCTCATCAACAAACGCGACCGCAAGCGGGTGCGTCAGGTCAAGAGTTTTTCCAAGGATTACGGCAAGGACAAGAAGTCGGTCATGATTTTCCGCGAGCCTGCGGACGTGCGCAAGACTGCGTTTTTGTCCTGGGAATACGACGATGCGGACCGGGAAGACGACAAGTGGCTCTACATGCCCGCCATGCGCAAGACCCGGCGCATCAGCGGCGCTTCCAAGAACGAGTATTTCATGGGCACGGACTTCACCTATGACGACATGGGCGACCGCAGCGTTGACGAGGACGTGCACACCCTGGTCGGCGAGGAACCGGCCATGGGGCATGATTGCTGGAAGATCGAATCCGTGCCCGTGGACAAGGAGGATATGTATGCGCGCAAGGTGCTGTGGGTAAGCAAGACCGCGCACATGATCATGCAGGCCGAGTATTACGACAAGGACGGGCTGCTCAAGGTCTACAAGGCTCTCGAGGCCGAGGAGCGCAACGGCTTCTGGACCCTGCTCAGCTCCGAAATGAACAACGTCTCCCGCCAGCACAGGACCCTCATGGAGACCACGGAGGTCTGCTACGATTCCGGCCTTGACGACAGCCTTTTCCGCGTTTCCACGATTCAGCGGGGCAGGCTTCCCTAGGCATGCGAGTTTTCGTCACGGCCCTTGCCCTCGTGGTCTGTCTTGCCGCCTCCGCTGCCCGGGCCGGGGCCGTGGCGGATTTCGCGGACCGTTTGAAACTCTCCGGCTGGGTGGAGGGCATTCAATCCGTGGGTATGCACGCCCCCAATGAGGAGGTTACCTCGCGGGCGCGGCTGCGCCTGAATCTGGAAGGTGATTTCGACTGGATTTACGGATGGATATCCGCTGATCTGGAAAAGAACTGGAAGATTGAGTCCGAGACCGGGGCGGACATCCACGAGGCGTGGCTGGAGCATGTGGGCAACGGCTGGGACGTGCGCGTGGGGCGGCAGACCATCATCTGGGGCAGGGCGGACGGCGTGCAGATCACGGACATCATTTGTCCGCCGGACTACACCGAGTCCATTACCCGCGATCTGGATGAAATCCGTATGCCCGTGGGCGCGGCCAAATTCCGGTTGCTGGGGTCCACGGTGGATACCGAGCTGATCTGGATTCCGGTTTTCCGGGCGGCCAAGCTGCCCAAGGACAGCAACCCGTGGGCTGTTTCTTCGGCGTGGCCCGCCGGGCTCGACGTGCATCAGGAAGACGTGGACGAGCCGGACATCTCTTTGGAAAACAGTGAATTGGCGCTCAGGGTGTCCGCATATTTTTCGGGTTTCGATTGTTCGGCCTCGGTTTTTCACGGCTGGGACGACATGGCCGCCTACCACCGGCATGCGGTTTCCGGCGGTGGCGGCACGGATGTCTACATATCGCCCGAGCACCACCGGCTCACCGTGCTCGGCCTGGACTTTGCGCGGCCGTGGTCGGACTTTGTTTTTCGCGGGGAGATGGCGTGTTATCTGGGCCGCTATTTCGCTACCGACGTGCTGGAAGGCGGGGTGTTGCAGCGTGATGCGGTCAAGTGGCTGGCCGGGGTGGACTGGACCCCGGGCAACGACTGGACCGTAATCGCCCAGATATATGGCCAGCGGATTCTGGATTACGACGACACGCTTGCGGAGCATCGCCACAACGTGACCACGACGCTGAATATTTCCAAGGATTTGTTGAACCAGACATTGACGCTATCCAGCATGCTCTACCTGAACCTGAACGATCTGGACTCATTCTACCGGGCAAAGGCGGACTACGAAATTTCGGACGGGCTTCATGTGATTCTGGGGGCGGATGTTTTCGGCGGCACGCGGGCGGGCAGTTACGGCCAATACCAGAATAATTCACAGATATGGCTCAAAACCAAGTACAGCTTCTAAGGAGCAGGTCATGTTGAATATCGTCAGGATAAATTCCTTTTTCCATGCGTTCGGCAATGCGGTCATACGCTTTCGATGGCTGGTGTTTGCCGTGTTCCTCGGACTGACCGTGTCTTTGGCCATGGGACTGCCGCATCTCAAGGCGGACGTGGATCAGGACAGCTGGTTCATGGAGGACGACGAATTGCTCAAGGCCAAGGACCGCATGGAGGCCATCTTCGGCAACGAGGATTTTTGCGCGGTGCTGGTCACGGCGGACGACGTGTTCGCGCCCGAGAACCTGCGCCTGCTTCGGGAATTGGGCGACGAGCTCATGGAGAGGATTCCCTATGCGGACGACGTGCAGTCGCTGGCAGACATGGAGTTCACCGAGGGGGTCGAGGGCGGCATACGGATCGACGAACTGGTTCCGGACGTCATTCCGCAGGACGGCGCAACGCTGGACGACATGCGCAAACGCGCACTGGCCAAGACGTCCCTGAAGAACCGGATGGTTTCCGAGGACTGCACCGAGACCTGGCTCATCCTGCGCATGAAGAAGCTGCCTGACGTAACACACCAGATCAACGGGGAAGATCCCATCATGGCCGTGGGCCACATGTTCAACGAGGTGGTCAACCAACCCAAATACGCGCCTCTGCATCCCAAAACCGCCGGGATTCCGGTTGTATTTGCCGACAAGCTGGATTTTTTCGGCAAGGAAACCCCCAAACTGCTGGGCATTTCCCTGCTGTTTGCCGTGTTCACGCTGCTGTTTTTTCTGCGCAGCGTGCGCGGGGTGGTTTTTCCGATGGCCACGGTGGGCTGCGTCATGATCATTGTTTTCGGCGCACAGGGTTTTCTGGGTATCGGCACCGACCCCACGGTCATATTCATGCCCATTTTCATCACCCTTGCGGTGTCCATCGGGTATTCCATCCACATGTTCAACCATTTCAACATCGAATTCAAAAAGACAGGCAAGCGCCGGGAATCCCTGTTGCAGGCCGTGGAGGAAGTGGGCTGGCCTCTTTTGTTCAGCGCACTGACAACGGTTGCGGCCCTGCTGTCGTTCATTTTCATCCCTCTGCGGCCCATCCGCTGGGTGGGGATGACTTCCGCGCTGCTTGTGCTGTTGGCCTGCATCGTGGTGCTGACCCTGCTGCCCGCGCTGCTCAGCTTTGGCAAGGACCGTCCTGCGCGGAAGGATGAAAAAGAAGTCCGCGAGACCCGCATCCAGCGCTGCATGGGCTGGCTGGGAACCGGGACCCTGAATCGTCCCCGACTGTCTCTGGTGATGCTCGCGGTGCTCATGGGCGTTTGCGTTGCCGGGATTTTCAAGGTCGAGGTCTCCTTTGACGTGATCAAGTCTTTCGGCCGCAGGATTCCCTATGTGGATCGTATCTATTCGGTGGGCCAGTCGCAGGTCGGCTCCCTGTATTCCTATAATCTCGCTCTGGAGTTTGATGAACCGGGCGCAGCCAAAGAGCCGGAAAACCTGAAAAAGTTCGAGAAACTCGTGGAGGATATCCACGGCCTTGAGCTGACCAAGAAGACCACTTCCCTGCTGGAAATCCTCAAGGACCTCAATCAGGTCATCCACGAAGGCGATCCCGCGTGGTATCGGCTGCCCGAGAGCCGAGAAATGGTGGCCCAGCTGCTGCTTTTGTACGAGAACGCGGGCGGTGCGGAAGTGGAGCGCTGGATCGATTATGACTACCAGCGGCTCAAGCTGCAGGTGGAAATGGGGCACTACAATTCCGGCGAGGCCGCGCGCGAGCTGGACTGGATTCAGGACGAGGTCAGGCGGGTGTTCCCGCACGCCCATGTGGTGCTGACCGGCTCCATCTCACAGTACACGGTCATGCAGGAATACGTGTCCTTCGGCCAGATCAAGTCGTTTTTCATCGCCTTCATGGTGGTGACCCTGCTGATGATGCTCGTGTTCGGCAGCCTGAAAATCGGTTTTATCGCCATGATACCCAACATTGCGCCCGCGCTGGTGGTGGGCGGCATCATGGGGTATGCCGGTGTGCCGCTTGATCTTGTCACCGTGACCATCATTCCCATGCTGCTCGGGCTGGCCGTGGACGACACCATCCATTTCATCAACCACTATCAGCTGGAATTCGGGCGTTGCCGAAACTATGCGCTCGGCAACAGGAAGACCTTCCTTGCCGTGGGCGGGGCACTGCTCATGACCACCATCGTGCTCACATTGACCTTTGCCGCGTACATGGTTTCCGTGGTCAAGATATTCATATTCATGGGAATCCTCGTGGGTTCCGGGCTGTTTGCCGCCCTTGCGGCCGACTACTTCATCACGCCCGTGCTCATAGCGTGGGCAAAACCGTTCGGCCCGGAAGAGCAGGATTGCGAGGCCGGAAAAACCAAACCCGCCGAATCCGTCTCTCTTTCAAACCCGCAACCCGAGGTTTTCGCGGCAGAGGCGAATACCCAGCAACAAGGAGGCTACCATGGCTGATACGGTTTCCGTTTCCATCGCCGATAATGTGGCGGATACGCTGTTCATTCCCCTGTACATGCGCTGCCTTGAAACCAGGCGCGCGGACCGGGTCATCAACGACCCCATGTCCTGCGAGCTGGTGGAGCGGCTCGATTACGACTTCAGCCGCTACGAGAAGTCGCCCAGAAGCCAGTTGGGCGTGGCCGTGCGCATCCGGCGGTTCGATCAGGCCGTTGCCGATTTCATCGAGACCCACGACGACCCCGTGGTCGTCAGCGTGGGTGCCGGGCTGGATACCCGTTTTCAGCGCGTATACAAGGGCAAGGGCGTGTTTTACGAGCTGGATTTGCCCGAGGTCATCGAGCTGCGCAGGCAACTGCTCCCCGAGTCGGAAAACAATCCGTACATGGGCGGTTCCATGTTCGAGACAGGCTGGATAGACGAGATAAAGGGCAAGCATCCCGGCGCATCGTTCATCGTGGTGGCCGAGGGCGTGTTCCTGTATTTCGAGGAACACGAGATCAAGCCGCTGATCACCGCCATTGCGGAACGCTTTGGGCACGGCGAGATGCATTTCGACGTGTCCTCGCCGTGGGGCGTGCGCAACAGCCAGCGCCATGAAACCGTGAAAAAGACCAACGCGGCCTTCAAATGGGGCGTGAAGGGCGACCGCGACCTTGAAGCGTGGACCCCGAGCCTGCGCTACATGGACACCACCGATTATTTTTCTTCGGTCAAGAGCCGCTGGGGAATCATGGGCCTTTTGGCCCGCTGGTTCATCCCCGGCCTCAGAAACGCATTTCGCATGCTGCACTATGAAATGGTGCCGCAGGCGTAACACTGGCTCGGAAAAACGCCCCGAACATGGCCGGGGCGTTTCTCCCCGGTGCCGCACGCCGCAAAAGCCGCCCCAAGCGTTGACATGCGCTCGGTATGCGTATATACACGGCGTCTCTCTCGGGCGGTTAGCTCAGTTGGGAGAGCATCGGCCTTACAAGCCGAGGGTCACAGGTTCGAGCCCTGTACCGCCCACCATATAGCGGAGCCGTAGTTAAGCTGGTTATAACGCCGGCCTGTCACGCCGGAGGCCGAGGGTTCGAGTCCCTTCGGCTCCGCCAGTAAAGAACAAGGATTCTAAGGAGTTATCCCTAGAATCCTTTTTCTTTGTCCAACGCTAAAATAGCCGGGACGTAAAAGGGACGTAAGCGTCCGAATTAGTCTCATGCTGTTTTTACCTCCAATACCTTGAGGTGATCTCTCACCGAATCCAAGCCGCGCACATATCGCTCGGTGATTCTCAGATTCTTATGTCTGAGTGTGTCCCGAATTGCGACCATGGGTACGTTATGCTTGGCGAGTATTGAGGCTGTGAGTCCTCGGATGCCATGACAGCCAAAACGTTTAACCTCTGCTTTGTCGCATAAGGCTTGGGGGAATCCCCGGTTTTCTGTGTATGGCTTTCCTTTGTGCTGACCTTTGGGTTGAACGAAGACCCATTCATTTACCGCTGCTTGGCGGTGCTCTCTAAGCGTGTCGGTCAATTCCTTGGTCATAGGTATCCAATCGGATTCCAGTGAGCCGCCTTTTCGCTTCCTTGTCTTGAGGCGGATTCGTTCATTGGTGAAATCCACATCATCCCATTGGAGTCTGTAAATCTCACCGCGCCTGCCTGCTGTGTGTAGGAAGGTCATTAGCATTACCTTATCTTGGCCCTCGGCAATTCCGAGAACCTTTCTGAAGTCGTCCTCTGACGGCACGTAATGGCCTTTTTCGTCGGCAGGGAATTTGTCCACCAGCTCGAAAGGATTTGGCTTGGGCATGTCCAAATAGCGGATACCCCAATTCCAAGCGGCAACAAGGTTCTTCCGATCTCTGTTGACCGCGTTGCCAGTCCTTTTGTCGAACTCCTTTTGCAGGAACTCAAGGGCTAGGCGGGGTGACATTTTGTCTGCCTTTGCAGATGGTTTAATGAATTGAAAAAAGCGCCGGAAGGCCCCGCGCTTTTCACTGTATACCTTTGGTGAGAATCTTGTTGAGTAGTCCAGATATTTCTCAGCCCACTGTGCCAAAGATGGAATGGCGGTCAGGTCTCCCGCACTGTGCATTTCTGCTTCCCATGCTTTCGCATCCTTCTTGGTGTCGAATATCTTGCTCTTTCGGATTCCGTTTATCATTACGGTCCCGACCCAACGAGTCTTCCCGTTCTTTGTCTTTTTGAAGGGCATAAGCTTCCCTCACTGCTTCACATATAAGTTTGTCAAAGAACAGGACACGGCGGCCTATGCGCACTCCACCGTATCTGTGGGGATAACGTGTCACTGTGCTTTCTTCAACCTCGAAGATGGTAGCCACCGTCTTTGAGGATAGTTTGGTTCCTAGGTCGTTAATGTTCATCATGTTGCCTCCAATAGAAAAGACCGCCTCCCCTCACAGGAGAAGCGCTCCTTCTGCCTTCTTTGTCTTGTGGATTTTTTAGTTGTCGATAATTGTCGGCCCACTGTCTTCCAGTAGGTTGTCAGATTTCGCAGCAAGGCTAGCGAGGTCATTAGCCTGCTCATTCTGAGAGAGTTCAAGATGGTTATTTGCGCACAGCCATTCAATATTGTGTTGGGCTGCTAGCGGGATCATTTCTACCCATAAAGGGATATTTTTAACCTTTTTACCACTGGTATTTCTCCATTTGTTTGCTCTCCATTTGTTCAGCCAGCCTTTAGTAATACAGTCATAAACGTAATTAGAGACGTAGATAGTAATTGTAGAAGGATGCTTAAGGTTCGACAGGCCAGCAATCACAGCTCGTAGTTCCATTCGTTTATCATTTGTGTTTTTGTAGCCTTGTGAAAATTTGAAGGTTTGCCCGTTTTCGATGATGACTACACCGTAGCCGCCTCGGTTGTTAACGCTTTGGTTCCTTTTGCAGGCTCCATTAGCGAAAATGTATACTATTGACATGGTTGTCTCCTTGTTAGGTTAAATTGTTGTTGAGAGTACAAAACAAAGTCCCCTTGGTGTGGTTCACCAAGAGGACGGGGTATGGGGGGCATATATATCAAGCACACACTTGGATACCCAAGCGCGGATGCGTATCAAATATTTGCGTTAGTAGGGTGGAGTGTCGCCAGTAGGTACCACTATGGGTATCCCTCGCTTTTTGTGGGAATGTGAGATTTTACAATCTTTTTCTCAAATAGTGCGTAGTAAATCGTAACTATATGAAATTATGCGTTTTCCCACGTGTGATTATGTGTCCTTTGCCGCTCGTGGTACCCCTCGCTTTTTGTGTGAATCGTGAGTGGTTTATTTCTTCACATAGTCAGGGGTGAATTGAACTATCTGAATTATTGTATTCTTTTTAGAAGTCTGGCTACGCTTGTTGGGTGCCACTTTCCGCCTCTGGCGGTGCGGATACCTCGTGCTGTTAGTTCGGCTGCAATGCCACGCACAGATGTTGTCCCGCAGTTCTGTATGTCCTCAACGACATCTCTTAGGTCTTCCGCTCTATCTTGGGCATCACGTTTGATTTGCTCAACCGCCTCGGCGTTGCCATGATCTTTGATGTAGGCTGCCCCATGAGGGTTGCCCAATTTGACGCCTCTTGCTTTGGCAGCGGCAAGAGCGGCTTTTGTGCGTTGGGAAATCATCTTGCGCTCGTGCTGGGCCATTACTGCCATGATCTGAATTGTCATGTCGTTCGCTTCTGGCATGTCGGCACAAATGAACTGTACCCGGCTCTCTTGTAACTCTAATAGAAATCGCGCATTGCGGCTGAGTCGGTCCAATTTGGCAATGATGAGCGTGGCCCCGGTTACTTTACAGTGCTTGAGGGCTTTTTTTAGCTTCGGACGGTCATCACGTTTGCCGCTTTCGACCTCTACGTACTCCTCCAAAAGCTCGTAGTCCCCTCCGTTGAGGTAGTCCCTTACGGCAGCCTGTTGAGCCTCTAATCCGAGGCCGCTACGAGCCTGCTTTCCTGTACTCACCCTGAGATAAGAAATAAATCTGCCTGTCACGGCCTCGACCTCGTGTGTTTCAAATAGTCAAACCTTGGTTTGGCAATTTGTGACATAAGGGACCGACAAACGTCAAGGCGGGAAACAACCCGCTTGCGCACGGCTAATCAGCGAAGGCTTGTTCAGTTTCTTGGATGATTTTGGAGAGCGGGCAGTTTAGCCCTTCGGCGATCTTGAGGAGGTTTTTGATGGAGACATTCCGTTCCCCACGTTCAACAGCCCCATAGTAGGTCCTGTGCAGGTCGATAGTCGCAGCAAATCCCTCTTGGCTTGCCTTTAGGTCTTTCCGCTTGCTGCGAATAACGGCCCCAAGGATAACTGTGAAGCTATCTTTACCCATAGAAAATTTGCTACGGACTTGAACCTTATGAGTCTACAGACTATAAGTAGCAACACAGATTGGCCGTATACCACTTTTGGATGGAGGATGGGGCGGGCATGATAGGATTAGTGAATTTGATTGGATAGATATGGACGCACAGGTTTTTGGCGTGCTACCTGATGTCTAGCTTTAAATGTTGTTTGTAATCGTTGAGGTTAAATATGAAGATAATACGGACACTGTTTCCATTTTTTTTGTTTCTAGCGGCCACCTGTGGCGCCTATGCAGGATGTTTCGACTATACAGAGGGGTTTGCTGAAGAGGTCCCACTATACGAGATATGCGACCCAAGCGGGAAATGCGTACAGGCAAAGTTAGAGTCAGAGTGCTCAAGCCAATATCTGTCATTGCAGATTTTTGAAAATGGGGTGGCTTGGTATGCAACCCAAAACCCAGAGGAGTACAGGGTTGAGGGGCAGGATGGTGTCTTGTGTCGTGGAACTGACTGTGATGGGTGGAGCTTTACAGAGGTAGGCCGTGTGCCGTTTGTGTCGAGCGAGGGGGAGAAGTGATGTTCCTTTTTAAAAAGAAGAAAATGACACCTTCTGGGCCGCAGGAGGCGCAAGCTGCTAGCAATGCGAAGGTGCTTGCTGATTGTATTCGCTCCTTACAAATCATGCCCTATTCACGAGATCGTGAGTCTGCATTTTATGAAATTTATTCTGCTTTTCTTGGGTTGTACGCAGAATGCGACGAGTTTACTAAGAGGGTAAAACGATTGCCTTCCGACGCATACTTATCAAAAGTTCATGCGGACCAGTGTGCTGAAATAATAAGATTTTATTTAACAGTTGAAGAGGGGGTCCAGGCTCATGAGGAGTTATTAGCCGATGATATTCGAAGGTTTGTCTCCGCTTCGGGCGAGAAAGAGGAAAGCAAGGTTGGCATGCTGGTTCTAAGGTTCATGGCTGATGAGGTTAGGGAGCTTTGTTCCAGAATACTAACCGCAACAAACGAAGAATTGATAGGAGTGATAACCCCTATGGCCGGGGCATTGTCTCGTGAAGTGACAGATTTTTTGGGAACGCTGTCGCAAAGCCCTCATGGTAAAAATGTTGAAGCTGAATGTCCTGAAGAAATTGCTGACATTAGGGGGTTTGTGAGGGTGCTCAATGATCATGTGTCAGAGCGCTCTGCGATAATTAGAAAGGCAATTTCTGAAGATTGGAACAGGATTGCGGGGTAAAGCATGTATAGGTCAATAGCAGTATCATTTTTGTGTATCGGGTGTTGCCTGTTCTGGTCGGCTCCGAATGATTGTTGGTCAAAAGAGAAATCCCAACAACGGGTAGTTGTTAATGAATTTATTCCGTTTGATGCCGCTGCCAATGGGAAGACCTACGCACTTAATAAGGCGCAGGTAGAGGGATATCCTGCCACCCTTGACCTGTTTTATGACCAAGTGGGACTGGTCCTCGTTGTCGAGTTCGAGGATGGGGTTAGGGTCCGACTGCCCTATCATTTCGATATTGGGTATGATTTCGACGGCGAAGTTCATTGGGAAAGGCGAACTAATCAATACGCCATAAAGCAGTACGACCTTACAGGTGATGGGATCGATGAAATTTTGTTTGCTGTGGTTGTAGCTGATGGCGAGTCTATGTCCCAAGTTGAGGTTAATGTGCTTCGATATCATCCTCCATTGATGGAAGAGGATTTGTCGAGGCCAGAAAACTGGGAGTTGGCTTCAAGTTTAAAAGCGGATGGAGTTATGTCTCCCGTTGAAATCGTGCTTGACGGGGCTTCCGTTAGGATTCCAAAGACTCGCCGGGGATTTTATCATGAGTTGAGTTGGTGCCAGGGTAAATTTCACGACACTGGGGAGTTCTGATTTATCGCCCAATGGTGCTCAAGTACTTGTTGAAAACCCACCCAACTACAGCGCATTTACTATTTGGGTCTTCATATCTTATGAGCACCCACCTGTTTGCTTTGTCCTGGTAGGCCACTATCGCAAACGGTGGCAATTTTCCGATGACGCGGGATTTTTTATTGGGCCTTTGCCGAACATTCAGGGCAGTTCGCACGGTTACAATGCGCATTTTGTTGTGCTCTATTCCACATGAGCGGACATGGCTTTTGACAGCCTTGAGTTGGTTGTTGTGCTCCTCGTTTGTCGTCACTTGTTGTGCGCAACATGGAGGAAACAACATACTTACCAACTGGCTAAGAATCACCCCGAGAATAACAAATAATAGCTGCTTGATGTTGCCATTGAGTTTAGATTTTTGAGTGGCGTTAATTGCTTGTGCAATTTTTTCAGCGGCAGCATCAATTGACCCTTTAAGGTCTAATTGTGCTTCATTTTCAAGGGTTATGCCGTCCATTGTGTTTTCTAAAAATGAAGCGGCGGTGTGGACTTCATCAGCAGACGGCGGAGGTGTAATTGTATTACTTACCTCATTAGCAATTGCGAAGAATGTTTCATTAATCCTTTTCGATGATTGTGTTATCTCATTAAAAGTCTCTTGAGAAAGCTGCCATGCAGTTCCTATTTCGGCGGTTTTGGCAAGACGTTCTGATGCTGCAAAGGCTCCCACCTGATTGAGTTGGCTAACAGCTTTGAATACACTTTCATGTCGGAGAATATTTTCAATTGAAGAATGTATCTCCGCACTGAGTTGGGCGGCCTTCCCCACCGTATCGCACCATGCTGGAGGAGACATCGCGGCGGCAATTTTATTTTCTGCCCGAATTAATTTGGCGGTTGTCTCAGCATAAGCAAGGGTGTTGCCTAGAGCACCAGCAGTAGCGAGTTTTGCCGCTGCCCCTATTCGGAATGATTTATTAAATTCTTTTTCAAGGTTGCGTTGTGACCGGATCATTTCCCCAACTTGCCCCTCTATCATTCTTTGGGTGGCAGCAACAGTTTCGCCAACAGTTATAAATTTGTTGAGCTGGGTAATCCCCATCTTGTCTTGCAGCTTTTGTATATCCCCTATGATTGACGGGATAGAAAAGGGAATCATAGTCGTTTGCTCCATGTTTTGAATTTCGATATTCGGTGATCGTTTGCCTGATGTCAAACGGGTGCTTGTGCGAGGTCTCTCAGTCCAGGCTGCCCTAATAGATGTGCTGACTTCGTGCGGCCAATATGGTACCGGATGGCCGATCATCCCTGTGAGGCAAAGGAAGGGCACGGGGGTAACACGGTTTAAAAGTGAATATAATGCCGCCCAGGTTTTTGCGGCTCAAGAAAATCTTGGAGGGATGATGAACGTCGAACGCCTCGCACGTCTGATTGATTTGATCGTGGATGATTTTGAAGAAAACGAGATTGGCCCAAAACTGTCAAATTTGGCTGCCGCGTTGCAGACCAAGTTGACCACACCTAATCCTGATAACGACCAACGTTTCAAGACGCAGTTGGATACCCTACATCAGACCCTGGAAAGTAGTCGGTTGAACGAGCTTACCCCAAGTCAAGCTCTCGTCTTTGAGGAGATCGAGGCGGCAGACCGAGTGGGGCATGGCCTTGCTGTGCGTGTCATGGATATTCTCAACAGTAATGCGTTGACGGCGAATCTTGCTCAGCAGCAGCTTGCTGAACTGGCCAATGAGATCACCGGGTTTGCCAATGAATTGAGTACACTTTTGAACGGGTTGGAGAAAATCAACGTTGAGCCAGACTACCTGGAAGAGGGCGAGGCCGAGGTCTCCATTGTATTCCCGATAGATAGCTCCGAGACCAGTTTGGAGTATCTGAGGAAGGAGGTGGATGACCTTAATAAAATTTTCAAAGTGTTGACCGAGGTAGTGGACGGGGATACCGCAAGCACCAAGCTCCGCACCATTGGCTCTTCTTCTCTCCTGGTCACAGTGGGAGCTTCCCTCGGTGTGGCCTTGGTCGCTGCAAAGGTCATTAATCAACTCATCGTGATGTACAAGAACGTCATGGACATCAGAATCAAGCAGGAAGAGCTTGAGATCATCAAGGGAAAAAAGAAGCAGCAGATTGATAAGCTTCTTGAAGAGTCACAGGTGGACATCCTCAACGATGGCATTAAGGCTTTGGTCAAGGAGTTGATAGCTCTTTACAAAGGCGACAAGGGGCGCAAGGAGGAGCTTGCGGGTTTCCTGGACAGGTACCTGAGGAAGCTTGCCCGGAAATTCGATGATGGGTTTAGTTTCGAGGTGGACAGTGAGGAGCCGGATGAGCCGGAAGCCGATGAAAATGGCAACGTGGACGGAGAGGAGTTGAGGGGCTACGAGATCGCCATGGCCCAGCAGCGTGAGATTCAGAGTGCGAACGAAGCGATGAAAAGTTTACAGCGTCACGAAGGTCCAATTCTCGCGCTTGGGACTGTTGATGAAGATGTAGACGAAGACGCTCCTCTTGAGGCGTAGGGACGTAAATCGGGACGTAAATCTATACGCAAACCGCCTCTTTGAGACACCGTAAACCACGGTGAAATGCGGGTTAATGCGGGGAGTGCGCACGCTGCAATATCCTGTCACGCCGGAGGCCGAGGGTTCGAGTCCCTTCGGCTCCGCCAGAAAGAATCAAGGACACCAACCATTTAGGTCGGTGTCCTTTTTTTGGGTTTATTGGAGTACAGGTAAAGAAGTAGGTTGGAGGTGGCCCCGCTTTGTCGAGCCGCTGGGTGATGCATTCAGGGTGGGCCTTTTTACGAACCATGCCACCTTTGGCGTCACTCCCCTCCCATAAAAATTCCCCGCACCCCTTGTTGGCATCGTGTGAGCGTGTTAGATTCGTCGCAAACCATTGACCGCCCCATGGGAGTAAAATTTGCCGGGGCCGCGGGGGAAAAGACATGGACGCATGCAGGCAATTCATGACCGATTTGCTGGCCGGGGCCGACGTTGCAGTGAACGGAACCAAGCCGTGGGATCTGCGCGTGAAGGACGAGCGGCTTTTCCGCGAGGTGCTGCTCAAGAAGAATCTGGGGCTTGGCGAGGGGTACATGCGCGGCTGGTGGGATTGCGAGCGCGTGGACGAGATGATCTGCCGCGTGCTCAGAAATGCCACGGCAGGGCACATCCGGGGCTGCTGGCGGCTGTTTCTGCGCGCCCTGCCGTCCATGGTTTTCAATCTGCAGACATTGTCCCGGGCCCGGCAGGTGACCGAGCGTCATTACGATCTGGGCAACGACCTTTTCGAGTCGTTCCTCGACCCGTATTTTCAGTACAGTTGCGCGTACTTCAAGGATGCTGAGCATGCCATGGACGATCTGGACGGCCTGAGCGACGGCGAGGTCGGCCGTGAACTTGCCCGGGCGCAGCGCGCCAAAATGCGGCTGATCTGCGAAAAGCTGGAACTCGGCCCCGGCGACCGGCTGCTGGATATCGGGTGCGGTTGGGGTGGTCTGGCCCGTTTTGCTGCCGAGGAATACGGCTGCCGCGTGGTGGGCATCAACATATCCAAAGAGCAACTGGCCTTTGCCCGCGAGTTCTGCCATGGCCTGCCCGTGGAGATTCGCGAGCTTGACTATCGGCTGCTGCAGGACCGCTTCGACAAAATCGTTTCCGTGGGCATGTTCGAGCACGTGGGCACACGGAATTACGGCGAGTTCATGAAGGCCGCGGCCCGCAGCCTCAAGCCGGACGGGCTGTTCCTGCTCCACACCATCGGCAGCAACGAGACCAGCCCCACAGTGGACCCGTGGATAGGCAAATACATCTTTCCCAACGGCGTGCTGCCCAGCATGGCTCATATATCGCGCGCTGCAGAACCGTGGTTCGTGGTGGAAGACCTGCACAACTTCGGGCCGTATTACGACCGAACGCTCATGAGCTGGCTGCGCAACTTCCGGCGTTCATGGCCCTCCCTGCGTGCCCAATACGGCGAGCGGTTCCGCCGCATGTGGGAGTATTACCTGCAATCCTGCGCCGGGAGCTTCCGCGCGCGCGATATCCAGCTCTGGCAGTTCGTGTTCACGAAGGTGGGCCGTCCGCAGCCGAGGTGTCGGCTGGCCTGATTCGGGCCGGGGACACCGACCCTGCGCATGTCCATGAATGGTCATGGTCAAAAAACGCCCACAGGGCGGTCCTGTCAGCAAGGTAAACAAAACGGCCTCCCCGCCGAACGGCAGGGAGGCCTTGTTTGTGCGTATCGTGTGTCTATTGGCCAAGCAGCAACAGGTTCGCGGCCGGGATGACGTTTGCGGTGGCCTCACGTTCGTCCGGGTCCAGCTTGACCACGGTGACGGCGTACATGTCCATGCCGCTGTAGGTGCCGCCCCACGGCATGGTGTGGGTGGTGTGGTCCCATGTGTCGTGGATGTAGATGTCCTCGGTGTCCGCGTTGTAGCCAAGGCCGAGCATGGTGTGCCCCTGCACCTGCACCAGCAGCGGGAATCCAGAATCGATCACGGCCTTGAAGTCGTCGAAGGTAAAGCCCTGCGTGTTGCCGTTGTATCCGTAGATGTATTGGTTGTATGCTTCGGTGACGGTGTAGCCGCGTGATTCAAAGAACAGCTTGAGCCCGTACATGCCGGATTTGCCGGTCACCCCGTTGCTGACGGCCGCTGCCGCCGTGAACACGGCACCGTTCGTGTAGTTGTAGAACGTGGTCGAGCCGTCTGTGTTCTGGCTGGGGGCTGCATAGCGGTTGGTGCGCATGTAGTCGCCCGTGCTGCCGCCCAAGGTGTGCTCTGTCCAGCCTCCGCCCTCGGTAAAGGGGTCGATGGAGCTGTTGTACTGGTACCAGTAGTCGTCCACGCCACCCCGAGTGGTGCGTCCGTCCAGCCCCTGCTGGGTGGCGCTCAGCGGGCAGCGGTTGCGGGTGTCGCCGCCCGGGTCGGTCCATGTGGACCAGTGATCGTCGTTGTTCAGGACCATGACCCCGTTGTTGGTGGGGCCGGTATAGAGGTTCGGGTATCCGGTGCGGTCGAGGTGTCCCGCCATCATGGCCGCGGACGTGGCCGAACAGCCGAAGCACCACGTAAAGGCGGGCACTTCGTTGAGCACGGTGATGGCGGCGTTTTCCGTTGCCGCGGCCATGTTGGCCTCCATGCGCACAAAGCCTTCCGGTGGGGTGGGCGGTCCGTTGATGACGGCCTCTTCGATGATTGCGCCGTTGGACGCGGTGGTGGTTTGGGTTGCGAAATACGCGTTGTGTTGCACCATTTCGGCTTGCGCGCCGTTCGGTGCGGCCAGAATCAGGCAGAGCAGCAGTGCGCATGCCATTTGGCCGAGCCATACCCTATGCGGCCGGAAACGGCCGATATCCCTTGTCGAGCCCATTGTGAAATCCCTCCTCCAAATGATAATCGTCAAGTGGTATAGGGAGGGGTGGGACCTGTCTACCCCCTTATTTTACAATCCTATAATGGTCGGAAAAAGAGAGCTTTTATGATGCAGTTTCCGGTTCCGCCGGGCGTTTTGTCCTGGGGGATCGGGTACAAGTCGTCCGATTGTTTTCCGGCGATTGCCGAGCCTGCCCGGTATGATGTATGTGTTCCGGCACACCTCAACCCCGATTACACACGGAGAAGGCGCGCCATGCAGATAGTGACCACGCATACCGGAACCGATTTCGATGCCCTGGCCTCCATGGTGGCCTGTACTTTTCTGTACCCGGGCGCCGTGGGCGTGCTCCCCAAGATGGTCAACCCCGAGGTCAAGCAGTTTCTGGCCATCCATGCCCACATGCTGCGCGTCGAACCGAGGAAGGATTTCGACCTCGATCCCGTGACATCGCTCATCGTGGTGGACGCCAACAACTGGAAACGGCTGGACTCCATGGATTCCCTTGTCGGGCGGGACGGTCTGGAGGTGATCTGCTGGGATCATCACATGGAGGGCGTGAACATCGAGAGTGGCGAGACGCACCGGGAAGAGGTGGGTGCGGCCGTGACCCTGCTGCTGGAGGAGATGCAAAAGCGCGACACCCCGTTTTCCCCCATCCACGCCACCCTGTTCCTGCTGGGCATCTATTCGGACACGGGCGGTCTGCGCTATCCGTCCGTGACCGCACGCGATGCGGCCATGGTCAGCTTCCTGATCGAGAACGGGGCAGACCTGAACGTGGTTTCCGCATATCTTGATGACGCGGTGGACGACGCCCATGCAGAGGTTTTTTCCAGAATGCTGGAGGAGTCCGAGGTCGTGAAGGTGGGCGCGGCCCGTGTGGGCATCAGCGCCATGCAGATCGAAACCGGGCTGACATCATTGGCCCGGCTGGTTTCCAAGTTTCGGGAATTCAAGGGCATAGACGCGGCGTTTGGCATATTTCAGGCGGATTCGCAAAAGAGCATGATCATTGGCCGGAGCAAGCCCGGGCTGGTGGACATCGGTCAGATCATGCGCGCGCTGGGCGGGGGCGGGCATCCCGGCGCGGGCTCGGCCATCATCCGCGGAGCCGGGCCGGACGAGGCCGCCGCACAGGTGCGCACGCTGTTGGATCAGGGCGGCCATGAGGCCGTTCCCGTGGGCAAGGTCATGTCCGAGCCGAAACGATACGTTGTGGACGCGGCAGTGACCATGGCCGATGCCGCCCGGATTCTGGAAAAGGACAAGCTTTCCGGCCTGCTGGTGCTGGATGGCGGCGCATTGCTCGGCGGGCTGTGCGCACAGGATTTCGCCAAGGCCGAAAAAGGCGGCAGATCAGGCGTGCCGGTCAAGGGCTATGCCCGGCGGCAGATTCCGCGCATCACCCCGGATACCAGTTGCCGCGAGGCCGTGGAACAAATGTCCGGCGCGCGCGAGGGCATACTCCCGGTGCTGGACGGCGACGAGTTGGTGGGCGTTGTCTCGCAGGTGGATCTGCTGCTGCAGGTCTATGAGTTCTGATTTTCTGCATTCGTCAGTGTTTGACTTCATGTGCCCCTCCATATAGCAATATCGACGTCGGTCCCCGTATCGGGGTTGAAAGGGAAGCCGGTGCGAAACCGGCGCTGCCCCCGCAACTGTAAGCGAAGAGACGGTTTTTCCCCTCTTTGGCCACCGGAAAACCGGGAAGGCCCGGAAACCGCCCGAGACTCGCGAGCCAGGAAACCTGCCGACACAGCCTCTTCCTCCTGAAAAGCGGGACGGCTTTTCCGGGGAAACGCGCCGTGCGCGGTCGGATAACCGTGCGCGGCTGGACTTGGAATACCTTTTTTCATGTTTTGTCGCCCCGGCCTGCCTTGCCGGGGTCTTACCCCATGGGAGACGCCATGCATCACCACTGCAGCATTGAACCGGGCCACGCCGAGAACAGCCACGACGGTCATGAACATGCTCACGGCGAAGAGTGCGGCCACTGTCACCACGGTCACCACGGCCACGAACATCATCACCATCATCACCACCAAGGCGTGCCCGGACCGCGCACGGGAGCGCGGGGAATCCTGCTGACGGCATTCGGCTGCGCGCACGAACAGGCCCACGAGTACTACGGCCTGTTTGAAAGAGAGGTGCGCGAGAAGTACCCGGACATGGACGTGCGCTGGGCGTTCACGGCCAACCGCATTCGGGGCAAGATCCGCAGCCGCGGCATGGATGCCCTTTCCGTGGGCGAGGCTCTTTCACGCATGGTGGATGACGGCGTCAGCCATGTGGCGGTGCAGTCCCTGCACACCCTTCCGGGGGTGGAATACGACTGGACCGTGCAGCAGGCCGAGGCCATGCTGCATCCGCGCAAGGGACTGGCCGACGTGACGGTTGGCGCGCCCCTGCTGCGCTCCGTGGATGACATGAAGCGCGCCGCCGAGGTCGTGGCCGTGGAACTCATGCCCATGGAAAACGACAATGACGGCGTGATTCTCGTTGGGCACGGAACCTACCATGAAGGCCACGCGCTCTATCTTGCGCTGGAGGGACTGCTGCTGCGTTCCCATTCCAACGTGGCCATGGGCACGCTCATGAGCAGCCGCGCCCCGGCCGAGCTGGGCCAGCGTTTTTGGGACAAGGGCGTGAAACGCATTTTTCTGGTGCCCTTCATGTGCGTTCCCGGCCATCATGTGCATGTGGACCTGTTCGGCGACAACGAACACTCCTGGCTTCATGGGCTCAGCTCAATGGGGCTGGATGTGGTGCCCGTGCACACCGGCTCTCTGGCGCATGCCGGGTTTCGGGGCATATGGCACGACCATCTGGCCGAGGCCGTGGCTGGCCTTTCGGAATAGGATCTGCCTGTTTGGACGCGTGGGGTGCACCGTTGCAATTTGCCTCCTTCTTTTGTAGCCTCGCTTCTGGTCGGCAGTTCACCGAGGCGTCGCCGCCCCTTTGGGGGAGCTAAACCTGCCATACCCTTTCCCGTTCGACACTTATCCCCGTGCCGAGCCGGAAGTCGGCGACCACCGGCAGACGTTTTTGATCCAAGGCACGAAAGTGAGGATAAGTCATGTCCAGAACGCCCGTGTCGCTGCATGTCGGCGATGTTTCCGCCCTTGCCCGCACCATGCGCAGACAGTTCGATAACCTTGAGCGTGCCCCCAGTCATCTGGAATTGCTGAACCTGCTGGCCAAGGCCGGAGGTTACCGCAATTTTCAGCATCTGAAGGCCGTGCAGCAGGCTTCGCAACCGGATTCGGGCACGAGCGGTGAAGCTCGGCCCGTAGCCGAACTCAACCTCAAGCGCGTGAAAAAGGCTGTGGGGTATTTCGACCTGAACGGCCGCCTGAGCAGTTGGCCCAAGAAGCACAGCCTGCGCATGCTGTGCCTGTGGGTGTTGTGGTCCCGTTTGCCGGCAAGGGCCGTGCTCTCGGAACTGGAACTGGATGAGCGGCTGTCGCTCGATCATGCCTTTTGCGACCACGCCCTGCTGCGGCGGCTGATGGTGGATTACGGCATGGTGGAACGCACGCCCGACGGCAGCGAATACCGCCGCATCGAGGTTCAGCCTCCTCTGGAGGCGCTGGAGGTGTTCCGCCGCCTGCATTAGCCGGTCAACGCGGTTTCGGTCGACCGGAGCCGCACTGGGTTTGAACCATAGGGATCCGCTGTGCGGGTCCCTTTTTTGTGGGGCGAACGCATTGCACTGCCGCGGATTTGGCAGTAATTGTGCCTCTGAAAGATCGCATGGCAATGCTTCCGGGGACGCAACGAACCGGTCCGGACCGGCCGCCACGCGACGCGCCACCAAAATCAACCCGGCCTTGCGCCGGAAACAGAGGATATGTCGAGATGGATATCACGACCGCGAAATTGGTCTGTTTTTCTCCCACCGGAACCACAAGGGCCGTGCTGGAAGGATTTGCGCGGGGTTTTGCCCCGGAAACCACCGAACTGGTGGACATCACCCGGCCGGACGTGCGCGCCCGCCCGTTGCGTCTTGCCGACGGCGAGATGCTGGTGATCGGCGTTCCCGTGTATATGGGCCGTGTGCCGGCGCTGCTGGGCGACTGGCTGGCCGCGCTGGAGGGCAACGGCGCCCCCGCCGTCTGCGTTGCGGTGTACGGCAACCGTGAATATGAGGACGCATTGCTGGAGCTCAAGGATATTGTTTCGGACCGGGGCTGCGTGCCCGTGGCCGGGGCTGCGTATATCGGCGAGCATTCCTTTTCCAACGAAGAGACCGCTTCGCTGGGCAGGCCGGACACGAGCGACATGGCCCATGCCGAGGCCTTTGGCGCCAAAGTGCGCGAGAAACTGCAGGGCATTGCGTCCCTGGACGAAGTCGGCGAACTGAAGGTGCCGGGTGTGCATCCCTACGGCGGGCGCACCGAACTGTGGGACGTGGATTTCATTGCCGTGGACAGGGAACTCTGTACGCAGTGCGGTCTGTGCGCGGAAGTATGCCCGGTGGAAGCCATTGACGCGCAGGACGGCACCATCATCGACGAGAAGAAGTGCATCACCTGTTGCGCCTGCATCAAGAGTTGCCCGGAAGGGGCCAGAAGCATCAAGCCCGGCCCGGTGAAAGACGCGCAGGGCAGGATCAATTCCCTGTTTACGGTACGCAAGGAACCGGAGCTTTTCCTGTAGAATCATTCCCGGCGGGGCGCGTCTTTGCGGCGCGTTTCGCCGGGGTGCATTATCGTTCGCTTATCGATGGCCTGCCGAGTGGCCGCCGAGCGAGGCGTTGCGCAGTAACGGAATTGCGGTCGTTCCACGGGCCTGTTCTTGGCCGCATGTTGTTTCCTGTTCGCAGTGGCCGCATTTTTTTTTCATTTCTAATGTGTTTTTTCTTGTTTTTGAAATTCTCTTTGTGCTACAAGTGAGATTCATTCTCAAAAAGAACCCGTTCCCGGCCTTGCCGGGTGTTTCGCATCAAGCATAAAGGAGAATCGTATGGAAAGTTCGTTCCCGCTTATCGGCGACAAGATGCCCTCCATCACCGTAACCACCACCAAGGGACAGATGACCCTGCCCGAGGATTTGAGCGGAAAGTGGTTCGTGCTTTTTTCGCATCCGGCGGACTACACCCCGGTGTGCACCACGGAGTTCGTGGCCTTCCAGAAACGGTACGACGAGTTCCGGGCCCTGAATTGCGAGCTGGTGGGCATGTCCATCGACCAGGTCTTCTCGCACATCAAATGGATGGAGTGGATCAAGGAAAAACTGGACGTGGAGATCGAATTTCCGGTCATTGCGGACGACATGGGCACCGTGGCCAAGACGCTGGGCATGATCCATCCGGGCAAGGGCACCAATACCGTGCGCGCCGTATTCATCGTGGACGACAAGGGCTACGTGCGCATCATCTTCTACTATCCGCAGGAACTGGGCCGCAACATGGACGAAATCCTGCGCGCGGTGAAGGGTATGCAGACCTCGGACAAGCACGGCGTGGCCATTCCGGCCGGCTGGCCCGAAAACGAACTGATCAAGGAGCGCGTGATCGTGCCGCCCGCACAGGACGTGGACGCCGCCAAGAAGCGGCTTGACGAGTTCGAGGGCTTTGACTGGTGGTTCTGCCATAAAAAGATTTAGTCGACTGATCGTTTTTTACAAAAAGACAGGCCCGGCTCCGCAAGGAGTCGGGCCTTTTCTTGAAGGTGGCATGTGATATTTGAGGAGATTGCAACATGCGGCATGCCTGCACGGAATAGTGTTGAGAAATCCTTTTGTTCCATCGGCTTTTTGGAGTCCCGGCCTTCACGGCGTTTGCAGCGTTTATGTCTTTTGGGAATGGAAACTGGTGGGTTGTATGTAGTTGCCTTGTCCGGTATCAGAAGAAAGATTACCGAACATTTTCATTCAGCTGTTAAGTGATTTTTCAATAATGCCGAAAAGACGGCAACGGAATTGATTGGTGGGCCTTCCGCCGCAAGACCCTTTTTGGGGGGGGCAGGTGAAGCGTTTATGCTTTTATTCATTATTTGGTAGCCCGAGCTGTTTTTTCCGAGGGAATATGGGGAGAGGTACTCGTGAAGATCGTATCCATAACGCCTGATATAGATAGCGGAGGTTCGGCAAAGAGTCTGTTTATGTTGTCTCGGGCTATCCGTGCCGCCGGACATGAATTGCATATTGCAAGTATTGTCCGTCCCTCACGTACCAAACGTAAGGTGGAGGAATTACGTGCTGCAGGTGTACACGTTTCGTTCTTTGATATCCCTTATCTTCCTTTGGAGTTGGTGGCTTGTCCCATCCCGTTTTGGACCAATGCAGGACGTACAATAAAGCGTTTGGGCGAGTACCGGAGACTGGCCAGTTATGTTCACACCATCCGGCCGGACGTGGTTCATTACAACAGCTATACGACATTGTTGTGCTCTCTTTTTCTGGGCAGGTATGCGGGAGTGTTGCATGCACGGGAGGTGTTGATCGAACCATCGAGGCTTATGGGCGGTCTCAAGGCTTTGATTGGAGCGCGCATTCGTGAAGCAATCGGAATAACTCCGCCAGTGAGCAGGCAGGTTCTACGGCTTTTTGATTTGGCTGTGAACACCGTGTACAACTGGCCTCTGGAGCCGCCGCGCTGTGTTCCCATGCCCGAGCGTGATTATTTGGTTTACGGAGTGTTCGCACACGTGACACCTTTCAAGGGGCATTTGCAATGTGTCAAGGCTTTTGCCTCGGTAGCGGATGAACTGCGCAAAGCAAAGGTTCGACTTCGACTTTTTGGCGGCAAGGTCCCGATCCATGAAGCATATTACCAGTCCGTCCTGGCTGAAATCCGGGATTGCGGGGTGGAGGACATCATTTCTTTTCCGGGATTTTCCGATAATCCAGAAAGGGAAATGAGCAGGGTTAATCTGGTTGTATGTTTTGATGTCACCGGCAAGGCTTGGCATCGGGATGTCATTGAAGCGATGAGTCTGGGACGGCCCGTCCTTGCTGCGGGGGATGAAGAGTGTTTTGTCATAAACGGGCGGACCGGTATGCTGACCCCCAAAGGTGACATAGAGGCTTTTGCTCACGGCATGGTGACGCTTGCCGACAAGACGACTCTTGAACGCTTGGGGCAGGGAGCATACGAGTTTGCCGTTGAGAATTTTGATTCGGAAATCAATGGTACCCGGATCGTGGAATGTCTGGAGCGAGTGGCGGGATTAAAAGCATAGTCTTTTTATGTGGTCTGTCTTGGCCGACCGTAGGATACTTTGGAGTGTGAGCGAGTTGCGAGTTGCAGTTTTTGCTGATGGTGAAGTCGGAAACAGGATATTGTCTTATTTTTGCGAGGAATATCCTGACGATTTGAAGGCTGTCTGTGCGTTTATGCCTGAAATGGATGCACCATTTTTGTCCTCGGGCTGCACCTTGATGAACGGCGAGGCACCCGAGGAAGCGATAGCCGCTCAGTTGCGGGCTTGTGAGCTTGATCTTGTTATTCTTGCCTGGTGGCCTAAAATTGTTGGGAAAAAGATAATCAAATCCGCGCGGTTGGGGTGTCTTAATTGTCATCCGAGCTATCTCCCTTACAACAGGGGGAAACATTATAACTTTTGGACTATCGTTGAAGAAACGAGATTCGGCGTGACGCTTCATTTTGTTGATGAAGGGATTGATACCGGAGATATCGTTTTTCAAAAAGAGATTCACAAGACTTGGCTGGATACAGGGAAGTCTCTGTATTGCAAGGCACAGAGCGCCATGGTGGATCTTTTTCAAGAGAGTTATCCGAGAATAAGGCAAGAAGAGTTCGTGCGATGTAAACAGGATGATTTCGAGGCGACAATGCACTATTCCAAAGAACTGGAAAACGCTTCGGAGTTGCGAAGACAGCAGGTGTATTCGTGGCGGCAGTTGTTGAACCTGATTCGTGCCCGAACGTTTCGCCCACACCCGGCGTGTTATTTTTTCCAGAATGGCAAAAAAGTGTTCATCCGCAGCAACGTGACGTTGTTGGCTGACAAGGGGAAGCAATATACCCAAGTCTCTCTTGATGAGAAGCGGAAATATCATGATGTCTTGCAGTGTGACGACATAACTGCGGGCAGTTATTTTGTTTTTGATGACGAGGATAGATACTTTGTGGAATTCACATACGAGGCTGAAGAGGAGAACCCGTAAATGGACGATTCCGTAAAATTCGAAAAAGAATGCGCGAGAGAAATAGAATCGATGGCGGAGTCCTTAGACCTTCATGAAGTGAGCCGTCAATGGTTTGACCGTGCCAATCATGCAAAATATTCGTATCATTTCAGATGGCTTGGTTTGCCTATCATTCAATACCCTCAAGACATCGTAGCGATGCAGGAAATCGTCTGGAAGACCCGGCCGGATTTGATAATTGAAACCGGTGTTGCTCGTGGTGGGTCGGTGGTTTTTTATGCGTCCATGCTCAAAATGATGGATATCAAAGGCAAGGTCGTTGGTATTGATGTTGATATTCGTGAACACAACAGAAAGGCCATTGGAGAGCATTTTCTTTCTGATTACATACAGTTGATACAGGGGTCATCCGTTGATGAATTGGTTGTTTCCCAGGTGAAAGAGATTGCCAGGGGCAAGCAAAGAGTACTCGTGGTTCTGGATTCAAACCATACGCATGACCATGTGCTTGCGGAATTGTCCGCGTACAGTCCTTTAGTGACAAAAGGCAGCTATTGCGTTGTGTTTGACACAGTCATCGAAGACATGGCCGATGCTTCATTTGATGATCGTCCTTGGAGCAGGGGGAACAACCCCAAAACCGCAGTGCATGAATTTCTTGAAGGTAGCGACCGTTTTGCAATCGATGAATTCATCCACAACAAACTTCAGATTACCGTGGCCCCGGATGGCTACCTGAAGTGCATCAAGGATTAGCATATGACGCTCATACCCGTGGCCGGACCGTCCATTACCCAACTGGAAATTGACTATGTGGCCGATGCCGCAGCACATTCATGGGGTGACAATGCCAACACCTACTATGAAAGATTTCATGCTGCGTTTTCCGAGTATGTCGGGGTACGCCATGCGGTAAGCCTGCCGTCTTGCACGTCTGGGTTGCACCTCTCGCTTGCCGCCCTCGGGATAGGACCGGGCGATGAGGTTATTGTTCCGGACGTTACCTGGATCGCTTCGGTTGCTCCTGTCAGGTATGTGGGGGCTACTCCTGTTTTTTGCGATATTGACCCTGATACGTGGTGTCTTTCCGTCGACAGTTTCAGGGAGTGCATTACGGAAAGGACCAAGGCCGTTGTGCCCGTTGAGATATATGGGAGCATGCCGAACTGGGACGCGTTGCTCCGGGTTGCCCGTGAACACGGCATTTCAGTAGTTGAGGACGCCGCCGAAGCCTTTGGGTCCCAATATGGAGGCAAAATGGCCGGTTCGTTTGGTGAAACCGGTTGTTTCAGCTTTCATGGTTCAAAGACCGTGACCACCGGAGAGGGTGGAATGCTGGTTACCGATGATTCGGACCTGTTCGATCGCATCCTCTTTTTGCGAGATCACGGACGAGTGCCCGGGGATGTGTCCTTTGTGAATGCCGAGGTTGCCTTCAAATACAAAATGAGCGCTATGCAAGCGGCAATGGGCCTTGCTCAGGTTGAAAGGGCTCAAGAGCTTGTGAAGAAAAAGCGTACTGTCTTTGGATGGTACCGCGATCGGCTGGAAGGGGTCGACGGCATTTTTCTCAACACCGAGCCCGAAGGCGTGCTCAATAGCTATTGGATGTCCACAGTGATCCTTGATCCCGGCTTCGGGTTGGACAAATTTGATGTGATCAGAGAATTGAAGGCGCGGGGAATTGCAACTCGTCCGTTTTTTTCTCCTCTGAGTTCGCTCCCGGCGTTTGCTGCCTCGGAACAGGCCAAAAGAGCGTCTGGACGCAATATAATAGGGTATCGCATCAGCAGGTATGGAATCAATCTTCCCTCTGGATTGCAGCTGCAGGAGACTGATGTACGCAGGGTTTGCAATGCGCTGAAAGAAATATTGGGGGGTACGCCGTGGAAGTAGTCATTTTGTGCGGCGGATTGGGAACCCGTCTTCGCGAGGAAACCGAGTTTCGCCCGAAGCCGATGGTCAATATCGGACATAGGCCGATTCTATGGCACATCATGAAAATATACGCCCGATACGGTCATGTCGATTTTGTTTTACCCCTCGGATATAAGGGAGAAATGATTCGTGATTATTTTGTCAATTATCGCTGGATGAATAACGATGTGACCATTGACCTTGGTAACCCGGAAAAAATATGCACGCACAACTGTCACGAAGAGTCTGACTGGAAGATCACGTTGTCGGATACCGGGCAGGCGACATTGAAGGGGGGGCGCATCAAGCGTATTGAAAAATACATTACCAACGATACGTTCATGATGACGTATGGTGACGGAGTTGCGAATGTCGACCTGGACGCGCTGCTTGATTTTCACTACGCTCACGGCAAGATCGCCACCCTCTGCGGAGTGAGCCCGGCCCAGCAGTTCGGCGAGTTGAAGGTCAAAGGTTCGCAGGTCCTGTCGTTCAGTGAGAAACCCCAAAAGCTGAACACCAATTTGATCAATGCCGGGTATTTTGTGCTCAACAAAAGGGTGTTTGATTACTTGCTCCCTGATGAAGACTGCGATTTCGAGTATGGACCGCTGGAGCAGATCGCCCGGGACAACGAGTTGATGGTTTACCGCCATGATGGTTTCTGGGCATGCATGGACACGCTCCGCGACACGGAAAAGTTGAACAATATATGGAAGCAGGGCACTGCCCCATGGAAGATATGGTAGCCCATGTTTGATTCTTTTTTTGATAAGCGCCGCGTCTTCATAACCGGGCATACCGGTTTCAAGGGGGCATGGCTCGTGCTCTGGCTCAAGAGCATGGGTGCCCATGTCGGGGCGTATTCACTTGAGCCTCCCGGGCATCCCTCCCTTTGGGAGTTGGCCTGCGTCGAGAAGGATGTGACACGTCTTGGGGGCGATGTCCGCGATGAACAAAAACTGACTTGCGCAGTCAGGAAATTTGCGCCGGAAATCGTAATCCACATGGCAGCCCAGTCTTTAGTCCGCCCTTCGTATGCCGATCCTTTGACGACTTTTTCCACCAACGTGATGGGGACCGCGAACGTTCTGGAAGCGGTTCGCCATACAACGGGTGTTCAGGCCGTTATTAACGTAACAAGTGACAAATGTTACAAAAATTCTGGAAAGAGAGTTGCTTTTTGTGAAACGGCCCCCATGGGTGGGAGAGATCCGTATTCGGCCAGCAAGGGGTGTGCCGAGATTGTGGCCGAGTCATACCGCCAGAGCTATTTTGCTTCGAGTGAAACGGCCGTGGCTTCCGTCCGTGCTGGCAACGTCATTGGTGGTGGCGATTTCGCCCGGGATCGGCTGATACCGGATATGGTCCGAGCTTTCATACGCGGAAAGGCTGTGTCCATCCGTTGCCCGGACGCCATCCGTCCATGGCAGCATGTTCTGGATCCTTTGGCGGGCTATTTGTCGTTGGCCAAGGCCCTTTGTGAAGCAGGGCAGGAATACTCAGGCGGTTGGAATTTTGGTCCTGACGCAGACTCCGCGCTTACCGTGAGTGACGTTGTGACGTGCTTTGCACGGTTGTGGGGCGATGGCGCTGCCGCCTTGCTCGATGAGCAACAACATCCGTATGAAGCGGAGTGTCTGATACTTAACTGCAGCAAGGCAAGGGATGTCCTTGGCTGGCAGTCGAAAGCCGGTTTTCCTGAGGCAATTGAACTGGTCGCCCAGTGGTACAAGGGATGGAACGACGGGGTGGATGCACGAAGGTTGACCCTTGATCAAATCTGCCAGTTTGAGGAATTGTTGTGATAATAACCCCACTGCCGATTTCTGGCCTGTATCAGGTCCAGAGTGAACCTTTTCGTGACGCGCGCGGTCAGTTTGCGCGACTGTTTTGCCTCAGGGAACTGAGCGAAACTGGTCTTGAAATGAATGTTGTTCAGATCAACCATTCGTCGACCAAGAGTGTCGGGACTGTTCGAGGAATGCACTTTCAGCAATATCCTTGTGCGGAAAAAAAGATCGTCCGTTGTCTGGCCGGAAGATGTTTTGACGTTGCCGTGGATTTGAGGCCTGATTCAAAGACATACCTGAAGTGGTTCGGTACGGTTTTGTCTCCGGATAACAACAAAGCGCTGTATATACCGGAAGGCTTTGCACACGGATTTCAGGCTTTGGCCCCCGACACGGAGATGCTGTACCTTCATTCGGAGTACTATTCGCCGGAGAGAGAGGAGGGGGTGCGGCATGATGACCCTGTGGTGAAGATAGAGTGGCCTCTGCCTCCTGGCGACGTTTCGCAGCGGGATATGCAGCATCCGCTTATCGATGATACTTTTTCAGGGGTGAATGTATGAAGTGCCGCCATTGCCAATCACCGCTCGAAAACGTCCTGATCGATCTGGTCAATCAGCCTCCTTCCAACTCTTTTCTTACTGGCGGGCAGTTGGATGAGCCGGAAATTTTTTATCCTCTCAAGGTTTATATCTGCCCCAAGTGTTTTTTGGTGCAGCTTCCGGAATACAAGAAATCCCGAGATATTTTTTCGAACGACTACGCGTACTATTCTTCTTTTTCCAGTTCCTGGGTGGAACACGCCCGTCGCTATGTCGATATGGCGGAGGAGCGCTTTGCCCTGAGCAAGGATTCATTTGTTCTTGAAGTGGCCTCGAACGATGGTTACCTGCTCCAGTGGTTCGTAAAAAAAGGCATTCCCTGTTTGGGAGTTGAACCTTCGGGGGGGACGGCAGACGCTGCGTTCAAAAAGGGCGTGGAGAGTGTCAGGGAATTTTTTGGTGCGGCGCTTGCCAACAAGCTTGTGGAGCAGGGCAGGCAGGCAGATTTATTGCTGGGGAATAACGTGTTGGCGCATGTTCCCGATGTGAATGACTTTGTCGATGGTCTCAAAATTGCGCTCAAGCCGGGCGGTACGGTCACCATGGAGTTCCCCTATTTGGGCAATCTGGTCAGGCTGGGTCAGTTTGACACCATCTATCATGAGCACTTTTCGTATTTTTCTTTGTTTTCCGCGCAACGGATATTTGCCAGCCGGAGGTTGGTGATATTTGACGTTGAGACCTTGCCTACGCACGGAGGGTCTTTGCGGATTTTTGCCGGTCATGCAGAGGAAAACAGAGCCGTGTTAGCGTCTGTGGAGCGAATCATGGCCGAAGAACAATCTATGGGTTTTGCCACCATGGATTATTATCGAGGTTTTCAGGAGAAAGCGGACAACGTCAAGGTGGATATGCTGGATTTCCTTGTCGAGCAAAGGAAGCGAGGGAAGCTGGTCGCAGCGTATGGTGCTGCCGCCAAAGGAAATACGTTGCTGAATTATTGCGGAATTCGAAGTGATTTGATTCCATTTTGCGTGGACGCCTCTCCCCACAAGCAGGGGTTGTTCATGCCGGGCAGCCATATTCCTGTGCTGTCTCCCTCAACCGTGCGCGAACGCAGGCCCGATTATGTTGTTATTCTTCCCTGGAACCTTCAGGAAGAAATCAGGCATCAACATGCGTACATCAAGGAATGGGGAGGGCGGTTTGTTACCGCGATTCCCACCTTGCATATATATTGATCGGAACAGAACAGGCGTAACCGAAACAAGCGAATACGATGGTGTCAGAACGAATTCCACTTGTTGCTACTGTTGTGGGCACCCGCCCCGAAGCCATAAAGATGGCCTCTCTTTGCCAATGCCTTGGCGAGAGCCCCTGTGTGAAGGCAGTTCTTGTTTCAACAGGACAGCACCGTACGCAACTTGATCAGGTCTTTTCCCGGTTGAAGTTGACGCCGGATGTCGACTTGAAGCTGATGCACAAGGTCGGAAATCTAAACGGCCTGTGCGGTAAAGTGTTGGAAGAGATGGACGCTGTACTGGAAAATCTTGGACCGGATATGGTTGTTGTTCAGGGGGATACGACCACTGCTTTTGCTTCAGGCCTTGCAGCGTTTCATCGGGGCGTTCCCGTAGGCCATGTGGAGGCGGGGCTGCGAAGTGGGGACATCATGAACCCGTATCCGGAGGAAGCGAACCGGAAGTTCATCAGTTCCTTTGCGACATTGAATTTCGCGCCGACCCGGCAGGCCCGCAGGAATCTTGAAGGTGAACAGGTTGACCCTGAGTCTATTATTGTAACTGGGAATACCGTTGTGGATACGTTGCAAAGGGTTTCCAGCCAGATAACGGAGCTTCCCGTCTGTGTTGCGCGGCGCGTCGTACCCGGGCGACGAATTGTTTTGGTGACAGCGCACCGGCGTGAATCCTGGGGCGCGTCTCTTGCCCGGATTTGTCTGGCGGTGAGGAAGATCGCACAACACCATCCGGATGTGGAGGTGGTGTTCCCGGTGCATAAGAATCCGGTGGTACGGCAGATGGTCTTTCCAGCCCTTTCCGATTTGGACAGGGTTCACCTTGTGGAGCCTTTGGATTACTTCGAATTTGTTTCGACCATGAAATTTGCGGCCCTGATCCTTACTGATTCCGGAGGTGTACAGGAAGAAGCGCCCACGTTCGGGACTCCCGTGCTTGTTATGCGGGAAACGACTGAACGGTCTGAAGCAATGGAGGCCGGGACATCACTACTAGTCGGGACAGGCACGGAGGATATCGTCCTTCGTGCATCGGCATGGCTGGCAACGCCTCCCCGGTCGTCCGGACAGAGCAATCCTTTTGGGGACGGCATGGCCGCGCAGCGCATTTTGAAGGCCCTCTTGAACTGGTACGGCGGACGCCGACCCTATTTGGATCAAGAGGATTTTTTTGGCCGTTAACGCCTTGTTGCTCCTTTCGGAAGGGACGGAAGCTCCCTCAAGTCGTTGATATCAAGATATTTGTATGTTGCAACTTCCTCTTCGCGTATGGGGGGAGCTGACAATTTTTCCAGATTGTACTCCGGGGCTGGTTTCATTTTGCCATCTATCGGACTCAGCCCCCGGATGGCACGGCTGTATGCATTTGCAGCCCTGATCAATTCCGCACTTTTGGCGTGTTCCTGTGTTTTTGCATGGAACATTCTGTTGAAGAATCGGAATTGAATGACAATTTCTTTTTCTGAGAAATGCCTGCCTGTCCAAAATTCGTGTAGGTTTGTCAGCTTTCCTCCAGTCAGTTCGCAAAGCCGTTTGCGAATGAGGTCGGAGCTGCTTCGAAGGGCATTTTGTTCTTTCATGCCAAGTTTTTGCGTCATCTTTTGTGCTATGATGTCGCGTATTTGGAGGACCCCCTCGCTTTGGGTCAGGCAACTAAGGGGATTGTACGAGCGCATGTATTCGAATGCCGGTATTTTGGTCGATATGCAGGATAACTCTGGAAATGCTTTTATCTTTCCTTCAAACAGATCAAATATTCCGATCAGATAATCGTTGAACCCATATATCATGGGCAGGGTGGCTTCGGGGTCGTGCTTTTTGAAGTCCATGTCAAAGAGATTTTGGTAGCGCCTGAGCAGATATTTCTTTCGTGATACGCTGTATGTCGTGGCAAATGGCCATTCCGTGAAGTACTGTAGCCGTTCCAGCGGGTCATCCATTTCAATGCTGAAGGAATGGAAAAGCGTTGCCCGGATGTAGTTTTTTTTCCGTTCGTCCATGTCCACCCGGTAGCCCAATGCCAAGACGTAGTCCGGGTTGTCCCTGAGATGGTCTTCACCTTTCCGGATCACATCCATATCCAGATAGTCGTCATCGGCTCCCATGACGACGTATTCGTCGTCCACGCTTTGCAACGCGTCTATGAAGCGATGGGTGTACGGCGTTTTTTCGTCGTATTGTCGGAGGGTGATCTTCAGTTTGCCGTTGTATTTTTCTGCTACGGAAATGTTCTTTTTTGCCATGCTAGTTTCACTGCCGTCTGCAATGACAATGGGCGTCCCCGGTGCGGTTTCGGAGAAGTATTTTAAGACAAAGTCTAATGAGTAAGGTCTGTTGCGTGTAGGTATAAAGAGCGTGGCCATGATGGAGTCCTTATTTTTGGGCCATGTTTTCGCCGAATGGAATATTGCCTGATCCAGACTTTAGCCAGAGCCGCAAATAGGAAAGTCCGTTGCGGGACTGTTGCTCGACGGTTTTGAGTTCGGGCGTTGTTTTTTGGATGAGGTCTTTTGGGGATTGAACGATTCGTAAGATGGCCTCTGTTAATTGTGGCAATGAAGGTTCAATCGGAAGGCAGGCTTCAGGAACACCAAGCTGGTCAAAGGTGTTTTTTACCTTGGTGTCGTATGCAAAGCCTGCTGTCGGTACGCCGAGGCGCCAAGACAGAATGCAAGCGTGCAGACGCATGGAAATCATCGCCGAGCATCGGGAGATTGCCTGAATGGTGGTTGAGTGACTTGATTTTGCAAGCATTTCTCGGGTTGCCGTTGGGGGAAGCCTGCGAAACAAATTCTGTATCATTTCCGTGTCTGCGTTTGTCTGCAACGGAATGCCCACGAGTTTCACAGGCGTTGTTTCGGACAGTGATGTTATTGCCGCAGCTAGGTTGTTCATCAGTGGTTCCAGATCATGATACGGCCATTGGCGAAGATTTATGCCGAGGGTGATTTTTCCGTCTTGTAAAGGTCCTGTGTCCATTTGGTATGGGGCCAAATCCAGGGCAAAGACCGGGTCAGGAAACAGGTTTACCGATTTTGACCAGCCCGGAATTGAGAGCAGCAGCTTTCTGGAGCTTTCGTCACGAACGGAAATGGTGGTTGCTTGTTCTCCGAGAAAGCGGACCGTGGAGCGTGCGTCATCCGAGTCGAGCGGTCCGACACCCACTCCATAGACATGGACCGGCCTGTTGTGGATTGCCCACATAAGCGGCAATTTCCCATAGCCGGTTATCGACCACGGAGAAGGTGAGAACAGGCCGGGGATTCCTCCTTGGGCTTCAAAGGAGTAATCGTGCCACAGCCCTCCTCCTCCGAGGACAAGGGAGGAGGATCGGCGGGCCTCTTCGTTGCTTTTGTCCAGTTCGTGTCGGGGTATTGTTCGCAATCCGTGCATGGCGGCCGCGTTTTTCGGATCCTCGGCCGCAACGGTAAATTCGACGGAGGCGTCCGGGGTGTCCACGTTGTTCACCATGGACTGCAGAATGAGTTCGTCTCCGAGGTTTTCTCGCCCGTAGTATCCCGCGATTGTAACGTTTGATTTTTTCGTCGGTGCGTCTTTTGTGAGCCAGCTTTTCGTGCACGCAAGCGTGTCTGCGGCATCAAAAAAGAGACGCGCCCGTTTTTCACTCGACATGCCATAGGGGTTGCTGAGACTGCCATCCAAAAGGGCGAGCAGAAATTTAGCCCGGATTGTTGCGCTGTAAAACCGTTTGAAGCTGGCATGCACTTCCCGTGAAAGTGACAGCAGTCTGTCCGCGTCCCGAAGCACTTCAAGTTTTTTTGCGGCTTCTTCTTGCGAATTGACACAGATGGCACCCGGCAGCAGGCCGTTCAACGTGTTGCCGAAGCTGAGGATGGGCATACCTGATGCCGCATATTGAACAACTCTACTTGGAATTTGAAATGATCCCAGTTTTTCGAGCCCTTTGAATGAGTATACAGAGTCTGCATAGTCGGAAAAGTGTTGAGGGATATTCAACCCAATTTTGAAGTTGCAAAATGTTTTGCTGACGAGTTTTTCCGTGTTGTTTATGTCTTTGATGACACCCCCGTGCAACCCCATGGGGTCATCCCCGATACGGCCGAAGGTGCGCGTCCTCGCAGGGAGAGCCGCTATAGTTTCATATCGGGCTTTACGACCGGCCCCTGTGCAGTTGCCCCAGAAAACAACGTCAAGTGCTGATTTTTCTGGGTTGTAGCAGTATGGGAAGAAATCAGAAGAGGTCCAAAACGGAAAGTTTATTCCGGGTTGGTGACCTTTTGCCGTATAAAAATCAAGAATATTTTTTGACCCGCAATTGAGCACTAGATCGTATTCATCAACGACATGCTTGTACAAAAAATCATAGAGCACAGGGTCGTCTGGAAGCCAGACAACGGTGAACACTCCTTTGGCCTTTGCTTCTCGCACCAGTTTGGGCGGCAGGGCTGCTGCCCTGATAACGAACAGTACATCAATTTTATGGTCGATAGCCAAGTGCAGTTTGTTTCTGATTTTTTCAATGTCCCCTTCATCCTTCGGGAGGTCGTGCCCGCCCCACACAGGACCGGTTGAAAGGATTTGACACCCTTCGTTTTTCAGAGCCTGATGCAGGCTTCGATTGACATGGGCCTCCATAAGGGAGCCAAAAAGGCATATTGATATGGACATTGTCCCTCGCCTGCTATGTTTTTTGGGGAAAAGTAATTTGCGTTTTTTCTTGTGTTTTTAACGCAAATTCACCCTGAGAATTTTTTTCCACCAGCCTTTCAAGAGAAGCGACGTCTATCGCCTGATTTTTGTTCAGATCAAAAGTGGGTAGCTGGTAAAATAGTGGAAGATGTTCCTGAACCAACCCTTGGCAGGGGATTGTGTGATGGGTGTATTCCTCAATGCTTTCGTTGCGTTTGTTGCCCAGTTGGAAGGCATACAACGCCTCGTCAGAATGAAGTAGCAGGGGGACATCTTGGCTTCTGTTTATATCATTTGTTCCGTGCTGGGCACAGAGTTGCGGGTGTGTATGCTTCAAATCATCCCGCATGGTCGCATCGTCAATGGGAATGTGAATAGACTCCCCGTTGGCAAAAATCCTTGGTGCTGAGCGTAATCCCCAGTAGGGATGGGTAAGCGTGCTGTGTTTTTTTAGGAGGGTGGCGACGGCCCATGTGTGTTTTTTGATTTTGATAGATTGTACTGCAGAACAGAATTGGTTTAGCCTCGTAAGGGAAATTCCTCCTTGCGCAGGACGGAAGACGACGGCCCATTCGTTTTCATATTTTGTTTTCGTATCTTCATGCACCATTGTGTTGGCCCAATCCATTTCCGCCAACATCCTTTCCTTTATGCTTAAATGCCCTTGGGAGTATGCTGGAGGAAGGAAGGGGAGATTTGAGGTCCCCACAATGGCCGTCGTAGTGATGTGAGGCGACTGTTTACTGACTTTGAGTGCATAATCAAGAATATATTGTGCTATTGATGGCGATGATAATAGCTGTTGTTCTCGGAGATCACGGTATGCAAACGATAATATCATTAACATATGGGAACTCCAAAATTGTAACATCCTGAATCTATTATCTTTGTTGCTTTTTCGAAATCACTTTCCGTGTCTATATCTATGAGTTCAACGGGGTCGTTGATGATTTGGCAATGCCGCCAGTGCAGATTTGATAGGACCAAGTCATGACCTGTCATGTTTCCAATTCTTTTGAAGAAGATGTTGTGGTTTTCGTTTGGTTCTGCGTTAGAAGAACGTTGGCACATATTTTCATCATAGATATTGTCGAATGAGGTTTGGGGAACTGCCACGGTAAAGAAGCTTCCTGATTTTTTGGCCTTTTTCAAATATTTCTGCATTTTGATGGCGTTTCTGAATGGAGACGTCGGGTAGAGTTCAATCCAGGTTTTTACAGGGTATTCCTGCTGAAGCAGCCACTTTTGCGCGTAATAGGTGGCGATTCCTGGAGACACTTTATCGGTCGCGAGTTCGGGCGGTCTCAGGAAGGGGATTTCTGCTCCGTACCGTTCGGCTGTCTTGGCATATTCAGCGGAGTCCGTGTTTACTAGAATCCTGTCTGCCCCCATGCTTCGGGCAATGGCGATAGTATAACCCATGAGCGGTATGCCGCATAAGGGTTTTATGTTTTTGTCTTTCAAGCGGCTGGAGCCGCTTCGGGCTGCGATATGGATTACCGTTTTGTCGCACTTTCTGCCGGAGCGTTTGATTTCATCGGATATGCTTTTCAATGTGCCTGGGAAATATCTGTCGACAATTTTTTGGCACCAGTCTTGCGGTCGCCTGACGAAAGGACGTTGTTTTTTCATTTTTCAACACTCTTTGGACAATTGATGGAGGGAAGGACATTCATATACGTATTCCCTTGACGATAAACAGCAGGTTTGTGTGCGTACCTATCTGTATCGTTTTTATGTCTTTAAATTCGACCAATCCTTCATATCGCTTTCTTATGGCCTGTTCGTCCGTGAACCAGCGCACGTGAGATGCCGAGTTGAAATTTGGAACGCTAAATATTAAAGGGATGCCAAGGGGGAGTTTCTTAAGAACGGTTAGGTCGGCATGGATGTGTTCCAATGTTTCTAGGCAAACAACGCAATCGAAGTCTTTTGTGGGGATTGCATCCTTCACGATGTCCACAATTTCGAAAGATAGTTTTGGACAATTATTACGAGATATTTCAATGCCTTTTGCGCTAAAGTCCAGGCCCAAATAATCCGGAGTGGGGTTAAGGTGGTCGTGGATCATGGCCGCGAATTGCCCCGGTCCGCAACCGAGTTCAAGGATGCTTTGAGGGCAGATTTGCCGAAGTAGATCCATGGCCGCTATCCAGGCCGGATAGTAAAAGCAGTTTTGGTAGTGCTTATGATAGGCCTGTTCAGCTCCACCGTTGGTGAATAGATTGTCGTAAAAATGGCTTAATTGTTCCTTGCCCATGCTTGATTCCCTTCTTTTTTCTTAACAGAATGTTCTGCTTTCAGCATCGCCCGCCAGTCCCTTGTTTATTACGATTTACGAAAATCAGACGTATGTTCTCGGCATCTTTGGACATGGTGCTTTGAGGGTGGTGATATTACTTTTTCCCATGATTTCCCGGGGCCTAATTGGGGAGCACTTCCCGGTACAGGTCTTCAATATCCTGAATGTGTTTTTCCATGCTCATGAAGCTGATGTCTTCAAAATAGGACAAAGGGTTTTCGTTCAGCAGAATGTCCAGCAGTTCGTCTTCGGAGCGGGCATAGTACCCTGTCTGGTTCTCTTCCACCCATTCCCCTGCGGTCTTGTTGTTCATGACCACCGGGGTCACTCCGGAAAATAGGTAATCGAAAAGCTTGTTGGGCAGGATGCTGTTCAGAAAGGTCAGGCGCTTTTCTTCCAGTATTTCTGATATGTTGAAAGCAGCCAATCCCCATTGGTACTGACTCATTTCTCTGAGGAGATCCGCATAGGGGATATGCTGGTGGAAGTGGAAGAGGTCCGAAGATTCATTCAGTTCAATGTATGTGCCCTGTACGCGGGGGTTGAAACTGGAACAGTACACATGGACATGTATGCCGTTGTCGGTGATTTTTTTGAATAAAGGATAGTAATTTCGGTATTCGAGTGGATAGATGCCCGCGTCAAGGAGCATGCCTTGATACACGAGATGGTTTCCCGAAAGTTTGTCCATGCGTTCGCGTTTTATTTCGTCGACTAGGCAGTAGCAGGGCAGGGAGACTAGCCGCTTGGGGGAGTAGTAGCGGTGGACGACATCCATCATGGTCGTGCTGACCACTATGGCTCCGTCGCTTTCCTCAAAACAGCATTTTTCCGTCACCAACTCTTCGGGGGCCATCTTTTGGCGCAAGCCTCTGAAGTCGTGGCAGTCAAAAATGACTGGGCAGTCGTCAGCATTGCGGATAGCAACTTCTGTAGGTTCGTTTGGTTCGTTGTGGCCGTGGATGACATCCCATTTTTTTTGACGAACTATGGCGGCCAGTTCGTTTAGGTTTTTATATGTGTATATGTCGCGGAACTGTTCCCGGCTGGCAGGCTGGTTTGTGATTTTTTCGCAAGCCAAGTCTATGGTATGACCACGTTTGCGCAGGGCCACCGCTTCTTTATAGGCTCGGGCGCACGGATCTTCGTGGATAAAAAGAATGTTCAAAGAATCCTTGGTCATTTTGAACTCCTTGTTTGCTTTTACATCGTTAGTGGCGCAGGATGCGTTTTTGCAGGTCTTGGGCTACCCGTAGTCCGGCGTGGCCGTCCCATAGCGGCGGTACCGAAGGCTTTTTCCCCCTCTGGTCCAAAGCTGTCGCAAAGTTATGTGGAAGAGTTTCGGGTTCTACCAGTACATTGGTGCCGATGGAGCATGTCACCGGACGCTCCGTGTTGGGGCGAATGGTGAGACACGGAATCCCAAGATACGTGGTTTCTTCCTGAATGCCGCCCGAATCGGTAATTACGGCCCGGGACCTTTCCACCAGCGAAAGGAAATCAAGGTAACCAAGCGGTTCGGTGAGCGTGATTCTGGTGTCGGCATCAATTGATGGTAGGAGGGATGCTGCCTCAAGGCGTGCGCGGGTGCGCGGGTGCAGCGGCATGATAACCCTAGTGTCTTCTGCCAGATCATGAAGGGCTTGCATCAACGAATTGAGGCGTGAGGGGATATCTACATTGCCCGGTCGGTGCAGCGTGACCACGCAGTACTTATCGGGCGTCAGGCCGTATTTTTTCCAAGTGCGTTTACCTTGAATGGTCGGCAGCATCTTGACCAGCGAATCGATCATGCAGTTACCGACAAGAGTAATATTGTTTGAGTCAATGCCTTCGTTGCTGAGGTTCTCATCTGCGTCTGCCGAGGGTGTCCACAGGATGGATGATAGCCTGTCGGTAAGTTGACGGTTGATTTCCTCGGGCATGGTGGGATCGAAGCTCCGCAGTCCCGCCTCAAGGTGTGCCACGGGTACATGCAGTTTGGCTGCGGCCAGTGCGCAGGCAAGCGAGGAATTGACATCGCCTGGCACAATGCACAGATCGGGTTTGTCGTGGAGAAGGTACTTCTCATAACGAACCAGTGCATTCGCCACTTGGTGGCCGTGACTTCCCGAGCCCACCCGCAGGTTTATGGCCGGATCAGGAAGGGCAAGGTCTTCAAAAAGGTTGCGAGACAGGGCGTAGTCGTAGTGCTGCCCGGTGTGGACGATGCGCAGCTCAAATTTGTTCACCGTGGTCAATGCATGATACACGGGCGCGACCTTAACGAAATTGGGCCTTGCAGCCACCACAAGATGTATGCGTTTTTTGTTTATGTGCATTGGATGTCACGCCCCCAGATGTCCCATAAAGGCAAGCCTGTTTTTTGACGCCATGGTTTCGATTTTAGCAGCGTCCGCAGATTATGTGTCGGAAAAAACTACCTGCCGGGGAAGGTTAGCAAAAAGCGAACCAACATTCACCCACTAATTGATTCATGGGGTTCATAAGGATAAAGGGAACCGCGGCCTGAGGGCAGGTTCAGTCCTGAGAGCGTTTCTTTTCAAGCCATTCTCTGGCCCTGAGGGTCAGTTCGGCCGAGTAGGACAGCAGAGCGTTGAATGCCCCGGGATCATGCAGGCCCACTTCGCGGTCATGGTGGGACCGAACGCTGTACAGTGTTTTGGGAATGTGCAGGAAACGTGCGCCGTTCATGGCGAAGCGCAGGTAGCATTCGTGGTCGTCGGCCTTGGCCTGTTCGTCGTAATAGCCGAATCGTTCATGCAGTGAACGTTTGTAGAGGGTGGCCACGCCGCACAGATACCAGTCCGCAAAGCTTTTTTCAAAATCATAATCCGGCAGCTTGAATTCCCGCAGGATGCGGTGGCAATCGTCAATGACGAACATGTCCGCGTAGGTGAAATCGGCCTCGTCGCGTTCCAGCGGGGCGGCCAGCGTGGAAAACATCTGCGGGTGGCAGATGTCGTCCGAAACCACGAAGGCGCAGAATTTCCCCGTGGCCTCGCGGAAGCCCCGGTTGTAGGTCCATGTGGATCCCATGTTCCTTTCGTTGAATATGGCCTTGATGGTGCGGCCCTGCTGCGGATAGCGGGGGTAGACAGCGCGTTCCACCGTGCCTGTTTCCTCGTTGTAGCGAGCCGCGTGGGAGGCGGTGTCGTTTTCCACGCCGTTCAGATACTCGGTGATCACGCGCCGGGAATCGTCCGTGGAGCAGTCGTCCACAATGATCAGCTCGATGTTGTCATGGTCCTGAAAAAGGATGGAGTCCAGACACGCCTCAATGTACTGGGCGTGGTTGTAGCTGGGCACGATGACGGATATTTTTTCCATGGTCGCATCTCGCTTTGGGCGCTGCTTGGATGTTTCAATGTAACTAGCTTGGAAAAATAGTTTTTTGCAATCCATTTGTCAACGAACAGCATTGGTGGAAGGGGAAATGAGCGTCGCTCGTCTCCGCAGGCACGGAGCAAACGATACCGGGGCCGGAACAGATGTTCCGGCCCCGGTCGTTTTCATTTCGTTCGTCCTCGCCGTCCGGGCGCTGCCCGGCAGGATCAGTGCATTTCTTCCTTGCGTTCCCAGTCTGCCACTTCTTCTTCCTCGGGCACTTCTTCCCAGCCCGAGAACATGGCCGCCACATGGGCCGTGATGGTGTGGCCGGTGGTTGTCATGTACACATGCACGATCAGGAAGATCAGGATGGAGAAGCCCCCGACAAGATGGAGCAGGGCGACCACTTCAAGGCTGAGCCACGAAAGGCCCCAATCCGCCCAGTCATTGTAGCCCCAGTACAAAAAGCCCGTGATCATCTGGAAGGGCAGCAGCAGGGCCGTGAGCGACAGGTAGGTCAGCCGCTGCATGGGGTTGTGCTTGGCGTTCTTGCTCTTGTGCACGGGGTGGGGTTCGCCCTTGAAGATGCCGGAGGAGTAATACCTCGCCACCTCGAAGAGTTTCTTGGTGGTGGGGATGTACTGCCGGTATTCGTGGGTCACGAACATCCAGAAGGCAAAGAAGAAGAACATGCCCAGCCATGTCAGGCCGAGGATGTTGTGCAGATCAACGGCCTTCATGAATCCGAACAGCGAAACCGTGCCATGCACCTCGAAGCCGGTGAGCAGCAGCAGGATGATGATCACGGCCTGAAACCAGTGCCAGAACCGTTCGAACTTGGAGTACAGGTATATCTTTTTCATGCGATGTTGATTCATGGCCTAGCCCTCCTTCCTTTTGAGACCGGAGACGAAGCGCATGATGCCGTGGATGAAAACGGCGAGCAGCGCCGCGCCCGTGCCGAACCATCCCGCCGCGTCCACCAGTTCGAAGGTGTCGCGCGCGGGCATGTAGAAGCCGGTGAGGTTGTTCAGCCGGCTTTCTTTGCTGTGGCACTGCGCGCATTGAAGCGCATTTTCGCGTGGCGCGACCATGTGTGTGGTCGGGAAGGCATAGGCCGTTTCAATGAATCCGTATTCACCGCTGTAGTCCTGCCCGGCGTAGTCCATGCCGGATTTGATGGCCTTTTGCCAGTCAAAGGATTTCCAGTAGGCGTTCTTGTCGTTCTTGTTCCTGGGGAACAGGTGCGGAATGACCATGATCTTGTTGATCTTGTCATACGGCGTCTTGCCCCGGTGTACCTTGAAGGGCATGATTCGCGAATGGGGATCCCCGCGCGAGCCGTTGGGCTTGTTCAGCCAGACTTCCGATGTGGGATCGATGGGGTCTTCCACGGTCACGTGGGCCATTGTGCCGTCGAACCAGTAGTATTCCGGAACCACGTCCTTTTCCCATATGAACGAACCCTTTTTCTTGACGAAAACGGGCTTGCCGTCCGGTCCCTTGACCTTTGCCTTGCCGTCCATGAGCTGTCCGGCCGTGGACCAGTCCCACCACATCTTGGTGGATTGGGCGCGGGCGAATTCGGGAATGTGGCACGACTGGCAGGCCACCTTGTCCGTATGGTCGTTGAGCTTGGCGTCCATGCCGCCGCTGATGTGGGGCTGGGAGCCGTGGCAGGATTCGCACATGATCTTGTCGCCAAGGTCGTCCTGCAGCAGGCTTTTGCGTTCCAGCGCCGCCGGCTTGTCATAGATGCGGCCCGCGATGTGGTGATTCCTGGTGGTATGGCAGCGCACACAGGTGAACTCCTGTCCGCCGGATTCGCGCGACCCCATGTGCACGTCCAGATTCTTGGCGGGTTTGACCAGCGAGGAATCGAGGTCCCCGTGTTTTACGGCATCGGCCCCGCCGCCGTAGAAGTGGCAGGTGCCGCAGTTGCGCCGGGCAGGGCGACCCACGCTCTGGGACACTTCGGCCCAGTTCGGTGCAAAATAGGTCTTGCCGTTGCTTTTGAAAACTTTGCCTTTCTGCTTGCCCGGGTTGTCCGGGTCTTCGATGTAGGGCGCCGGGTATCCCGCGCCGGAGGGGAATTTCTTGTAGGTTCCGGTCTGTTCATGGCAGACCAGGCAATCGACCCGCTCCTGTGATGAGAAGTCGAAATTCTTGTCCTTCCAGCCGTAACCTGCGTGGCATGATGTGCAACGAGCCTCGTTGCTTGCGGTGTTGATTCAGAAGTTGTTGACGGAAATGCCGCCCTTGCCCAGTTTGGTGGGCTTGCCGTTTTCATCGAAGTCGCGCCATGTCCAGTGAATCGTCTGGTGGAACTGGAGCGCGGCCTGGTTGTGACAGCCGAGGCAGGTTTTGGTGACCTCTTCCGGCTTCATGGTTTTTTGTTGTTCCGGGGTGAACTGCAGTTGTTTGAACTTGCTGTGATCGGCTGTGATGGTGCGCACCAGAGGCTTGGCCTTGGTGGCCTGAATGGCCATTTTTCTGCCGGGCGCGTCTTCGTGCCCGGTGGCCGCGATTGCTGTGCCCGTGAAGGCGAACAGCATCACCGCGCCGGTGATGATCCATCGCCATGAGTTCGGTTTCATGTGTTCCCTCCTTGCTGACCCGTTTGCTCCGCTGGAGCGTCCCCGTGAGGTGGACAGATAAGAATACTTGTCTACAATGTATGCATGGATTTGATATTCTTGTCCAGAATTCTGGGTTTATAATAAAAGGAGTTGTCGCTGTGACGCCCGGCCTGTTTCCGGCATCGGGCCGGGTGTGGACCCGCTGGTTTTTTTATGATTTGATCAGCGCGTTTTGGCGACGGGTTGTGTCTTTTGATGAAATAATAACAATAAACGGCTGGAAAATAATGGAAAATATCCCCAACTGTCCCCAGTGCGACTGTGAATATGTATACTCGGACGGCACCATGCTGGTATGTCCGGAGTGCGGTTTTGAATTTCAGCCCGGCGATGCGGTCGAAAAAGACGCTGCAGAACCGGCGGCGCGGGTTTACAAGGACGCCAACGGCAACGAACTCAAGGACGGCGATACGGTCATCATCACGCAGGACCTGAAGGTCAAGGGCGCATCCTCGCCCATCAAGAAGGGCACCAAGGTCAAGAACATTCGGCTTATCGAGCCTGCGGACGGCGTGCATGACATCGACTGCAAGGTGCCGGGCTTCGGTGCCATGCTGCTCAAGACCTCCATCGTCAAGAAAGGCTGATCCGCAGGCGTTCGGGGCATGGTCCCGCCGTCTTCCCAACACCCGGAGGAAACATGCGGCTTTCGGTTCTCGTGGACAACAATACGCTCATCGACAGGTACTTTCTGGGCGAACCCGGATTGAGTTTTCATGTGGAGGATTGCGGCAGGAACGTCCTGTTCGACGCCGGATACAGCGACGCCTTTCTGCGCAATGCCCCGAGAATGGGCATTGACCTGCGGCAGTTGAATGCGGTGGTGCTCTCCCATTCGCATGTTGACCACAGCTGGGGCCTTGCTCCCCTGTTTCGCATGTTTACGGAGTCCATGATCGAAGGACTGGCGTGCCCCCGGCCCGAATTCGTGGCGCATCCCGAGGTTTTTCTGAGCCGCCATGTGGACGGGCTGCCCGAGATCGGGTCCTTTTTGCAGCAGGATGCGGTGAGCCGTTTTTGCGACATGAATCTGTCCCGCGAGCCGGTCTGGCTCACGGATGATCTGGTGTTTCTGGGCGAGATTCCGCGCAACAACGATTTCGAGTCCCTTGAGCCGCTGGGAACGGTGCGGCATCCGGACGGCGAGCGCGACTGTTTTGTGCGCGAGGATTCGGCCATGGCCTGCCGGACCGATGACGGCCTTGTGGTCATCACGGGCTGCTCGCACGCGGGCATCTGCAACATCATTGAACACGCCCGCGCCGTGTGTGGCGAACAGCGCGTTCGTGACGTGATCGGGGGCTTTCATCTCCAGAACCCGCCCGAGCGCCAGATGCAGGGCACCATGGATTATTTCGAAGCTCTGCGGGCTGAACGGGTGTTTGCCTGCCATTGCACGGATCTGGCCTCCAAAATCCGGCTCGCGCGGGTCGCGAACCTGTGCGAGGCGGGCGTTGGGTTGCAGTTGGAGTACTGAGGCGGGCATGGGGCGTGCCGTCTGAATGCGACAATGCCGTGAGAATCGGTTTTTCCCTTTTGCTTTTTGGCCGTTCGATGCTAGATGCTCGGCAGGCTCGTGTGTCTGCACCATAAACCACAAGGAAAATCCATATGAAATCATTTCTGAAAGTATTGATGCTTCTGGTGGCCGTGTCTTTTGCCGCTCATCCGGCCTGTGCGGACGACTATTCCGAAACAAAGAGGATGTTTGCGGACGCCGGGGCCTCGAACATGTTTGATTCCGCATACGGCTACGCCCTGTTCCCGACCATCGGCAAGGGCGGCTTCATCGTGGGCGGCGCCTATGGCGAAGGCCGCGTTTATGAGCAGGGCAAATACATTGGCGACACGTCCATGACGCAGGCCACCATCGGATTCCAACTCGGCGGCACCGGCTACAGCCAGGTGGTGTTCTTCGAGGACAAGCGCGCCCTGCGTGAATTCACCAGCGGCAATTTCGAATTCGGGGCCGAGGCGCAGGCAACGGTGATCACGGCTTCGGCGGGCGCTTCCGCCAACACCAGCGGCAGCTCGGCCACGGCCAGCGGCGGCAAGAACAACGCCAGCACCGGCGGCAACGGCTATACGAACGGCATGGCCACCTTTGCCATCACCAAGGGCGGCCTCATGTACGAGGCCAGCATCGGCGGCCAGAAGTTCAGTTTTGAGCCGAAGTAGCCATTGAACCGGGCCTTGTCCACAGCAAATAAAAGCCCCTGCGCAAAGTGCGCAGGGGCTTTTTCATGGATATTGATTTACCTGGCGGCCAGAGGCTGGTGGCCAGTGTAAGCCGTTGGTTGCACATTGGTTTTGAAGACCAAGATATGTCCGGCTATTTCCCGTAAAGCTCCAGAAAGGAATGCTGACCGTTTTTTTCGCCGTTGATGAACAGTTGGATGTTCTTTTTGATCTCGTCGCGGATGGCGCGTACCTGATTCAGCTGTTCCTCGTGGCTGCCCTGCACGGTGGCCGGGTCCGCGAACGGAATGTGCAGGCGGTGGACCATACCCGGGAAGACCGGACATTGGCCGTCGCTTTCTTCGCATACGGTGATCACGTATGTATAGAGCCTGCCCTGTTTGTAGAGGTCGAATACCGATTGGGTGGGCTTGTCCGAGAGGTCGATGTTTTCCTCTTTTATGACTTCGATCACCAGCGGATTGATTTCCGTTGGTTCAAAGCCTGCGCTTTCGACCTCGAAAACATCGCTGCCGAGTTCTTTGAGGTATGCTTCGGCCATCTGGCTGCGCGCGCTGTTGTGGACGCATATGAACAGGACTTTTTCCATGTCGTCTCCGGGAATGTTGTTGTTTGTGCGGGCCGCCATTGCCGGCACGTACGCCAAAATGTGAATTTCGGCTTGTGCCAAACTACAACCCCGGTCGCACAGGTCAACCCGTCCGGCCATTTTTCACTGAATTGTGACAAAAGGCCCTGCGTATGGTTGCGCAGGGCCTGATTTGCACGGGCGGATTGCGGGAGGAACCGGACAGAGGGTCGGCCCCGCATGTGTTTTTATTGCAGCAGGGTTGTGGCCTCGTCCATGATGACCTGCCCCTTGGGGTCGCTGTCCCGGTTCAGCCGGTGCCCGGCCCCGGGTACGATGATGAGCTTTATGTTTTTGCCTTCCGCGGTTGCCTTGGCCACATACTCCTCGGCAAGTTCCGCCGGGGTGTTGTTATCGTCGGCCCCGGCAATGACCACGAACCGGGCCTGCGGGGCGAGGTCGTCCACGTATTTGATGGGCGAAAGGGAATTGCGCCATGCGTGATATTTTCTGCCCTTGCGGCGTGCTGCGTGGTGCCGCCATTTTACCACGTCCGCAGGCAGGCAGACCATGATGCCGCCTTCAAGCAGATCCGGGTTCAGGGCGGCCACCAGCGCCACAGTGGCCGCGCCACCGGAATGTCCTGTCATGAATATGTGGTTTGTCCCGTATTGTTCCTTGATGGCTTTCACTGCATCAGCAACACGGTTCATGCTGGATCGCGTGTACAGGTCGCCTTTCCTGTTGTCGTGTTTGCCTTTGGATTTTCTTCCGTCAATGGAGCATCCGGGTCTGGCCAATGTAATGGCCACGATCCCTTCGCCTGCCAGCTCTTCGGCAAAGGGAACCATGTAGTCGGCCTTTCCGCTGTCGCCGTGCGTTACGATCATTATTTTCGTGTCTGCGGCAATTAAAGCCGGTGTCCCGAATACCGTTGCCTGCAAACCCTCGAATTCGGCAGGCGTTCCTGAGGCCTGAGCCTGATGACTGATCGCGAAAGTAAGCATCAATGTCATTGCGGCAGTGGAAAGTGCGTGTAAAAAGACTTTTTTCATGGAGAACTCCGCGAGGTTGGGGTGGCTACTGTTTGGCACCGTCGGTTACTATATGTTTTCAGCCCGTGATTCAACAGCATGATAGATTGTGCCGCACAACATTTTCGCAGGGCGGTGAAGCACGGTTGACGCGATTGCCGGGCCGGACTATGGGTTTCGGGTTTTGTCGTTTCGGCACGGCTGGCGTTGGCCGGGGCGGCTGTCTGGGGAGGAACTCGGCGACTGTTGCGCGTAACTTTTTTCATCAATTATTCGGGCCATGAATACAATATACGATCAAATCTGGGAAGCGGCGTTGCCGTTTCAGGACAAGCGGGACGATGCCGGGCATGCTGCCGTGACCTACGGTTTTGCCCAAAAGCTGGTTTCGCTGGCGGGCGGCGATCCGCAGGTGGTTTTCCCCGCCATCATCTTGCACGACACGGGCTGGAGCCGTCTGACCCGCGAGGAGCGGTTCGTCATTTTCAGCCCCACGGCAACCCGCGAGGACGAACTGGCCGTGCGCTACCGGCATCAGGACGAGGGCGTGGCCATTGCCCGCGAGATTCTGGGCGAACTGGCGTATCCCGAAGAGTGGACCACCGAAATTCTGGAGATCATTTCCCAGCACGACACCCGCGACCATTTCATCTCCCATAACGAGGGCATGGTGCGCGACGCGGACAAGCTGTGGCGTTTTTCGGACATCGGTTTCGGTGCGGACATCGAACGGTTTGAATTTGAGCCGGATTTTCTGCACGACAGGCTTGTGGGGCAGATTCCCGAACCGTCATTCTTTTATTCCGACATGTCCCGGGAACTGGCTTTGGAAGAACTGGCCGCACGCAAGCAGGAATATGCCGCGCGCATGCCGCTGGGCGGCGCGGAAGAATCCGTTGCCGAGATCATGAAGTAGGTGAATGTTTTTTGGGGAGGGGAGTTTTGAAAAGCTCCCCTCCCCAAACCCCACCCCGCAAACTTTTTAGCGCTGCGGCCAGTGCTGCAAAAGCAGCACTGGCCGCAGTTTTTGGTCTGGGGCTGCAAAACGGATTGGGGCTATTTTTCCGGTGCGGGCAGGTCGAACGGCTCGGGATAGATGAAGCCCACGAACCCGAGCGCAGCCAGAGCCATGCCGTATTTTTTGGTGATGCGCAGCACGGCCACCTCAAAGGTCATGGGCCGCGATTGCGTCAGCCCGCGTATGTCCAGCTCGTGGTTCAGGGACCGCGTGAGTTGCGCACGGGCGTTTTCGCGGGCCTGTTTTTCGCTGATGCCTCCATCCTTATATATGTATTCATACTCGGCAGCGAACCCGCCGATCTCCACGCCCTTGGAATTCTTGGCCCATACGCGGCCCACCCCGGCTGCGACGGTCTGTCCTTTGACGCCGCCAGCCTTGGCCATGATGGTTTCCAGCACCGATCCGTGATGGATGAACGGTTTGACCTTTTCCAGCGGCACCTCGTAGGACTCGGGCGGCAGCACCGAGGTGTAGTAGACCACGTTGAAATTCTCTATGCCCGCGTCCTGCAGGGCGAGATCGTAGGAAAACGTTTCATAGGGATCCGGCTCGATGCCCTGGTCGGACTGGCCGGTTCCGGTGGTGGCGAAATATGCCGTGGGAATGCGCGGTCCGAAGTTTTGCGCCGTGGCCGGTGCGGCCAGCGCAAGGGACAGCGCCATGAGCATGAATCCGAAAAACAGTCTGTTGCGCATGGTAGCCTCGCAGGTTGCGGTTTTCAGGTAAACCGCAGCATAGCGCGCATGTGTCGTGGGGAACAACGTGGTCGCGCCATTTATAAGCGGCGGGAGGATCCCCTAGTTGCGGCGCGCGTCCATGGCCTGATGATACACGGAATACAGGGCGTCCATGGTGGCGGACAGGGTGAACGTGCTCTCGAGCCGTTTTCGCGCCGCTCGCCCGTATTGATCGGCCAGCTTCGGGTTGTCCGCAATGCGGCGTATCGCGTCCGCCAGTGCGGGAACATCGGCGGGCGGAACCACCAGTCCGGTCTGTTCGTGCTGGTTGACCCAGCCCGTGCCCGAGCCGGGGATATCCGTGCTTATCAGCGGCTTGCCGAAGAGCATGGCCTCCAGCAGCACGATGCCGAAGGCTTCGCCCCGGTCCACCGAGGGCAGGCAGAACAGGGTGCAGTCGCGCATGAGCTGCAGCATTGTGTCATGAGAAACGGCTCCGGGCAGCGAGACCCGGCGCTCCAGCCCTCGGGTGCGCACCAGCTCGCGAATGGCCGGCAGGGTTTCCCCGTCTCCGGCCAGCACGAACTGCGCCTGCGTATACCGTTCCGCTGCGCGAACGAGATGTTCGAAGCCCTTGTAGAAGGTGAATCGGCCAAGGGAGAGGACCATGGGCTGCCCTGGTGGTGCCGTTGTTTTTTCGGCATTGTCGGGCATGGAGTAGTTTTCCGGCCGGATGCCCAGCGGAATCACAGTGCATTTGTCGGCAAAGGGGCGCAGGTGCGGGCTGTGTTTCAGATACGGCGGCGATGTGGCGATGATGGCGTCCGCGCGTTTGAGCATGGCCCGTTCAAACAGCGCGTATGCCGGGTAGGCCATGCGCACGAACCGGCTGGTGCTGGCCGCGCCCACGTCCGCCTGCCAGTGGACCACCACCGGGATGTCCGCAGGCAGCAGCATGGTGAAGAGCACGGCCGGGTTGGGCAGGTGCATGTGGATGACATGGGGTCGAAACCTGCGGCACAGGGCAGGCAGCTCGCGAACCATGCCCGGCGCCAGCGGCACGAAAGGAATCTTTGCGCGCACGCACAATCTGGTTACTTCAATGCCGTTGTGTGTTTCCGTGCTTCGGGGTATGCCGGGGGAGCCGTGATGGCAGAGTACATGGACCCGGTGTCCGTCCGCGGCCTGTTGCTCGGCCAGATCACAGGCATACCGTTCCATGCCCCCGCGTTCCGGCGGATAGTATTTGGTTACATGAAGTATGCGCATGGTCGGGTCAACATAGGTCAAGAGCGTGTTTCGTACAAGCGCGCCCAGAGCCGCCAAGGAAAACGACGCATGAAACGATTGCTGGTCAACGCTGTTCCGCTCACCGTGGTGGGAACCGGCATAGCCCGATACCTCGGGGGGCTGTATGGTGCGCTCGAACAAGAGGCCGCCGGGGAATTCGAGGTGTGGTATTTTGACGGGAGCACGGTTTCGCGAACCATGCCCGCTCCGGGCGTGCCCGGCATGCGCGAGCGCATCGGCCGCATCCTGTGGCGCATGCCATGGCCCGTGGCATATGGGGCTCGCCTGCTGGACCATGCGCGCATGGAAGCCGCATTCACCCGTGCGGCGCAAAATTTCGACTGCTATCACGAGGCCGGGTATTTTCCGTTGAACACGGGGCAGAGCATGCGCACCGTGCTGACCATTCACGACATGTCACTCATGCGCCATCCCGAGTGGCATCCGCGAGAACGCGTGGAATACTGGAAGCGCCGGTTTTTCGACCGCCTTGACCGCGTCGATCATATCCTTGCCATATCCCGATTCACCCGTGATGAAATCGTGGACCTTTTGGATTTTCCCGAAGAACGCATTACGGTCACCCCCCTTGGCGTGGATCACAATACATTCAATATGAACGACGATGCTGAAGCCGACCATGAGTTGAACAAACTCGGCGTGCCCGAGGATTTCGTGCTCTTTGTGGGCAGCGGCGACCCGCGCAAGAATCTGGACGTGGCGCGGAGCGCCGTGGGCCGGGTGCAGCATCAAATGCCGCTGGTGGCCGTGGGCTGGAGCGGCTGGGAGCCCGGGACAGGCGGTGTGCTGGGGCTGGGTTATGTTTCGGACAGACTGCTGGCCCAGCTGTATCGCCGGGCGTCCGTGTTTGTCATGCCCAGTTCGTATGAGGGATTCGGCCTGCCTGTGGTGGAGGCCATGGCCTGCGGATGCCCCACGCTGGTGGCCGATGCAGGGAGCCTGAGCGAAGTGGGCGGCGATGGCGTGCATGTTTTCGGCGAGGCGCAAAATGTGGGCGCATTGGCCGAAAGTATAGAGCAGACGATGGGTTCTAAGACGTTCATGGATGCACTGCGTAAAAAAGGGGTGCAGAGGGCGAAATCCTTTGATTGGCCGAGCTGCGCGCGTTTGAGCCTGCAAAGATTTCGATGAGCCTCAACCCCATCGAAATGCAGTACAAAGTGAAAAAAAATATTGACATTGGATAAATTGGGCGTAATCTGTCGGGGAAATCGTATGAAATTGAGAAGTGTCAGACGATTTTTCATGTGGGTTGAGGGATTAGAAGGAAGTTTTTGAAGGATCGAAAGAAGAAGGAAGGAAGGATGAAAAAATTTCTCGCAGCAGTGGCGGTTCTGGCCGTCCTGAGTTTTGCGGCAACAGCCATGGCTGAAAACAATGGTCAGAAAGTTGCCAACAACGACATTGTTCGCGCCACTTCGAACGTGGCTGCCAGCATGGTCCAGTCCCGCGTGGCCAACATCGTGGCTCCCAAGCCGCTCGGTCTCAGGGCCAGCAACTCCGTGGATGCCAACGGCAACTTCAACTTTGCCGCCAACGCCAACGAGTTGGGCATTTCCTCCGGTGATGCCGGTTACGACTTCGGCCTCTGGGGCATGGGTCAGTACACCACGTTTGAAAGCACCGCGTCCGGTGCCAAGTACGATGCCGACATGTACAACATCATGATCGGTTTCGACTGGCGCGCCACTCCCGAATTCCTGATCGGTGTTGCCGCCGGCTGGGGTTCCCTGGACCTCGACAAGAAAGACTGGAGCGGCGGTACTGACGACGGCAAGCTCTCCACCGACGACGAGTGGACCATCATGCCGTACATGGCTTACAACATCACCGACACCTGGATTCTGGACGGTGCGTTCGCCTACACCTCTTCCGAGTACAAGGACGACGACGGAACCGATTCCGCTCATTACGATTCCGACCGCTACCTGACCAACATCGGTATCTCCAAGTACTACCTGTATGATGCTTGGACCTTCAGCGGTCGCTTGGGTTACATGTATGTGCATGGCGACCTGAGCTCCTACTCCCGCGGTGCTGCCGACATCAACCAGACCGACAGCTATCTCGGCCAGTTGAGCCTGGAAGCCAAGGCTGCCTACTTTGTCGACGGCTGGGAACCTTACGCCGCTCTGAAGTACTTCTACGACACCACCGTTTCCGACATCCCGGTCAACTCCGACTACGACGAGTTTGAAGGTGTGCTGGGCGTGAAGTGGTATGCTTCCGATCAGTGGAGCCTGAACCTTGAAGGCGGCGCCACCATGGGCCGTGACAAGTACGAGGCTTACCGCGGTCAGGCTTCCGTCCGCTACGAGTTCTAGAATCAGCCTCACAAGTGAAGATAAAGCAGGCGGCGTAAGCCGCCTGCTTTTTTTTGTGCGACATCACGGACTTCCCCGTGGTGCGTTGACGGACCTGCATTCGCCCTTGTTTGCGGAAGCGTGAATTTACGGGGGATTCATTGACCGAAAGCCACAAATCAACTATCCCTGCATCCATGAAGACAGCCGTCATCATTCCGGCATTGAACGAATCCGGGACTGTTGCCCGTGTGGTGTCCGAGGCGATTGAGGTCATAGGACACCATGTTTTCGTCGTGGATGATGCCAGCAGCGACGATACGGCGGCAACGGCGCGTGCTGCCGGTGCCACGGTCCTTTGCATGCCCTACGGGAGCGGCGCATGGAATTCCATTCAGGCCGGAATCATGTTTTGCATGCAGCGCGGCTACCAGCGCTTCGTGACCATGGATGCCGACGGCCAGCACATGGCGCAATCCATTCGCGTTATTTCCGATTGCGCTGAAGCGACCCGGGCCAATGTGGTTCTGGGCAGCTATCCGGAGCGCGGCAGCCGGGGGCGCAGGCTGGTTTGGCGGATGTTCAACCGCATCAGCGGGCTCGGGCTCAGGGACATGACAACCGGTTTGAAATGCTATGATCGTGATGCCGCCGGATACCTGTTGTCGAGCGAAACCGCGTTGCTGGACTATCAGGATGTAGGGACGCTGCTGGTGTTGCGACGCCGGGGGATGAGCATTCGTGAAGTCCCGGTGGTCATGTGCATGCGGGAGGATGGTTGTTCGCGCGTGTTCAGTTCGTGGCTTGCCGTTTTCGAATACATGCTCAAAAGCATGCTTTGGATTTTGAGCGACAAGATCATGTCCGGCACCGATAATGATCACAGCTGGGAGACGTATCATGACGTATAGGACCACGGCACTGATTATAGCCGTTTGTTTCGTGGCGGTGATCATCGCCCTTGTGCGGCGGCAACGTCTGAATGTGCTGTATACCTATTGGTGGACATTTTCCGCGGCAGCCATTCTGGCCCTCGGGATTTTTCCGCAGATGCTGGATCATGTCGGAAGATTTCTTGGAATCTCCTATCCGCCTATTTTGGCCATTGTGGTCGGGTTATGCATGCTTTTCGTCAAGGTGCTGACCATGGACATCGAACGAACCAGGCAGGAAAAACAGATCCGGATTCTTGCCCAGCGAATGGCCGCATACGAAGCCCGGCTGGATGCGATGGCTCGCGAATGATCGTTTCAAAGCCGATGGTGGTTAGAAATAGTCATGGTTGATATTTTTTTGCAGATAGTATTGAAGGAAAAAATCTCAAAAATATCCCAATGGGGTTGACGGGCCGGTGTTTCCGGAGTATAAATTTTTTACTTCTTAAACTTCCTTTCTTTTGTGGGGGCTGGTTTGGGTAGAACATGTGTTCTCTTCAAACCAGCCTCTCTTTTTTAGGGAAGACATAGAATGCGTTTTATATCAAATCGTTATCTCCACTCGATCTGCTTGTTTCTTTTCGTTGTCTTCCTTTTTGCTGTTTGTTCCGGGTGCACCAACCGTATTTCCCTTGAGTCCATGGGCGGCATTGCCATTGACAACGGTTTTCTAGAGTCCCGTTTCCACGGACGCTATTTCGACCTGCTTGAGTATGTGCACAACGGTAAGCCAACGGGCGATGGTCATGTCCTGAATGTCTATCTGGAAGGTGATGGCCGTGCCTGGCTGAACAGGCGAACCCCGGCTTCCGACCCCACCCCGGACAACCCTGTTTCCTTTTTGCTCGCCATGCAGGACCCGCATGCCCTGGTTGCGTATCTCGCGCGTCCCTGCCAGTTCGTCAGCGGTGCCGAACGGAGGAACTGCATCAGCCCGTTGTGGACCTCCGCCCGTTTTTCCGAGCCGGTTGTCGAGGAAACGAGCCGGGCGTTGGATGATCTTTTGCGGCGAACGGGTGCGAACCGTCTGCGGTTGATAGGTTTTTCCGGTGGCGGCGCCTTGGCCGTGCTTGTGGCCGCACGCAGGGCAGATGTGGTGTCGCTGGTCACGGTAGCCGGAAATCTCGACCACGCTGCGTGGACGTCCATGCACAAGGTTTCACCTCTTGTGGATTCCCTCAACCCCATGGATGTAGCCCAACAGGTGCAACATATCGAACAGCTGCATATTGCGGGCGCGGACGATGCGGTTGTGCCACCCTCCATAGCCCGCCGGTTTGTGGAGGCCATGCCGGATCCTGTGGCCGCCCGGGTTGTGGTTATCGACGGCATGGGGCATCATGACGACTGGTCCGTGGCCGTGCCGCTCATCAACCCGTGATTCCCCGTTCAGACAGGCCCATGCAGTTTATTCACAACAAGTACATATTCGCGTTGCTGCTGCTTTTTGCCGCGGCCCTGATCTATGCGGGGCTTGCCATGCATCATGCCCGGTTCATGCAGGATACCGGCTGCGTGTATCACGGCAGCGATCAGCCCATTTTGGCCAATAACGATGGCTGGTTCTATCTATCCGCGGCACGGCAGATTGCCGGGACGGAGTCGCCCGTATCCGGCGTTCTTTCCGAAACACGGCAATCCATGCTCATGCCGCATGTGCTGGCCATGCTGGCCGGAACTGACGACAGTCGGCTCCGGCAAATCGGATTCTATCTTCCTGTTGTTCTGGCTTTGTTTATGGTCATTGGCGTCCTGCCGTGGGCCATGGATACCGGGTCGCGGTTCCAGATGGCGGCAACGGCGCTTGGGGCGGCTCTTGCCCCGTATTGGATCGTGCGCACCCATGCCGGAAAGCTGGACACCGACGGACTGATTCCGGGATTGCTGAGCCTGTGCCTGTATGCATTGTACCGCTTTTCCCGGGGCGGCCCCCGGCGGTGGCTCTGGCTGGGCGGGTACATGCTTGGTGCCGGAGTGATGGGGCTGTGGTGGAAGCCGGGCCTGTTTCTGGTTGCCGGGGCATTTTTCCTGTTGATGGTGGCCCCGCCGAAAACACTCTTTGATGCACGGTTGCGTCTTGGTCTCGGTCTGGTGGTACTGGTGGGCGCATTGCTTGCCGCCATGGGTGTCTCGCCCATCGCAGGCTATCTCGAATATGCCGCAAGCCATGCGCGCCTTGCCTTGGGTTCCGGAACCGGATCACTGCTTGGCCGGGCCATAGCCGAACTGAACGGTTTGTCGCCAATGGCATTGGGTGACGGCGTGATGGGCAGTGCGTGGCTTGGCCTTCTGATAGTACCGGGCATCATTTTTCACCTGCGGGAAAACAGCCGTGCGGCCTTGTTTCTTTTGCCCACCATCGTACTGGGTGGATTGGCGGTCATTGCCCAGCGGTTTGCGATTTTTCTGGTGCCCGGTGCCGTTTTTTTTACAGCCTGCGGAGTCCGTGGTTGCGTGGATATGTTGCTTCGGCGCATGCGCAAGCACCCGCCCGCTTTGGCTCCGGTGCTGTGGACGGCCGTGTTGGTGGCGTTTTTGGCACCGTCCGCATTGGCGGTTGCCGAGTTTGAGCCGCGTCCATATTTCGATGGCGGGGATATCCGAATGGCCGAGGCCATACGCGAAAATGCGGATGCCGGGACACACCTATGGTCATGGTGGGATTACGGGTATTTCCTGCAGTACCTGACCGGGTGCCCGGTCTTTTTTGACGGCGGCAGCCAGACCATGCGTTCCTGCTTCATGGCCGCCTATCCTTTGGTGCAGGCCGATCCGGACATGGCGGCGCGCTGGATGGGTTATTTCTCGGCCAATCCGCAGGCGCTGCCCGGGACCGCGTGGGAGCAGTGGAACCCGCAGGGGTTTGCCGCGTTCGTGCGCAACATGCCCGAGCCGAAACGATCCGTGCCCGTTATCCTGTGCCTGCCGCGTCGCGCCTATGACGCCAGCGGCTTTCTGTATTCCTTTGCCCATGCGCGAGGTGAGGAGCGGGGCCAGACACCGCCTCCGGTCGTGAACCATATGGATATTTTTGCGCGGGGCGATTTCCGGTATGACGCGTGGAACAACACCGTGGTGGTCCCCGAGCCCGTGCAGAAAAAGGGGTATACGGGGTTTGGCGCCATTGTGGACGCCACGGGCCGCACCCCGGATGATTTTCGGTTTGAAACCATGCCCGATCCCTACCTTGTCCACGCAGACAGCGCGGATTTCATAGCGGTAGTGGACCGGGCCATGGTCGATTCCGTTCTTTTTCGCCTTCTCGGCCTGTTCAGCTTTGAAGACACGCCGTTTTCACCCCTGTTTTTTGAGTACGGCACAGGCGGCGCATGGCGGGTGAGCCTTCCCTGATCCTATTGATACACGGGACGGTGCACCGGCTGTCTCGGATTTGAATTTCCTTTTGGTACAACAACCTTCGGGGTGTTGGGCAGCTCTGGTTTCAGATGTCGTTTCCCTTTGCTCAGTGAGGGGATCATCTGCATGAGCAGCGGGGGTATGGGTTTGGGGGCACCGATGGAGCCGTCCGGGCCGATGCGGGAATACAGGCCGCCTTCGCCGATGTCCTGAGACGCTTCTCCGGTACGCAGTTGCAGCACATGGCCCTGACCGAGCGAAAGCGCGCCCACACGGTTGCGTTCGCTTTCCACGTGGGCGAACACGTCGGAGCCCCGGATGCCCACCGTGGCCAGCGGGGTGCGCATGTTGAAGCCTTCGGGGTTGGCTTCCACGATCTTGCCGGTGACGGTTCGGAACATGCCCTGCGAAAGATCAAAGAGCAGACCGGATTTCTTGCCGGAATAGACATACTGGTCAATGGTCATTTTCGAGGATTCACCCAGCACGAGGCGGGTCTTGTCTTCGAACATGACCGAAAGCCGACCCTTGGGGCCCGTCGCCAGCACGTCGTTTTCCATGACCGGGGTTCCGGTTTCGGCCGTTACGCTTGTGCCTTTTCGGGTAATGGTGGCCGGTCCTTCGGTGTCATCGACCGTTCCAACGCTTGCGGCCGTGGCAACCGTGGCCGCCGCAAGCAGCATCAGCAGGGCGAGCGCCAGAGCTCGCTGGATCTGTGTTCGCATGATGGCTCCTTTGTGATCGGCAACCGTTTTCGGTTCCCGGTTGACGGAATTCGGGCAACCATAACCCAGCCTGAAGATTGTGTCACCAGCATGAGAATTGTTGCGCACTGCCGTGCCGCAATGTACCGTGGGCGCGGAACAATGGCCGATTTTTGCCGGCCCCACGAGCAACAGGAGAATCCATGGCCGCGTTTCGATACAGGGCCGCGACAGCGGACGGCAGTACGCAGAAGGGCGTTCTGGAAGCCCCTTCGCGGGAACGGGCCGTTGCCGACCTCAGGGCGCGGGGGCTTATCCCTCTGGACCTGAAGCCATTGTCGCAAAAAAAGAGCGGCGGGTCAGGCAGAACGAGAGGCTTTTCCTTTGGATCGCGTGTTCCCCGGGGGCTGATCGGCTCCACGGTGCGCCAGTTGGCCACCCTGCTGCAAGCCGGTCTGCCTTTGGATCAGGCCCTGAATCTGGTGCTGGGCGGGACCCGGCACGCCGAGCTCAGGCGCATCCTTTCCGATATACGAGAGAACATCCGGCAGGGCGGGGATCTTGCCGGAGCCTTTGGTGCGCATCCCTCCGTGTTCGGAGCCACGTTCGTGACCATGGTCCGGGCCGGGGAATCCTCGGGCACGCTGGAGATCGTCATGGAACGGCTGGCCGAGCACATGGAGCAGCAGGCCCGGCTCAGGCGCAAGGTGCGCGGGGCAATGGCCTACCCGTTGCTCATGCTGCTGGTGGGGCTGGGCGTGGTGGTCTTCATGCTGGCGTTTGTCATCCCCAAGGTTACGGATATCTTTTCCGACATGCAGCGCACATTGCCGCTGCCCACGCGCATTTTGCTGGGGGTGAGCGACTTCATGCGCGATCACTGGCTGCTGCTGGTGCTGGCGATTGTCGGGATCGGGCTGGGGGGGTACGCCATTGCCCGCACGGCTGCCGGACGGAAGCTCTTGCACCGCAATGTTTTTCGGGTTCCCTTGCTGGGAGTCGTGGCCCGGCTGCTGGCCGTGGGCAGGTTCTCGCGTACACTGGGCATGCTGCTCAAGAACGGCGTGCCGCTGGACCGCGCGCTGGACATCGTCAAACGCATCACCGCCAACGTGGAGCTCGGCCGCATCATCGGCGAGGTGGCCAAGGGCGTGCAACAGGGCCATTCTCTGGCCGCACATCTGTCCGATTCGGGCTTTTTCGACGAGACCTTCGTGCAGCTCGTGGCGGCCGGGGAGCAGAGCGGCAGTCTGGAGCGCATGCTGCTGGTGGTGTCCGACGAGTGCGACAACCGCGTGGAAGCCCGGCTTCAGGTACTGACCTCGCTCATGGAACCGGTCATGATTCTGGTCATGGGAGCGCTGGTGGGATTCATCGTCATGGCCATCATCCTGCCCATCTTCGAGATGAGCAGCATGGTTGGCTGACGTTATTCAAAGACGTATTTGGGTGCGGCAACAGACCCCTGAAGCGTGAACCGCGTGTCCTTGCCGGGGTTGATTTTAGCACCCATGGGCCCCGGAACAATTCTTTCCGCAGGAGCACGGAGTGTCCCGGCCAGGTTCAGGACCGCGTCCGGTTGGTTGCTCCATTGCGGGCGCATGGTTCCCCGCACGTTGATTTGGAAATCCGCACCGGATTGCAGCCGCAGTTCATCTACCTGCATCACGCCATTGGCAAATGTGGCCGCCAATTTTCCACCCATGATCGGATACCCGGACAGGGCCGGAAATTCGAAGGTTGTTTTCAGCAGTCCGGCATGCAGGTCGAGCGCGCCGTTGCCGCTGGTGTCCAGAACACCCCTGCCGGAAACCACACCGTCCAGCACCGGGAAATGCTCTTGGACCAGCAGCAGTTTTTTCAGCCGTACCCCGTCCACGGTTGCCGAGAGGCGCAATGTCTTTAGATTTGTGAAACTCTGCGTGCGCAGTACCGCGTCCACGCTGCCCTGCGCCATGGTTCCGTGCAGGCTCAGGCCGAATCCGCCGGAAAACAGGGCCGTGAGCGATGGTCGGATGGTCACGTTGCCGATGCGGGCCAGTGCGCCGGTCTTGCCATTGTGAATCAGGCATTCCGAGGCCAGCATGCCGGGGGGGAATGCCGCGGATTCCACGCCGCGCAGGGTCACGGACACGGGGCCTTTTTCGTTCAGATGAGTTAGGGCCATGGAGACGCCCTTGGCGCAGAGCAGATGCAACCCAAAAAACATGAGAAAAAGCAGCAGGAACATTCCCGCACCAACAGCCATGGAACGGTCGGGCCCAGGCAGTGCGGCGCGGCAGGCGTCCGTGAGCGCGTTCAGACGGTTCTGCATGGCGGCGGGAATGAATTTCCGGACGTTGGGCGGTTTCATGATTCGCGGGTATTGCAGGGCTAGATGTTGGTGACGCGCAGCACTTCGGAAATGGTGGTCACGCCCTGCAGGATTTTCATGCACCCGTCGTGCTTGAGGGTGCGCATGCCTTCATGCACGGCTTCCTTTGCCAGTTGTGACGAGTCGGTCTCGGTCAGCACCATGGACTTGAGTGCATCGCTCATCTGCATGAGTTCGTAGAGGGCCTTTCGTCCCTTGTAGCCGGTTTCCATGCACGCGGGGCAGCCCGTGGCCCGGTAGATGGTCTTGCCCTCGAACAGGTGCGCGTATTCCCCGAAATTGGCGGCCAGTTTGTGCGGGTCCGGGCGGTAGGCCTCCCGGCATTCGGGACAGAGCACGCGCACGAGGCGTTGCGCGGCCGCGGCCCGCAGTACCGAGGCCAGCAGGAACGGCTCCACGCCCATGTCCTTGAGCCGGGTCACGGCGCTGGGCGCGTCGTTGGTGTGCAGGGTGGAAAAGACCAGATGCCCGGTGAGCGCGGCCTGTATGGCGATTTCCGCGGTTTCCTTGTCGCGTATTTCACCGATGAGCACCACGTCCGGATCCTGGCGCACTATGGAGCGCAGCCCCTTGGAAAATGTCAGCCCGATCTTGGCGTTGACCTGTATCTGGCCTACCCCGTCCAGCTGGTATTCCACCGGGTCCTCGATGGTCAGGATGTTCTTGTCCGGCGAGTTGATGCGGTTGAGCAGGGCATAGAGCGTGGTGGTCTTGCCGCTGCCCGTGGGACCGGTGAGCAGGATCATGCCGTGGGAAATGGAGGAAAGCCGCTTCATGTGCATGAGATCGTCGTCCATGAGGCCGAGATCGCCAAGACTGAGGATGCGGTTGCTTTTTTCCAGCAGACGCAGGACCACGCGTTCGCCGTGTGCCGTGGGCAGGCAGGAAACGCGCAGGTCCACCTGCCGGTTGCCGAGGCTGAGCGCGATGCGTCCGTCCTGTGGCAGCCGTTTTTCTGCGATGTTCATTTTGGACATGATCTTGAGCCGGGAAATGAGGGCGGAATGGTGCCTGCGGTCGATGGTGTGCTTGTCGTAAAGCACGCCGTCCAGCCGGAAACGAATGCGCAGGGTATCCTTGTACGGCTCGATGTGCACGTCGCTGGCGCCGGCGCGTACGGCCTGCGTCAGCACCGTGTTTACCAGCCGGATGAAGGGCGCGTCGCTGGAATCGTCCAGCAGGTCTTCGATGTTCTCATGCTCCGCGTCCAACAGGTCTTCGTCGTTGGTCTGGCCGAGGATGTCGCTCACTTCCGAGTCCTCGCGCGCCGAGCCGAAAACGTTGTTGATCACGCCCAATATGGCTTGGCGGGGCAGGAGCACGGGACGGATGCGGTCCATGTTCAGGGCGAAACGGAAATCCCCGGTGCGCTCCAGCCCGTCGGAATTGCACACGCCCAGCAGGACCCCGTCGTCATGGCGCAGGGGGATGGCGGGCAGTTCCTTGAGCCTGCCGATGGAAAACGCCCCGATCAGTTCCGGGTCCACGCTTCCTTCGGGCACAACCTCCAGCCGGGGAACGGCGTACAGGTCCGAGAGCAGCTCCAGCAATCCGGGTTCGTCCAGAAGCCCGGTGCGGGTCGCGGCCTGTTCGAGATTCTCACGGTTTTCCCGTGCTTCGGTCTGCAACTGCTCCAGTTCTTCGTCCGTCAGGTTCAGGCGTGCCCGGAGTTGTGTGGCCAGTGTCTTGCTCATGCCCTGTTCACGCTCGCCATGCCCGCTAGCGCACCAGCACGGGCTTGAGTTCTGGGCCGGGCCGCAGCAGGGGCTGGTCCTTTCCGCCACCCAGTTTGACGCGCATGATGTCCGAGCGTTTGGCCTTGGCCATGGTTTCGGCCTTGTCAAAGGTGTCGATGACGTGGGGCGTCAGGAAAATATACAGGTTCGTGGTCTGGTTTTCGGTTTTTTTGTACTTGAAGAGCCAGCCGAGCAGGGGGATGTCGCCCAATCCCGGCACCTTGCTGTTGTTCTGGGTTTCGTCGTCGCCCAGCAGTCCGGCAATGACCACGGTCTGTCCGTCGCGCATGAGGATGGAGGTTTCCACCTCCCGTTTTTTGGTGGTGGGGGCCAGCAGCTGGCTGTTGCCGACCTTTACCTGGGAGTCCACCACCCGGCTGACCTCCTGCTTGATTTCGAGGCGCAGGGTGCGTTCGTCGCTGATGTGCGGGGTGATTTCCAGTTTGACGCCCACGTCCTTGTAGTCGATGTCCTGCTCGTTGTAGTCCGTGTTGTTCGTATTGGTGGAGGTCTGGGTCACGAAGGGGATGTTGTCCACCACGTTTACGCTGGCGGTCTCGTTGTCCAGAGTCATGAGCTGCGGCGTGGAAAGAATCTTGAATCCGTCGCTGGATTTCGAGGCCGAGATCAGGCCTTGCAGGCTGTAGCTGTTGTCCCCGATTTTGATGGCATTGCTGAGCACTGCGCCGATGCTGCCGCCCGCCGGGAAACCAAGCACCTGCACCTCGTCGTCATCCGGCAGATTCAGTGAACCGCCGCCGGTATTGGACGAGCCGAAGACCGAGGTGTCGCCGCCCGAACCGCCCACGGCCCAGTTCACGCCGAACGAAAAGTTCGTGTCCGTGGAGACTTCCATGATCAGCGCCTCGATGAAGACCTGCTTGCGCAGCACGTCCAGCTGGGAGATGGTCTGCTTGAGCGTGCGGAATTCGTCGGGCCGGGCCGTGATGACCAGACTGTTGGTGGCGTTGTCGGCCACCACCTTGATGTCTTTGGAAAATATGCGCTTTTCCCCTTCCTTGGCCGGCGTGGTAGAAACCAGTTCCTGCAGCACCTTGGCCACATCCTCGGCCTTGGCATTGGAAAGGTTGATCAGGTGGATGTCATCCTTGCCCTTGGGCGTGGGCACGTCCATGACCTCCACAAGGCTGGCCACGGTTTCCGCGTTGGTCGGGTCGGTGAGGGCTATGACCGTGTTGGTGCGGGGATCGGCCTCCACCATGGCGAACGCCTGCTGGTTGTTCTTGAGCATTTCCTTGGTCTTGGTGGCCACGATACGGTTGATGCTCGTGGCCACGCCCTTGGCGTCGCCGTACTGGAGCGGATAGGAACGCAGCACGGGCGGAGCCTGGCCCTTGTCCACCACGCTCAGTATTGACAGGGCGCGGCGCACGCTGGAATGGGACGCGGTAATGATCAACGTGTTGCTGGGCTTGTACACGTTGATGTTGCCGTTCTTGCCGATGAGCGGCGTGAGCAGCTTGGCAAGCTCGGTGGCGCTGCTGTTTTCCAGTGGGATGATCTGGGTCACCAGCCCTTCACCCCGGATTCTGTCCAGGCCCACGGCCGTGGGCGCACCCTGGGTCACGGCCTGTGGAATGGGTTCGATCCTGTAGGCCTGGCCGTCCGGCACCACGCACAGGCCGTTGACTTCCAGAATGGATTCGAACACCCGGTAGGCCTCTTTCACGGTCAGGCGCTTGGGCGAATAGACCGTGACCGCGCCGCGGACCTTGTTGTCCACGATGAAGTTGCGGTCCGTGAGTTCGCTGATGAATTTGATCAGGATGTGGATGTCCACGGATTTGAAGTCCAGACTGATGGTTCCCTGTTTGTCCGCGGCGTTTTGCGCCTGCCCGTGGGCTGGCAGGCAGAGCGCGGCCAGCAGGGCCATGGTCATCACTGTTGCTATGATCTGTTTCGTTTTCATTCGTTTATCGCTGCAGGGATGCGTGCACGATGTGCGGCTTGTTGTCGCGCACCAGGAATATGCGCACGTTCTTGCGGTTCAGGAGCGCGGCCAGCCGCTGCACGGTGGGCGGTTCTGTCAGCGCGGTTTCGCCGATGCCTGTCAAAATGTCTCCGGCGCGCAGGCCCAGTTGGGCCAGGGGATTGGTTTTGTCCAGCCGTTGCACCAGCACGCCGTCGTGTTCCGGAGTCCGTGTCAGGCGCAGTCCCCGGGCCATGGCACCGGCAGAAAACATGGTGTGGCGGCCTGTGTGTCCGCTCTGCTCGGCAATGGCCGCGTCGTTTCGTTCCATGAGCAGCAGTTGGGGCGTGCCCGCCTGTTCCAGCACCACGCCGCGGCGCCTGATGTCTTTGATCGTGCTGTTTTCAACGCGTTCGCCCACGCTTTTGACCACCTGCTTCTTGTTCTGGAGCATGATGATGGCGCGTCTGAGTTTCGGGTCGCCCGCATAGATGGTTCCGAGCAGCCGTATGTTCAGGGAACTGACGGGCAGGGCGCTCAGGTCCTGTTGTGCCGAACGCTGCGGCGTTGCCAGTCCGAAGATGTTGCGCGAGAGGATGTTGCCGAAATCGCGGGGCGTTTTTCCGGATTGCTGTGCCGCACGCATGGGAAGGGCCGGGCCTGCGTTGCGGCCTGCCTGTTGCGCAGGGGGCACCATTCGTGCGGCGGCAAGAGAGAATGCGTAGGCCATGACGGCCAGAGCGCCGAATTCCCATGCTTTGGTGATAGTCGATTTTCGGATCATTGCTGTCCCGTGCCCGGTGAAAACGCAGGCCAGATACCTTTATTCCCTTTGCCAACCTCAGTTATCCGGTTTTGGTTGTGATGGCAACTTGATGAGACTGCGAATACCCTTGTGGAACCTTGTGTTTTCCCCGCGCATGTGCTTTTTCAGGGTCATGGGTTTCATGCAGGAAGAAACAGGCGCATCACGATGCCGAAGGCCGCAATGCGGCAACGGCTTCACGCTGGTGGAAGTGCTGGCCGCATTGACCTTTCTGGCCGTGGCCGGATTGGCGGTGATGCACGCCAACCGTTCCAACATGGATACCCTGACCAATGCGCAGCGCATGGACGAAGCGCAGGTGCTGGCCCGCAGCGTGCTTTTCGACCTGCACCGGGAAGGTGTTTCCGACCTCATGGACAGGGACGGCACGTTTGAGGAGCATCCGGGCTTTTCGTGGCAGGCCCGCGCCTTTTCCATGGCCAGGCCCGAAGGCTGGTACCGGCTGTTGGTTTCCGTGCGCTGGACCGACCCGACCGCCGCAGGAGACAAGGTTCGGGAGGTGCGCGTGGAAGAGGTGTTGGCCAAATGACGGCGACGCGCAGCGCACGGGCGGGGTTCACCCTGCTGGAAGTCATGATAGCCGTGGCTCTTTCCGCCACGATTTCACTGGTGCTTTTCGTCCTGTTCGACGCCTCGGCGGACGTGGCCGTGCTGGCCCGGCAGCAGGACGCCACTTCGCAGACGCTGGCGGTGTTCGACGGCATCGTGCTGGACGATTTGCGCAGCATCAACGTGTCCAACGCCACCAACGAGGCTTTCCATTTTTCCGGCAGGCAGGCCACGCCCGGAGATGAACCGTTTCTGGCCTTTCCGACCGGCGTGTCGCTGGAAACCGGGCTGCCGTATCCATCCTGCACCGTGCGCCGGGTGGAATACTCCGTGGTGGAGCATCCGCACGGAAACGGGCTGGCCGTGGTGCGTAGCGAGATGCCGTGGCCCGGCGTGGACGGGGACTGGGAAGACGTTGACCATGTGTTGCTGGAAGGCGTGGAGCGATTCAAGGTCGAATACTACAATGAAAAGGCGGACCAGTTCGTTTCCGTGTGGGGCAGCGGCAACGGTACGCGTCTGCCCGACGCCGTGCGTTTTGCGCTGGCCGTGCGCAACGAATCCGGTGATGTCGTGGAGCGTTCACTCGTGTATACCGTGAGCGGGGCCGGGCTGTGATGCTCCGCAGGAAGCAGCGCGACCGCAGCGGCGTGGCCATGATTCTGGTGCTGCTGATCGTCCCGGCCGTGCTGCTGCTGGTGGCCGGCACCACGCGGCTGCTCATGGTGCGCTATGCCGGGTCCGCCAGCCAGCGTACTCGAGCGGCCGGGGATGCCCTGCTGGAATCCGGGCTGGAGCTTTCCCGGGCATTCTTGCGGGGAGACATGGACGGATACCCCGACCCCGAGCTGCATCTGGAGAAATTTTCCGAGGTGCTGGAGCAGGTGTCCGGCCAATTGGAATCGGCCACCATTACGGGGTCCATCACTGCCGAGCAGGGCAGGATTTCACTGGGCGTGCTGGCCGGGTATTCGGACAACGCCACCAGTGCGGACATGGCCTCGGATACGGCCCGGATTTTTAAGCAACTGGTGCAGGATTTGTGCGACCAGCACGGAATCAGGGCCGATCCCGCGGACTTGCTGACCGCCATTGCCATCTGGGGCGGGGCCAAGGATACCCGACGCGACAGGGCATGGTATGCGTCCCGGGATCCTTCGTATGCCCCCTCCGGCGGACCGCTTCTTTCCCCGGACCAGTTGCTGCTGTTGCGCTGGCCCGATGCTTCTCGCAAAGATTTACGGCTTTTGTATTTCGGTTCGGACGATGTCCCCGGCCTGCGCGATTTCGTCACGGTCTGGAGCGAGGGCCCACTGGACATGCGCGCTGCGGCAGGGCCGGTCGTGGCGGCTGTGGCCGAGAGTGCCGGTGCCGGAAGCGACGTCTCCCGCGATTATGTCGCTGACATCCTTGACCTGCGCGCTCATGGCGATGACGAGGATGGCGTTGAAGAGGCATCGTGGTACCGGGATGCGGCCGAGGATGCGGGGCTGAACATGGAGTCCTTTCCTGCCAGGGCGTTGGGCAGCGCCAGCAATGCATACCGCGTTGATCTTGCGGTGCAGAGCGGTGCCGGGACAATCAGAGCCTTGACCGTGCTGCGTCGAACTGAGAAGAAGTATCAGGAATTGTTCAGGCTCAGGTATTGAGCGCAAGCGGGGAAGAATGGCAAGCACGTTGATCGTGGATGTGGCCGACGGGCAGATAAGCCTTGTGCGGCTGGAGGGACGGGGTCGCAAGGCCCTGGTGACCGGGTGCGCGGTCATGCCTGCCCCCGATCATGACGCGGAAAGTGACGCCTTGCCGCAATCCCTGCCCCAAGCCGTTGCCGATGCCGCCGCCGACCTTGCTGCCCGCCATTCTTTGCTGGCCGACGCCTGCGTGCTCGGCATGGACAGCCGCCTCGCCTTTTTGCGCGAATATGTCTTTCCCTTTTCCTCGCATCGCAAGATCGACAGCGCCATGCGTTTCCAGTTGCTGGAGGAATCGCCTGTGCCGCTGGATGATCTTGTGCTGTCCTCGGTACGCGGTCCGGCCGTTGAAGCCGGAACCCATGTGGCTGCGGCCGCCCTGCGCCGGGAGGATGTGCGCGCATGGCTGGACGCCTTTGACGAGGCAGGAATGCCGGTGTCGGGCATGAAACTGGATATGGACGGGCTGGCCGCCTGCTGTCCCGAGGCCGGGCCGGGGCGTGTGGTGGCGGTGGACATGGGCGTGACCCGGACCGTGGCCGCGTTCATGGACGGCGGCAAACTGCTGGCCGGGCGCATTGCGGACATGGGCGAGCAGGATGTGCTGGAGGCCCTGCATCGCGATTGCTCCTTGAGCCGTGACGCTGCCGAACGGACGCTGGTTTTTGCCGATATGACGGAAGGCGGGGATTCAAAGGCCGGGTCTGCCGAGGCCCGGGCCACGGATTGCCTGCGGCAGGGGCTTGAGAATTTATGCGCTGCCCTGCGCCGCGAACTGGCTCTTTTTCAGCGGCACCACGGTTTTTGGCCCGAGGAAATGGTGGTGGGCGGTGCATTGTCCCGCGTGCGCGGATTGAAAGGGGTGTTGGAAAAGCATTTTGATTGCCGTGTGCGCCTGTGGGCCGAGGAGTGCGCGCCTGCCGGAGCCTATGATTCCGTGGCCGAAAGGTGCGGATACATGCGTGCGCACGGTCTGGCCAACAGTCTGGGGCGCTCAGGGCAGAGCTTTGATTTTTGCCGGGGCGAATTTGCGCGCTCCGCGGGCGTGACTCTGGGGAGTTCCGCCGTGCGGCGGGCCGCGGTTTTCGGCGGCGGGATGGCGCTGGCCTTTCTGGCGCTGGCACTGGCCACGGCCCATTCGCGGTCCCGGCGTGCGGACGAATTGCAGCAGCAGGTGGCGCTTGTGTACAAAAAAGCGCTGGGCAGCGTGCGCGCCGGCCTTTCCCCCATGCAGTATGAGAGCATTGTGCGCCAGCGCATGGCTGCGTTGAATGCCAGCCGCAATGCGGACGGGCAGGGTTCGGTACTGGATGTGCTGGCTGCGGTGCATGGTGCGGCCGGTGCGGCTCCTGCCGTGCAGTTGGGTGAATTGACGCTGGACCGGCGGCGGGTGGCCTTCAAGGGCACGGCTCCGGGATTTGACGCGGTGGAGCGTTTGCGCGCGGCCCTGCAGGAAAGTGACCTGTTTGCGGTGGCGGCCATCAAGGAAAGCACGGCCGTGAACAAGGGCGAGGGCATTCGTTTTGCCATGGAACTGGAGCGTGTCCGATGATTGCACGCCTGTTTACCGGCGAGCACGGGCGGGCCGTGACTCTGGGCGCAATCGGCATAGGTCTGCTTTTGCTGGTGCAGTTTGTTGTTCTGCCGCTGGCCCGCAGTGTGTCGGATTCGGAAAAGCGGCTGCGTAGTGCACACAAGGCCCTTGTCCGGGCCGAGCGTCTTGCCGGCGAGTACGTGCAGCTTCGCAGCGTGGCTTTGCCTGACGACGATATCGGCGCCGGGTCGGAGGGTACGTTGTTCGCGCGCATGGAAGCGGCCGGACGCCGGTTGAAGCTCGACTCCATGGTGGAATCCATGCGTCCGGAAAACAGGACTCTGCCGGACGGATCCAGGCTGCAGCAGGTGCGTGTGCGTCTGGGCGGGTTGGGCATGCGGGAGCTGCTGGACTACCTGTACGAGTGCGAAACCTCCGTGGGCGGACGGGTGGACAGCCTGAGCCTGCGGCGCAACCGCGACAAACTGCTGGACGTGGACATGGTCATTGCCCGGCCGGAGGGATCATGAGCGGCCTTGAACAAACTCGAACCGGGGCCATGCGACCCGGAACAGCAGATCCCGGCCGGATGCGACTTGGAGACGGGGCCAACCCGTTCAGCGATTCTTCCAAATCCTTTCATTTCTATCCCTCCCCGAGCCACCGCAAGGGGGTCCACCGCATCACCCGCGGTCTGCGTTCCGGTTGCGGCCTGATTCTGCTCATCGGCGAGATCGGCATCGGCAAGACCACGCTGGCCCGGCATATCCAGTCCACCTGCCGCCGGGAGTACGCCTTTGCCGAGCTGGCCAATCCCTATCTCACACCCAACGAGCAACTGCATTTTTTGTGCTCGCGTTTCAGGGTGGGCACGGACGGGCTGGCCTCCACGGACGACTACGTGCAGGCCCTGAGCCGTTGTTTCGCGCGTCTGGTTGAGCAGGGACGGCCCCCGGTTGTGGTGCTGGATGAAAGCCATCTGCTGGACCGCGCCCATTTCGGGCTGCTGCTCATCCTGTCCAACCTGCGCCACAAGGGGCGGCCTCTGGTGCAGATTCTGCTTGTGGGGCAGGTGGAGCTGCTCAAGCGGCTGGCCGAGCCCGGACTGGAAGCCATGAATCAGCGCATCGGGGTGCGTTGCGAACTGGCCCCTCTGAGCCGGGAGGATACCGGTCGTTATATCGAGTTCAAGCTTCGCAAGGCCGGGCATGAGGGACGTTCGCCGTTCACGGACCGGGCCGTGCGCCGCATTTGGGATATTTCCGGCGGCCTGCCGAGGCTTATCAATCACGCCTGCTCGCACGCCCTGGATCATGCGGGCTTTTCCCGCAAATCACGCATCACCCCGGACTGCATCGAGCGCGTGTATCGCGATCCCCTGTATTCCGGGCTTTTTCGCATTCGTACGCGACCCGACCGCACGGGCCGCAGGCGCATGTTCATGCTGGCGGCAGCCGGCGTGTTGCTGCTCGTTGGCGTGGCTGTGTTTCTTGTGGTGCATCAGGGGCTTCTTTTTCAGGAACGGACCAATGCCGTGTCGCGCAATGCCGTGCGCATGGTCCCGGCCCCGGTTCCCGTTGCCGAAGATGCGGCCGCCCGGCCGTCGGCCGAGCCCGGGCTTGGCGGACAGGACTCGGTAACCTTGTCCGAGCCGGTGGAGGTTGTGGAGCCCGGATTATCCAGCGGTTCACAATCCGTGCGAACTGATATAGGTTCACGAATGGATGAACCCGCTGATTTCGATGGTGATTCGGATGGAACAACAGGGAACGGCCTTTTTGCCGAACCGGCCCCGGATTCACCCGTGGCCGCCCTGAGCGTGGCCGCCGTGGCCTGGGATGAAAATCCGGACAAGCGCATGGCCATCATCAACGGCACAATCCTGCATGCCGGAGACTCCATTCTCGGCATCCGTTTGCAGGCCATCGAGCCGGACGGGCTTGTGCTTGAGCACGGCGGCATATTGTATGAGAGAAGAATGCCCGCAAACGAAGGGCAGTGACAACGGAGGAACAATGAACGGCAGAAAGGGTGCTCGCAGCGGTTTCACGCTTATCGAACTGATGGTCGTGGTGGTCATTCTCGGCGTTCTGGCCGGGTTGATCGTGCCGCAGTTCATGGACGAACCGCAAAAGGCGCGGGTGGTCAAGACGCAGCTGCAGATGGAAAACGTTTCCACGGCGCTCAAGAAGTTCTATCTGGACAACGGGTTCTATCCCACGACCGAGCAGGGGCTGGAAGCCTTGGTGCAAAAGCCGACTTCCGGTAGGATTCCCAAGAATTTCGCAGCCAACGGGTATCTTTCCAAGGTTCCCAAGGACGCGTGGGGCACGGATTTCGTGTATATTTCTCCGGGCAGCCACGGCCCGTTCGACATCATCAGCCTTGGTGGCGACGGCGAAGAGGGCGGCTCAGAATATGACGGCGACATCAATAGCTGGGAATTGGAATAGGCGCGGCTTCACGCTGTTTGAGCTGCTGGTGGTCATAGCCGTGGCCGGGATCATGCTGGCCGTGGCCATCCCCTACCTCGGGCAGGACCGGGGCGGTTCGCAGCAGGCCATGGACGAGGCCCGCAAGACGGTTTCCCTTGCCGTGGGCAGCGCCCGAAGCCGGGCCATGCTTTCCCGCACGACCGCGGAACTGGCAATGAATGAGCACTCCCTTGTGCTTTCCGGAAAAAAAAGCTTTGACCTGCCGGACGGGGTTGGCGTGAACGGATACGAGGTGCAGGGACGCGATTCGGAAGCGGCCGGGCAGCCGCTGCTTTTTTCGCCGCGCGGCCGCACTGACTGGGCCGTGCTCTGGCTGGAAAGCGGTGATTTGCGCAAGAGCCTGCTCATACGGCCTTTCGGTGGAAAGGTGGTCATGGTCGACGATTTTATCCCGTTGTCCGAGCTTCTGGACGAGGGGTTTGCCCGCGTGCAATAAAGGTGGAGTTATGCAACGTACCACGGCTTTTCTGATCATGCTTCTGCTCGCGCTTTCCGGATGTTCTGCCCGGCAGCAGTCTGCTGCGATGACGGCGGAATCCGGTTCCGCATCCGTTTCCGGTGCGGATGCCTACGAGCAGGGGCAGTACGCCAGCAGCGTGGCCTCCTTTTCCGCCCGGATTCGCGAGAACAGTGCCGACCACAAGGCGTTCAACGGCCGGGGCGCGGCCCTGCTGGCCATGGACCGCGCTGGGCAGGCGCTGGCCGATTTCAATCGTGCGCTGAGCATTGCTCCGCGCATGCCCGGCTACCATCTCAACGCGGCCATTGCCCTGTTGCGGCTCAATCGTCCGGAAGACGCGCTGGATCAGGCCGGGGAGGCTTTGCGCCTCCAGCCGGATTTTGCGGACGCCCTGCTTGCCCAGGGGATCGCCTTCATGCATCTGCAGGAATATGAAGTGGCATTGGGCCGCATCAACCGGGCTCTTGTGCTTGCGGAAAAAGCACCCGAACAGAATGCGCAGTCGCCGGAGTCGGCCCTGCGCCGTTCCCTTTTGTATTACCGGGGCATGGCGCAGCAGCATGTGGGCCTGTTTGACGATGCCATTGATGATTACACCGACTATATTGCGCTGGTGAAATCGGATCAGCGCAAGGCCTCGGCCCATGCCAACCGGGGGTTGTGCTTTCTGGAAAAGGGCGACACGGGCAGGGCGCTGGACGATTTGGACGCTGCCGTGGTTCTGAATCCGCACGACGCCATGGTTTATTATGACCGGGCCATCGTGCGGCAGCGGCGCCATGAATTGGAAATGGCCGTGCAGGATTACACGCGGGCCATTTCACGAGAACCGGAATTTCCCGAGGCCTATCTCGGACGGGGCGAGGCCCGGCTCGTGCTGGAGCAGAATCCGCAGGCGTGCCACGATTTCGGGCGGGCCTGTTCCATGGGATTTTGCGACCGGCTTGAGACGCTGCAAGACAAGGGCACGTGCGAGTAGCGCGCTGCGTTTTTTTACAGGGAAAATGAATGGTATATTTGAGCAAGAAATCGGAAAAGAATATTTGCAAATTTCGCGGGCAGGTGAGCCGTGAACAACGGGAAGCCCTGAACGGGCATCGTTCGGCGGTGTTCTGGTTCACCGGACTGTCCGGTTCCGGCAAATCCACCATTGCGCACGCCGTGGAAAAACATCTGCACGACCGGGGTATCCGTTCCTATGTTTTTGACGGCGACAACGTGCGCCATGGCCTGTGCGGAGACCTGAGCTTTTCCCCAGTGGCCCGTTCGGAAAACAATCGGCGCATTGCCGAGGTCTGCAAGCTGTTTGCGGATAGCGGCACGGCCTGCCTGTGCGCCTTTATTTCGCCCTACGCGGAAGACAGACAGCATGTGCGCGACATCGTGGGCGAGGACGATTTTCACGAGATATATATTGCCTGCCCCGTGGAAACCTGCGAGGAGCGGGACTGCAAGGGCTATTACAAGTTGGCAAGGGAAGGAAAAATCAAGAATTACACGGGGATCTCCGCGCCCTACGAGGAGCCGGAAGCGCCGCAGTTGCGGGTGAATACTGCGGGGCAGTCCGTGGAACAGTCCGTTGGTGTTGTTCTGGAATACGTTTTGGGCGTTTTGCAGCCCACTGCGTAGCGTGCATGCGGGTAATCCGAAAAAGGCAGTAGCGACATGGCAAGATTCGATCGCAAGCGGGTTGTGGTGACCGGAGGGGCCGGTTTTCTCGGTTCGCATTTGTGCCGGGTTCTTCTGGAAGACGGCTGCGAAGTTGTCTGCGTGGACAACTATTATACGGGCAACAAGGGCAATATCGTTGATTTGCTGGGCAATCCCTATTTCGAGCTCATGCGTCACGACGTGACCTTTCCGTTGTACGTGGAGGTGGACGAAATCTATAATCTCGCCTGTCCTGCCTCGCCCATCCATTATCAGCACGACCCGGTGCAGACCCTGAAGACCAGCGTGCACGGGGCTATCAACATGCTGGGCCTTGCCAAGCGCATCGGCGCCAAGATCATGCAGGCCTCCACGTCCGAGGTTTACGGCGATCCGGAGGTGCATCCCCAGACCGAGGATTACTGGGGCCATGTGAACCCCAAAGGCACGCGCTCCTGCTACGACGAGGGCAAGCGGTGTGCCGAGACCCTGTTTTTCGACTACCGCCGGCAGCACGGGCTGGTCATCAAGGTGGCCCGCATCTTCAATACCTACGGCCCCAACATGCTTCCCGGTGACGGGCGGGTGGTCTCCAATTTCATCGTCAAGGCCTTGCGAAACGAGCCGGTCACCGTGTACGGCGACGGCTCCCAGACCCGGTCCTTCTGTTATGTGGACGACCTCATTCGCGGATTCAAGATTCTCATGGACGATACGCCGGACGAATTTTCCGGGCCGGTCAATCTTGGGAATCCAATGGAATTTACCATTCTGGAACTGGCGGAAAAGGTCATTGAAATGACCGGTTCCAGATCGCGGATCGAGTTTCTGGATTTGCCCTCGGATGATCCACGGCAACGTCAACCCGACATATCTCTCGCCAAAAGGGAGCTTGGCTGGCAGCCGGAGACGACCCTGGAACAGGGGCTGGTCAAAACCATCGAATACTTCAGGAAGATGTTGGAACAATGAGCAGGAAGATATTGATCACCGGCGGCGCGGGATACATCGGTTCCCACGCCAACCTTGAACTGGCGGCCAAAGGCTACGAGACCGTGGTGCTGGACAACCTCGTGTACGGCCACCGGGAGTTCGTGCAAAAAGGCGAATTCGTGCTGGGTGACATCAGCGACCCCGCCTGTCTGGACCTCGTATTTGCAAATCATGACATTGATGCGGTCATGCATTTTGCCGCATATACCTATGTGGGTGAATCCGTTCAGGATCCGGGCAAGTATTACGCCAACAACATGGGCGGCACCCTGAATCTGCTGGCGGCCATGCGTCGGGCCGGAGTGAACCGGTTCATTTTCTCCTCCACCTGTGCCACCTATGGTGTGCCGCAGGAAATGCCCCTGACCGAGTCACATCCGCAAAAACCCATCAATCCTTATGGCTGGACCAAGTTCATGATCGAACAGGCCCTGGCTGATTACTCCGCGGCCTACGGCATGCAGTACGTTGCCCTGCGCTATTTCAACGCGGCCGGAGCCGACCCGCAGGGCCGGGTGGGCGAGGATCACGACCCGGAAACCCATCTGATTCCGCTGGCCATCGAGGCGGCCGTTGATCCCAAGCGGGAGCTTTCCATTTTCGGCACGGACTATGACACTCCGGACGGCACCTGCGTCCGGGACTATATCCATGTTACCGACTTGGCTCAGGCGCATATTCTGGCCTATGAGTATCTGCGCGATGGCGGGGAAAGCCAGTATTTCAATCTGGGTAACGGCCTGGGCTTTTCCGTGCGCGAGGTCATCGACTGCGTGAGCCGGGTTTCGGGTCGCGCCGTGCGTGCCAAGGAAGCGCCGCGCCGGGAGGGGGATCCGGCCCAGCTGGTGGGTTCGTCCGAGCGTATTCGGTCCGTGCTGGGCTGGGAGCCGCAGTATGCGGAACTCGAGACCATTGTCGAGCATGCCTGGAACTGGCGCATGAAGCGGGCGTAGGCGCCGATGGTCGAACGCAACCGTACAAACGGCAGGGAATCCTGAAGTGCCAAGCGAAGAATCCTGTTTCAAGGCCAACGATATTCGCGGCCAATACCCGGACCCGCTGCATGAAGACATGGCCCGGCGCATCGGCTCGGCATATGCCCGTGTGCTGCGTCCTCAAACCGTTGTTGTGGGGCGCGACATGCGCCTGAGCAGTCCGGCCTTGTCGCGATCCGTGGCAGAAGGACTGGCCGCTGCCGGGGCCAATGTGGTGGACATCGGCCTGTGCGGCACCGAAGAAGTCTATTTTGCCACGTCGCACGGGGGGTTTGACGGGGGCGTCATGATCACGGCCAGCCACAATCCCGCCGAATATAACGGCATGAAGTTCGTGGGGCCGGACGCGCGGCCGATCCACGGCGAAAACGGACTTGCCGACATTCGGGACCATGCCCTGTCCGGAGATGCTTTTCGTGCCGACTCCCCGGGAACCGTGATACAACAATCCTTTCGCGAGGCGTATGTTCGCCATGTGCTCGGGTACGTGGACACGGAATCGCTTGCCCCTCTGAAGATCGCCTGCAATGCGGGCAATGGTTGTGCATCCCTGGCGCTGGATGCCTTGCGGCCGCATTTGCCGTTTTCCTTTGTGACCATGCACCACCAGCCGGACGGCAGCTTTCCCAACGGCGTGCCCAACCCGCTTTTGCCCCACAACCGGGAAGAGACCGCAGCATTGGTGCGGGAGCATGGCTGCGACATGGGTGTTGCCTGGGACGGGGATTTTGATCGTTGTTTCTTTTTCGACGAAACCGGCATGTTCGTGGAAGGGTATTATCTGGTGGCCCTCATTGCCCGTGCCATGCTGGCCAAAAGTCCGGGCAGCGCCATCGTGTACGAACCCCGGCTGGTGTGGAACACCCGGGAGGTGGTGAGGGCCTGCGGCGGCCGTGCCGTACAGTCGCGCACCGGCCATGCCTTTATCAAGGAAATCATGCGGCGCGAGGATGCAGCCTATGGCGGGGAGATGAGCGGACATCATTATTTCCGTGATTTCGCCTACTGCGACAGCGGCATGATCCCATGGTTGCTGGTGGCGGAGCTGATCGGCAGGGAAGGTCGGCCGCTTTCCGCAATGGTGCGGGAATACGCGGCGCGGTATCCGGTCAGCGGGGAGATCAATTTCCGGGCCGACCCGGACACGGTCTTGGCCGCGGCCCTGGAAAAGTATGGCGACGAGGCCTTGTCCGTGGACAGGACGGACGGCATCGGGCTGGAATTCGAGGATTGGCGGTTCAACCTGAGGGCTTCCAACACCGAGCCTCTGGTGCGGCTGAACGTTGAGACGCGTGGCGATGCGGTCTTGATGGCGGAGAAAACGTCTGAACTTTCGGAGTTGGTCAAACGATGAAATCGGAGACAGGCATGGTTGATGTTGAAGCGGTCGAGTATGGCAATGTCGTGCCCGTGGTACTGTGCGGTGGAAATGGGACACGCCTGTGGCCGCTTTCGCGCAAGGCGCTTCCCAAGCAGTTCATGGAAATTTCTCCGGGCAGAACGTTTTTGGGAGATACGCTGCTACGCACAAAGACCATGAAGGTCAGGAAATACATGGTGGTGTGCAATGAGGCGCATCGGTTCATGGCCGCCAAGATCATGCAGGAGCATGACTGCATCGGGGACATCCTTCTTGAGCCGCAAGGAAGGAATACGGCTCCGGCGGTAACGTGTGCGGCGCTGAATGCAGAAGAGTCGGATATTCTTCTGGTGCTTCCTGCTGATCATGATTTGAGAGATTCCGCCGTATTTGCGGACGCGGTGAAAAAAGGAATGCAGGCGGCGGCGGCCGGTAATCTGGTGTGCTTCGGAATTGTTCCCGAACGGCCTGAAACCGGATACGGCTACATGCGTGCCGGTGCGAAAAACGATGTCGGTTTTGACGTGGATTGTTTCGTGGAAAAACCGGACCTGGCAAAAGCCAGGGAGTACTGCGATGCAGGTGACTTCTACTGGAACAGCGGCATGTTCATGTTTCGGGCCGACGTGTTTCTTCAGGAGATGGCTGAACACGCCCCCGAGATTCTCGCAACCTGTACTGACGCCGTGGATACGGCAGTTGAAGACCTCGATTTCATGCGACTTTCGCCCGAAGTCTTTTTGAAATGCCCGTCCGACTCCATCGATTATGCCGTGATGGAAAAGACCGCCAACATCTGCATGGTCCCCCTTGATACTCCGTGGACGGATATGGGTTCATGGAATGCGTTCCACGATTTTTCGCAACAGGATGAACGAGGCAACGGAAGCGTGGGTGATGTTTTCCTTTCGGATGTGGACAATTCCTATGTTCATTCGTCTAAACGTCTTGTGTCCGTTCTCGGAGTGCGCGATCTTGTGGTTGTCGAGACGGCGGACGCCGTGATGGTCAGCTCCAAAGAGCAGGTACAGAGTGTTGGTGGCATTGTAAAAGCGTTGACCGACATGGGAAGGCGCGAGGCCAGCCAGCATCAGGTTGAATACAGGCCGTGGGGAAGCTTTGAGTCGCTGGTGGTCGGCGATCGTTTTCAGGTCAAGCGGATAACCGTGAAACCGGGGGAAGTGCTGTCATTGCAAATGCACCACCATCGGGCCGAGCATTGGGTCGTGGTGCGCGGCATGGCTTTGATTGTGAACGGTGAGGAACAGATGCTTCTGCATGAGGATCAGTCCACGTATATTCCTGTGGGCCAAGTGCACCGACTGGAAAACCCCGGCAAGATCCCGCTCGAAATCATCGAGATTCAGACCGGGAGCTACCTTGGCGAAGACGACATCGTTCGCCTTGAAGACAAATACCGGCGTTAGGGATTCATGGTTGGTGGACTGAAACGTTTTTTGTGGCACAATGTGCCGATACCCGGTTGCTTGCGCCGCCGGGTGGAAGAATATTATTTATACCCGCGCCTGCCTCGCCCCAAAGCTTCTCTGCGCACAGGACGAGGGAACGTGTTCGTGGCCGGGTGCCTCCAGTCCGGATTGGGGCTTGGAGAGGCCGCGCGTCTGTCTGTTCAGGCGCTTCGTGAGCAAGGGGTTTCCTTGCAGTGTCACGATTTGAGTCGATTTTTTGGTATTCTTGACCTGCCGAACCCTGACTTTGCGGACACGGATTCAGGTGAGGGCGACGGGGTGTTGCTGTTGCACATGAATGCGCCCGAGACCGGCAGGGCATTGAAGCACCTGGGGACCGACACGTATGACCGTCGCCATGTGATCGGTTACTGGGCCTGGGAATTGGAAAATGCCCAGCCCCACTGGCGCCGGGCATACCAGTATTTGGATGAGCTGTGGGTGCCCACCGCACATGCGGCAAAGGCTTTCTCCGATTGCCCCGTTCCGGTGAACGTCGTTCCGTATCCGGTTCGTGAACCGGCGTCCAAGGGGCTGGGTCGGGAGGCGTTCGGCCTTGATGATCGCGAGGTCGTGTTTTTGTGCATGGGAGATTCCCGCTCCGATTTCGAGCGCAAGAACCTGCCCGGTACCATCCGGGCATTCAAAAAGGCCTTTGCCGGGAATGATTCTGTACGGCTTGTGGTCAAGGTGCATCACGAGCAGGAAGACAGCCCGGCCATGCAGAGGATGCGTGCTGAGTCTGTGGGTTGCAACGTGTCATTCATGGCGGAGATGCTTGAGCGGGGCGCCGTGGGCGATCTGTTGCGTGCCTGTGATGTTTTCGTGTCCCTGCACCGGGCCGAAGGGTTCGGATTGCCCATGGCCGAGGCCATGTGGCTGGGCAAGCCGGTGGTGGCTACCAATTACTCGGGCAATGTGGATTTCATGACCACGGCATGCTCCATGCCCGTTGAGTATCGGCTTGTGCCTGTGCAGAATTGCAGCAGGAATTATGCGGAAGTACCGGATGCCCACTGGGCCGAACCCGACATCGATCATGCCGCACGTTGCATGCAGAAATTGGCTGAATCGGACGATATGCGCCGAAGCATGGGAGAAGCCGGCAGGCAGCAGGCCGCCAGCTTTTTTTCTCCGGCCAGGTTTGCGGAAAATTTCACTCAGTTTTTCGAGTACGAGCACTTTTGATGAAAAAAGCACTGATTACCGGCGGGACCGGACAGGACGGAGCATATCTGGCTCGCCATCTGCTGAAGCGTGGGTATGCGGTTACGGTATCCACCCGTCGCAGGAATCCCGGCAACGAGGTCAATCTTTCTGCACTGGGCATTGCCGCTCAGGTCGCGTTTGTCGAGCTTGATCCCTGCTGTCGCGACCACGTTTCCGATTGTGTGGAAGAGGGCGGGTTTACCGAGATATATCATTTGTCGGGTCAGTCTTCGGTGGGTTTTTCATTCGAGGACCCCGCAGGCACGGCCGAGAGCATAACGCAGAGCACACAGAACGTGCTTGAGACTGTCAGGCGAAAATCACCGGACACGCGCGTTTTCATTGCCGGTTCCGGAGAAATGTATGGCGATACCGGCGGCGAACCTGTGCATGAGGGCATGTTGCCGAATCCTGTGAATCCATATGCCTGCGCCAAGGCTGCAGCCTATTTCATGACCCGTTCCTATCGCACGTGTTTCGGGATTCATGCCTGCACAGGGATACTTTTTAACCACGAATCCCCGTTGCGCCCGGACCGGTACGTAACCCGGAAAATTGTGAAAACAGCTTGCCGGATAGCCAAAGGGCAGGAAAAAGAATTGGTGCTCGGCAATATCGGGGTCGCACGAGACTGGGGGTGGGCGCCGGAATTCGTGGAGGCCATGCATGTCATGTTGCAGCAGGAGGCTGCAGCGGATTATGTCATTGCTACCGGGCAGGTTCAAAAATTGTCCGACTTTGTTTCGGATGTTTTTTCCGCCCTTGGCCTGGATTGGCGAAAACATACGAAAACAGGCAGTTCAAATTTGCGGCCGACCGATGTCCCGATCTTGTATGGGCGGCCTTCGGCAATTGCACGCGATCTGGGGTGGAAGGCCCGGACGCTTGCGCCTGATGTGGCGCGGAAGATGGTTCGATTCGAGATGCAGGAAAATGGAGAAGGGTAAATGAAAAAGGCTTTGATTACGGGGATAACCGGTCAGGACGGTGTGTATCTGGCTCAGTTGCTGTTGTCCAAGGGGTATGAGGTGCATGGCATGATTCGCATGGCTTCCACGCCGAGCACCACCCGGTTTGATGATATGGATAGCTCTCTGTACGACAGTATACAGTGGCATTATGGGGATCTTACCGATTCGCCGAGCCTTGTTCGGCTGGTTGCCGAGATCAGGCCCGATGAGATTTACAACCTTGCTGCACAGAGCCATGTGAAGGTCTCGTTCGAGGTTCCCGAATATACGGCAGATACCAATGCCTTGGGAACGCTTCGTCTTCTGGAGGCCATCCGGCTGGCCGGACTGGAAAAGCATACCCGTTTTTATCAGGCCTCCACCTCGGAGTTGTTCGGCAAGGTTCGGGAGACCCCCCAGACCGAAGCCACGCCCTTTCATCCGCGTTCCCCGTATGCTGTGGCAAAGCTGTATGCCTATTGGATTACGGTGAACTACCGTGAATCCTACGGCATGTATGCCTGCAACGGCATCCTGTTCAACCATGAATCCCCGTTGCGCGGCCATGAGTTCGTGACCCGCAAGATTACCTTGGCGCTGGCGCGCATCAAGTGCGGACTGCAGGACTGCCTCATGCTCGGCAACCTCGATGCCCGGCGCGATTGGGGGCACGCCCGGGATTATGTCGAGATGCAATGGCGTATGCTGCAACAGGACGAAGCAGACGATTTTGTCATAGCCACAGGGCAGCAGGCCACGGTGCGCGAATTCGTGGAGTTGGTCGCCAAAGCCCTGGACATGGAGATTACCTGGAAGAATCAGGGCCTGGACGAAGAGGGCTTCGACGCCGAGGGCAACCGCATCATTGCCATTTCTCCGGAGTTCTTCAGGCCTGCGGAAGTTCAGAAATTGCTGGGTTCCGCGAAAAAGGCGCATGAAAAGCTCGGCTGGACGGCCAGCACCACCCTTGAGGAACTGGCGCAGGAAATGGCATTGGCCGATTTGGAAAGAGTCCGCAAGGAACAGGCCTGATTCTGTTTTGCGGGCATGAACCGTTGCAGGATTCAGAGGGAGTTTTTGTTGTGAATGCAGTCCGTTTTCAGGCTGATCGGCTTGGTTTTTTCGACTCCCGGCAACCGACGCACAAGGGGATTTCCGCCTTGCTGTTCCCGGCTGCCGGAGCCCGTTTCGTGGTTTCCTGCTTGAAGAAGTCCTTTTTTGGACAGCCCGTATGGGGTGTCCCCGATGAAGATGGGGCGGCGGAACCGGCAGATGCCATGATCCGGATTTCTCTTGCCGCGCAGTCGGCTGCCCCTGCTTTTGATGGTGATCTGCGTGTTGTTCTGCTTCGCAACCCGGTCAACCGGGTCATGGAGTTGTTCATGCGCTTGCAGAAACCGCTCGACAGGAGGATCGAGGTCGTTTTTGGCGCCCATGAATCGGCAGATTTGCTGGAGACAATCCGGGGCATGACCCTGCATGAATTTGCGACAAGCGATGATCCTCGAATCGTCGCGATGGTTCGCGACGTCCAGAGCCGGGCCATGGCTGCATGGATGGGTGCGGAGTACGGGAGTTTTGACAATCCCGGACAGTCGATTCCGGAGTTGCTTGAAACGGGGCCGGATTTTGTCGGCGTCTATGAACATATGCCGCTTTCCCTGCATTTGCTGCATTTGCAGTTGGGGTCGAAGCTTTCGGAAGGATTTTCGCTGCCGCCGCGGGACCGTTTCTGGACGGACATTCCCGCTTCCAAGAAAGTCCGTGCGGATATCGAGGCCTGCAATCCCGTGGACATGGCTTTGTGGAACAAGGCCACGGCCCTGTTCATGGACCGTTTCGATAAGTTCTACAAGCAGATGATCGAAGACGAGTACATTCGCATCAGAGAGGAAGAGATTCGTGCCTCATAGCAAACGGAAGGCGGCTGCATTTCCCGCTTTTGTGCGGACATTGGACAACCCGCACGGCGTCCGGCTCAAGCCCGGGGATCGCCGCATGGCGTTTTATCATATCCAGAAGACGGCGGGGTCAACGTTTCGCACCATGTTGAACGATCTCTTCGAGCCGGAGGCCATATGTCCGGCCCTGACTCCCATCGACCTGATGGATTATTCCGAAGAGCAGCGGGACGGCTTTCGTTTGTTCATGGGGCATTTCCTGCCGGAGACATTGGACGAGCATTTTTCCGGCATGCAGTGGGTGACCTTTTTGCGCGATCCGGTGCAGCGTTTTCTTTCCGAATTCTACATGGACAGAAACCCCGGGCGCCTTGCCTCGGAGTGGGTGGAGCTTGCCAAACGCAGCAACAATCAGGCGCCGTGGCTGTGCCGTTACACCGAACGGGTGCACGGCATGGAACTGGAGGAATATCTGAACTGGAACAACCCTGCTGCCAATGCCCGGCTTGTGAACCGCCAGACCCGCTGGCTGGCCGGGCCTTCGGAGTTGGCCTTTTCCTCTCCGGACTGGGATGACGACATCTATGAGGCGGCCAAGAAGAATCTTCGGGAGCGGTTTACCTTTTGCGGGGTTGTGGAGCATTTCGACCTGTCCATCAACCTGTTCTGCCTGACCTTCGGAATCATGCCCTATGCTTCCACGCGGGCTTATATCCAGAACATCAACCCGGCCAAGAAGATCGGCAACAAATATGAGGTTGACCCCGAGTTGCGCTCCTACATCGAAGATCGCAACCGCATGGACATGGCCCTGCACAATTACGCCAAAAAGTTGCTGTTTGAACGCATGAGCGCCTTTGGCGAAGCCGTGCTGGAAGAGCGGGGCATGGACCCCAAGGCCCTTGACGCCCTGCGCCCGGAGCCTGAGGACGAAAGCTTCGAACTGAAAGCCGACGCCATGTACGGGATGCGGGGGCTGCATCTGCTGGAACACGACGGGCTCGGACGTTCTTTCCGTTGGACAGGGGCGGCGAGTTCGGTCTGCATCGAGCTGCTTTTGCCGCGTACGCCCGATACCGCCGCGTTTGAGGTTGAAATACGGGCAGTTGCCGTGATTTCGAAAAATGTTGCGGATGCGTTGACCTTCACGCTGGACGGCATGGAGCCGGAGTCCGTGAAGTGTTCAAAAAAAATCAACGGCATAACCGTGTTCAAGGGCACTGTCCCGGTTTGCCCGGAACGGAAAGCGGGAAGCGTGCGGGTGTTGAAGGTGTTCGCGCCGGTGGAGCCTGTGCCCAATGACGACCGCAAGCTCGGTGTGGGTCTCCATGCCGTTCGCATCCACCGCAAGGGCAAATGAGCTAGGGCAGATCAAAGGTTTTCCGGGGAGTTGCGCAAGGGGCAATCATGGTATTCAGTTCCGTAGTATTTTTAGACTTTTTTTGCATTTGATCCAATTCTGTCCATTTCGTCTATGCGGAATTGAATGGCGAGATCGAGTTTAGAATTTATATCTGAAAAACATTTTCCCGATGTATATGAACGAGTTATAACTTTTGCGCACGGAGTGAACATGAATCCAAGAGGCGATTTTTGCAGCATTGACCTAACTCAATATGGGCATGTTTATTTAGATACGAATAGGCATAGGTATGCGCGAATGGTGCATGATGTCTCGTTGATTGTTAGCAGTAATGCCATTGCCCTTGATGTTGCTGGTGTCCAGGGTGAGCAAAATCCGTTAGTCAAATCAGGGCTTTTCAAACGTGTTGACGTGCTTGGCGATTTTGATTGCGAAAGAGATGAATGGTCTGCTCGTAGCGATTCATTATATGATGTAGTGGTGATGACAGAGGTTATAGAGCATCTTTCCTATCATCCAGCTCATGCATTGGTGCAATGCAATAAATCGCTCAAGATGGGTGGCTTTCTCTATCTTACGACACAGAATATTGCAAAATTAAAATCAATATATGCGTTGACGGAAGGTCTAACGCCCTACAATTTCGGTGAATACGCTTTGGAGAAGGAAGGGGCTATTCGTCACCATAGAGAGTATGCTTTAAAAGAGTTGGCCCGCTTTATTGCCGCGCACGGGTTTCAGCTTGTTGCCTATACAACAGATTGTTTCGAGCGTTTTACTTATGATGATGGGTGGATTGCGGAACTGACTGGATTACATCTTGATATGCGCTTTCATGGGCATGATAATGTGATCATGGCAAAAAAGACTGAAGAAGTGACCGAAGGTGTGATGTTGCCTCCCATTTATACGAATCACGCCGGTAGAGTGTATGATTTTGAGGCGATAGACAGAAAAATTAATTATGTCGAATATTTTAAGGGCGTCAGTCAGATACCCAAATAAACGAGCCCTTTCGACATTTTGTATGAAGTTGGTTGTGGGCAAGAAATCAGGTGGTTCTTGCGTGTGGATGTTCTGTCATGATTGTCCACTAGTTCCAGTTTTTTTGGAGTATGTTTTTTGATCAGGCCTGATGTTCGGAACGTACTTTTGCACTCAGTCATCCAGTTTGTAGTAGAAATATATAAAAATATGTTTATATTTTTATTTTGGCAAGATTATACGACATAAATTTAAAGTATGCTTGCTGCACTTTTGTTCTTATAAAAGTCTTTAAGAAATTTTACGCATGGAGCAAATATGAATCCAAAGGGTGATTTTTGCAGTGTTGATTTAACTCAATATGGGCAATTTTATTTAGATAAGAATAAGCATAGGTTTGCACGAATGGTGCATGATGTCTCGTTGCTTGGTGTCAATAATACCATTGCCCTTGATGTTGCTGGTATTCAGGGAGAGCAAAATCCGCTAGTCAAATCAGGAATTTTCAAACGTGTTGACGTGCTTGGCGATTTTGACTGCGAAAGAGATGAATGGTCTGCTCGTAGCGATTCATTGTATGATGTAGTGGTGATGACAGAGGTTATAGAGCATCTTTCCGACCATCCAGCTCATGCATTGGTGCAATGCAATAAATCGCTTAAGAAGGGTGGATTTCTCTATCTTACGACACAGAATATTGCAAAATTAAAATCAATATACGCCTTGACGAAAGGACTGACCCCCTACAATTTTGGCGGGTATTATCCAGATACAGATGATATTCGCCATCATAGAGAATACACATTGAAAGAGTTGGCCCGTTTTGTTGCAGCTCACGGATTCAAGCTTGTTGCCTACACAACAGATTGTTTTGAGTACTATGCTTATGACGATGAATGGGTTTCTGAACTGGATAATTTGCAGCTTGATATGCGTTTTCATGGGCATGATAATGTGATCATGGCTAGAAAGATTGAAGAAGTGACCGATTGTGTGATGATGCCTCCTATTTATACGCATCATGTTGCTAAAGAATATGATTTTGAAAAAATTGGTAAAAAAATCAAATTTGTAGATTATTTTAGGCACGTCAGCCAGATTCCCGAGTAGCCGTGTTTTTCTGACCTTTTTGTTGCATCGGTTGGAAGCATGAATTTGGGGGCCCTTCTGTGTTGACCCTCTTGTCGTGATTATTGAGTTGTGCTTCTTGAGCATGCTTTCAAGACATTTTTTACATCCGGATCGTGTGCCAAAGAATATGTCCCCGGTTCGCTTGCATGGCCTTGGAACGAAGGTGATAATGGAGATGTTGTCATGAGTGAAGCTGGCATATTTGGCCTTCCGGCTTTTGTGTATCACCATCTGCCCAAAACCGCCGGGTCCACTTTTCGCACGGTCATGGAGAGTTACTGGGAACCGGAGGCGGTTTGTCGTTTCGAGGTTGAGGACGAGTTTGCGGGCAGGGATGAATCGTGGCGTGCGGCCCGTTTTTTTGCCGGGCATTTTTCCTATGGCTTTGTGCGGGATTTTCCGTTGGATGTGCAGCGGGTGGTTTTTTTGCGCAATCCTGTTGAGCGGGTTGTCTCGCAGTATTACAATTTTCACGATGCCTCGCGCAGGCCGCAGCATTGGGATGACCGGACCAGGGAACATCCGGAGATGCGTTTGCTGCTTGATGCAGTGCGCACGATGAGCCTTTCCGATTTTATCGGGAGCAGGGAACCCTTTATACAGAACGTGGTCCGCAATTATCAGACCCGGTATTTGACGGACCATTCAACAGACCCCGCCCGGATGTTGCCGCAGGATTGCGTGCTTGAGGACTCGCCGCACATGCTGGAAGAGGCAAAAGGGAATCTGCTGCATTCCTTTGATTTCTTCGGGGTTCAGGAATTGTTCGGCATGTCAATGAATTTGTTTTGCGCCCAGTATGGGCTGCCTCCCCTTGGCACATTCGGCGCCATGACCCGAAACATCAACCCGCGCAAGCACGGGTTGGGCAGGTACGAACTCTCGGAAGCGGTTTTGGAGCGTTTGCACGCACTGAACAGCCTGGACATGGAGCTTTGGCGGTTTGCGCAGAACGTATTGCTGGAACGGGTGGAGCAGAGCGTGCGTTCTCTTACGGCTTCTCGGAGCCGGGAAAAAACTGTGGCTCCGGATGTCCCTTGTTGCTCGTGGCCGGTGGTGTTTCCCGTGGAAACGTTGAAGCGGTTCCGGGGACTGTATTGGCTGGAAGAAGACGGGCTCGGGCGCAAGTTTCGCTGGACCGGCTATGAGACCCCGGCCGTGCTGGAGCTGGAATTTCCCGTGAACGGTAATGATGCATTGATGATTGCGCTGGACATATTGAGCGACGCGCCCCCGGAAAAGTTCACGGCTCCGTCCCTTGCGTTCGATTCGTTGGAGTGCCGGCTGCTGCGTGCCGATCGTGTTGGGCCGATGCAGTATTCTGTAAAATATTCAGTAACGGTTGCAGATTATCATTGGCCTAGACGAATTCATTTGCTTAAGGTAAATGAACATTTGTTTACGGAGCCGTATAAGGCTGCCGGAAGGCTGCTGGGATCGTGTGTCCACCGGGTGGCCGTTGATAGGGTTGTTTGAATTTTTGGTGGTGGGGAAAATGTGAGGGAGGCCTGCATCGGCCTGCTGAATTTTCAGGATTATCAGGAGAATACAATGAAGAAAATGTTGATTGCCATGGTTGTGTGCGCTTTTCTTGCCGTGTCTGTAGCGCCTTCGCAGGCCGCTTGGTTGTGGAATCAGTCAATATTGAAAGTGCAGGCAGGTGCTACCAGCACAATTCTTACCCTCAAGAATTCTGACGGGTCCGGTGCAAACAGGAATTACGCCATTGATAGCAATTTTGAAAAGAACGCCCTTGCCGTTGCCTTGACGGCCATTTCTCTGGGCAAGAACGTCCATGCCAACGTCAACGGCAGCGGTGAACTGGATCAGCTGATTCTTTCCGACGAGTAAGGGGCAGCTGAAGACAGGGGCGGCGCAGGCCGCCCTTGACCATTATACAGGGTTTATTTATGCCTTTGAACATACGCCTTTGCGGCGTATGTTTTTTTGTCCTGACCTTGATCCTGCAACGGGGAAACGTGAATGCGATCCGGCAGTTTTTGGAGTTTGGTGTTGGTCAAGACCCGCGCCAACCTGCGGGCGGAGGTTTCCCGGTATTATCTCAACTACCTGTGGTGGGGCGGCGAGCCGGTCCTGACCATGCTGGTTTTTTACGTTGTGTTCGGCATTTTCCTGAACAGGGGAACCGAGCACTTCGTGGCCTTTCTGCTTGTGGGCCTCACCGCGTGGAACTGGTTTGCCAAAAGCGTCCTGCACGCCGCTTCCAGCATCATGAACGGGCGCGGCCTGATGCATCAGGTGGACATTCCCAAGATATTTTTTCCGGTGGAAGTGCTGATGCAGGATTTGACGAAAACACTGTTTTCCTTTTCCCTGCTCGTTGTTTTTCTGCTTGCGTATCCCACTCCCGTAACCGCGACATGGGCGGCCCTGCCCGTGCTGTTTTTCGTGCAGTTGCTCCTTGTGGCGGCCGTTGCCGTGTGGTGCGCCGCGCTTGTGCCGTTTGTTCCTGATCTGCGGATTGTTCTTGATACCCTCATGGTGCTGGCCTTTTTCGGCTCGGGAGTCTTTTACCGCATCGATGAAGTGGTTCTGCCGGATCACCGGTTCATCATGTATCTGAACCCCATGGCCGGATTGATCCGGGGCTATCGGGAGGCGTTGATATGGAATCAGTGGCCCGATTGGCAGTATCTTTTCTGGGTGCTTGCCGCATCCCTGTTTCTGCTTTGGTCCGGTATTCTGTTCATCCGGCGGATTGATCGCGTTTACCCGAGGATTTGCCAATGAGTACGGCGGAAACGCTCATTTCAATGCAGGATGTGGGCTGCAGCTACAACGTTCGTGAAGGATTGTTCCGTACCGGCGAATACACCGTGCTGAGCGGCGTGAATCTGGATGTCTTTCAGGGCGAGACCCTGGGAATCATCGGCAGAAACGGCGTGGGCAAGTCCACGTTGCTGCGCCTGATGGCGCGGATAATCCTGCCGGATCAGGGGCGCATCGTTGCCGATGATGCGCTGACCATTTCCCTGCTTACGCTGCAGTTGGGTTTTTCCACCGAGCTTTCGGGATATGAAAACGCGATCCTGAGCGCCATGCTGCTTGGGCATTCACGCAAGCAGACTTTGGAGATGCTGCCGGCCATTACCGAGTTCGCCGGGCTTGAGGAATGGATGGACAAGCCGCTGAAGGTGTATTCCACGGGTATGCGTGCCCGGCTTGGTTTTTCCGTGGCCATACAGATGAGCCCGGACGTTTTGCTCGTGGACGAGATGCTGGGCGTGGGGGATCAGGATTTTCGCAAGAAGTCCACGTGGGCCATGAAGCACAAGATGCGTTCCGACCAGACCGTTGTCTTTGTCTCACACAATCAGCCCGTGCTGCGCGAGCTTTGTTCCCGGCTTGTGTGGCTGGATCAGGGTCGGGTGCGCATGATCGATTCCGTGGACACGGTTCTGGAAGAGTACAACAAGTGACAGCCTGTGTATCCTGTTCCTGTTTGCCGGGATGCTCCCGGACAGGACGTTCGCATACCTGCAACCGGTGGACCGAGCATGAGTGAAAACAAATATTACGACAAGTCTGCGGAAGATATTTTGAACGAGCTGGAGCACGAGCTGCGCGCCAGAGATACCAGAACGCAGGGCGAACAGCCCGTTTACGAGATGCAGACCCGCGCCTTCCCCCGGCTTCAGGCCGTGGCTCCGCTGGAATTGGGTAGGGACGAATACCATCTCAATGAATTTCTGGTTTTTTGGGACCGGGATTTTTTGGTCAACGCCTACGGAGTCATTCTGGGCAGGTGTCCGGATCAGGCTGGGCTGGGGTACTATCTGGAGCGCTTGCGCTCCGGCGGGCTTTCACGCGTGGAGGTTGCCGGACGGTTGCGTTACAGCCGCGAGGGGCGCAAACGCGGCGTCACAGTGAAGGGGTTGCTGCGCAGTTTTGCGGCGGCCACGGTTTTCCGGATTCCGCTGTTGGGTCCCGTGCTCCGGCTCCCGTTTTATTTGCTGCCGCAGTCGCCGAGGACGCGGCGTCTGGATCGCACGGTGGGTGGAGCTTTTTCGAACATGGACCATCTGTGCGGCGTTATTGCCCACGAGGGGCGTTATTTGCGGGAGCTGCACCATGATCAGGCCGCGACGATATCCGGGATCGAAGCGTTGAGAGCGGAGGTGGGGTCCCTGCAACAGGAGGTCGGCCACCTGCGTGAGGCTGTTCAGGATAAATTCGAGCAGGTGGACGTGCAAATTTCCGAGCAGCGTTCCTCCTTTGAGCAGTTGGGCGATTCCGTCAGAAAAGACGGGCAGGCCCTGCTTGATGAAGCTCGCCGGAGTATCTCGGATCAGCAGGGCGCGGTGGAGCAGTTTGTGGAGCAGTTCCGGGTGGAGCGGCAAAAGACTCTGGACGGCATCATGCGTCAGTTCACGGATCAGCAGTCTGCCCTGGACGAATTTGCAAGCTCCTGCGAGCGTCGGCTTGGAAAGGCCGAACAGGTCGCAACGTTGCTGGATAGACGCCTGCAGGCCCGGGATTTCGTGACTTCGGACCAGTTTGACGCGGACGCGTTCTATCGGAATTTCGAAGAGGAATTCAGGGGCAGCAGGGAATCCGTCATGCAACGCATGGCCGATTACCCCGCCGTGTTCGAGCCTGTGCGGACTGTTTCGCAGGAAAAGCCCATCGTTGATTTGGGTTGCGGACGCGGCGAACTGGTCGAGGTGTTGCGTTCAAGCGGTTTCGGTGTGCGCGGTGTGGACGGCAATCCGCACATGGTTCGGACCGGGACCGACCGCGGACTGCCCGTGATGCAGGGTGACATTTTCGAATATCTGGAAAATGCCGAGCCCGAAAGTGCCGCCGGGATTTCCCTTATCCATGTTGCGGAGCATTTCCCGTTTGAAGAATTGACGCACCTTTTGGGGCTGTGTTTCCGGGTTCTGGACAAGGGCGGGGTTCTGGTGCTGGAAACGCCGAACCCGGACAACATCGTCATGGGCGGGGCATGGTTTTATACGGACTTTTCCCATGTGCACCCCTTGCGCAGTTGTGCGGTGTCGAATCTGCTTTCGTTCTTGGGCTTTGATGTGCAAAAGCCGACCCTCCGACAACCATATCAGGATGTTGTGGGCGAGGTGGATTCTCCGTCCGAGCTGGAAAAGAAGTGGTTCTTGACCGGACTTGATTATTGCCTTGTGGCCGTGAAGGCGGGGCAGGATCAATGAGCGTACGCATAGCCACCATTTGTCCCTGGCCAGAGCAGCCGAGCGGCATTGCCGACAGCGCCTATGCCCACGTCAAGGCTCTGGTGGACCATTGTCCCTGCGAGGTGGTCATTTATACGGAGAACCCAAACCCCGTCGCCATGGACGGGGTGACCATTCACGCGCTTGAAGATTTTCATGCGCATGAACAGCAAAGCCCTTACGACGCAATCGTCGTACACATGGGCAACAACGAGTTTCACGTCAATTATCTGGAATATCTGGAACGCTACACGTGTATCGTACATCTTCACGACATGGTGCTGCACCATTTGGTCACCAAGATGACGCTGGTCGAGAACAAGACGCAAGAATACTTTTCCATCCTTGAAAAGCACTATGGCACCAATGTTCGCGAAATGGTCGAAGCCTTGGTGGCCAAGGGCTGCGGGGTTTGGGATTTGCCGTGCGTGATCGACATGCCCCTGTTCGAACCTTTTCTGGAGCACGCTTCGGCCTGCCTCGTGAGTTCGGATTTTGTGGCCGGGCGGGTCAGGGCGGCCATGCCCGAACTTCCGGTGCATAGAATCGATCTTTTGCTGCATACGTCGGAACGTATCGCAGCGAGCTGCCGCAAGCACGCCGATGTTGACGATACCTGTTTCAATATCGGCGTCTTCGGGATCGTTTCCCCTTTCAAGAAGGTCGATGTCATGGCCCGCGTGGCCGAACGTCTTTTGAGCGAACATGACAATGTGCGTCTTCATGTTGTGGGCAGTGTTTCAGAGCCGTGCAGGGATTTGCTGGAATTTGAACGCAGGACCGATGGTCGCATTCGATTCTACGGCAGGGTGAATGAAGATGATTTCATGTGCCTGCAATCGAGCATGCATGTGAACTGTGCACTGCGGTATCCGACAATGGGGGAGACCTCCGGGGTTGTCGTTGATTCCCTTTCCGTGGGCGTGCCTCTGGTTGTTGTCGATGTGGGGTCCTACTCCGAAACTCCGGAATGTGTGAAAAAACTATCCGTGCAGGACATGGAAGAGGAACTGTATTCGTATCTTCGTAACCTGTTGCGTTTCCCGGAACACTATGCGCATTTGAAGGAATTGTTTTCATTATATTCTTCCTGCATGGATAGCAGGGCGCAAGGGATTGTTTATTTCAAAGCCATAATGAAAGAGATAAGCCTGCAAGCTCCTTTTTAAAAGATGCGCCTGTCTTAGCCCTTCGTTGTTTTTATAGTGTTGGTCAAATACAACGTTTTCGCATACATTTCGTGCGAGGGGTTTGGGGCGAAGTCCATCCGTACATTTGCGAGGAGTCATCATGTTGCGTGTTCTTGTTTGCGCGTGTCTCATGTGGGGCATGGCCGTATCCGCTTTTGCATTTACTGTAACGGTTGGTCCGGTCGATCCGGATTTTTCCGCATGGCGATCCGACATTGCCGAGCGCGCCGCTGCAGGCGCACAAGTCTCCGGCACGGTGTCTGCCGGGCATCCTTTGGGCTACCGACCGTCGCCGCTCAATCTTGAGCATTTGCACGGCACATCCATCGTGCCGACAGCCGAGGCCGCGCAGGACATGGCCTGGAATCCGGTTCCCACGGAAGCGTCCTACAGCCTTGTGGATCTGGGCATGGTCACGCCCATACGCGACCAGAACCCCTACGGCACCTGCTGGACGTTCGCGGCCATGGCCTCGCTGGAGTCCACGCGGCTCATGAGTGACGGCGTCTCCATGGACCTTTCGGAAAAGTACCACGCCTATTTTGGCTACAACGACTTCAACGCCGAATACGTGGCCTATGACAAGCATGTAGTCGATCCTGGCGACGACGAGACCTACGATCAGGGCGGCAACAACGAAATCAGCATGGCGCTGTTTTCCCGCTGGACTGGCCCGGTCAGCGAGGCCGACGTGCCGTACGAGGATTTTTCCACTGCGCCGGGCACGGACGTGCAACCAATGCGCCATCTTTCGGCCGTGTGGATCGTTCCGGGCGGCAGTACGTTCACGGACAACATGAAGTACGCCATCAAGAATATCGGCGCGGTCTCTACCGGCATGTATTGGGATGACGGCAGCTACAACGCCGCCACAGCCTCGTTTTATTACAACGGCGCGGAGGAACCCAACCATCAGGTGACCTTTGTCGGCTGGAACGACGATTATCCGCGCACCAATTTTACCAGCCAGCCCACGGCAAACGGCGCATGGCTGGTGCGCAATTCATGGGGAACAGGCTGGGGCCAGAGCGGCTATTTCTGGATTTCCTATGAGGACGCTGCGATTTCCTTGGAAGACGGCGCGGTTTTCGTTTCCTCGGATACCGACGAGTATGACGCGGTCTATTGTTATGATCCCTTGGGACCCACCGGGGAGATTTCCCTGAGTTCGGACACGAGCTGGATGGCCAACGTGTTTACAGCCTCGGACGACCACGCGCTCGAATGCGTGAGTTTTTTCAATCCGGGCGTGGACAGCACCTATGAAATCTATGTGTATACCGGTGTGAGCGGGGCTCCGAACACCGGAATCTTGGCCATGGGACCCCAGAGCGGCGATGTTTCGGCTCCCGGCTATGTGTCGCTGCCGTTGGATTCCCCTGTTTCCCTGACGCAGGGTGAGGACTTTTCCATCGTGATCAAGCTGGGCACGGCCAACGTGGTTCATCCTGTTATCGTGGAGTGTCCGGAAGCGGACTATTCCTCAAAGGCCACGGCCTCGTCCGGGCAGAGCTATGTGAGCCTGGACGGAACGACCTGGAGCGATCTGGTGGCCGATCAGGGACTGACAAACTACAATCTGTGCATCAAGGGTTTTGCCGCGGAAGAATCCGACATGATCAATCCGGGAATTCCGCTGCTGCTTTTGCAGTAGTTTGATCAAAATGTCATGAACAGGGCCGCGTGCGAAAGCATGCGGCCTTTTTTTTGTCAGCGTTTTTCCAAAAACAGGATTCGGGTTTGGGCCGTGGGCTGGTTGTGCATGGTGCAACGCATGATGCGTGCCGTGTCCATGGGCAGTGATGCGCAGTGGCTTTCCACACTTCGGGCCTCGTCCTCGCCGCCCGGATGCCCGGTGTAGAGCACCGTGGAGATCACGCCGCCCTTGCGCAAAAGCCCCAGCGCCGCGTCAATGGCCGCGCAGGTCGAGGCGGGGCGCGTGATCACGCTCTGGTCGCTGCCCGGAAGGTAGCCGAGGTTGAACATGGCTCCGGCCATTGAGCCGTGAAAACGGGACGGAATGTGTTCGGCCATGGTCTCGTGCCCGGCAAGGAACAAGCGCACGTTATCCGGGGCCGGCTCTGAAGCAAGGCGTTGCGCAGCCTTGTCCAGCGCATGTTGCTGCACGTCGAATCCGAAGACAGTACCCTGCGGTCCCACTGCTTTGGACAGGAACAGGGTGTCCAGCCCGCCGCCCACGGTGGCGTCGATAACGGCGTCGCCCGGGCGGATCACGTTTCCCATGGCGTTTTTCACGAAACTGACGGTATGGCTGATGAACATGGCGGCTCGGGGTTGGGGTTGCCGGACCACGATTGTGTATCCCGACCCCGGAGCCGTGGCAAGTCTGGACGATTCGCGTTTCTTGGGGCATGAAGGGCCGGTCATGCCCGAGAACAACGAATCGTCCTTTGCCCATGTGGCAGATGTGTCCTGCAGCGGCCCGTGCGCACGTTGCGGGGTTGAGCACACCCTGCCGGGGCGCCCGGCCATCCGGGCCGCGCAGCAGCTCATGCGCGATCTGGAAGCCCATGGCCGCATCGATTTCTGCCGCCCTGCGCATGAGGCCGACCCCGCGTACTCCACGGCCCCCCTGTTCGGCGAGGCCCGGGGCCACATGTTCGGGGTCATGGCTTTTCGCAATGCGGACGGGAGCACGGGTTTGGTCAAGGCCTTTTCCGGTCAGTTCAACGGACAGTGGCTGGCACCCGGCTGGGTTGGCCCGCTGGTGGACGTGGACGAGTTCGAGCGCGTGAATACGCCCGGGGAACGCCGCGTCAAGGAACTGGGCCGGATGATGCGGGAACACGAACCGGGCAGTGAAACGTATGCGCGCCTGCGGCGTGAACGCCGGGAGCTTTCCCGCTCGCTCATGGCCGAACTGCACGGACTGTACCGGCTGCGTGATTCCCGGGGCAACGAGCGTTGTCTTGCGCAGGTCTTTGGCCCGGACAGGGGCATTCCCACGGGCACCGGTGACTGCTGCGCGCCCAAGCTGCTGCACCACGCCGCGCGCAACGGTCTGGTGCCGCTGGGCATTGCCGAATTCTACTGGGGCCGCAGCAACCGTTCCGGAACCCGCGAGCATGGCCGGTTGTATCCTTCCTGCCGGGAAAAATGCCGTCCCATCCTCGGGTTCATGCTCTGCGGGCTGGAGGAATTGTATGTCTGACGCCGGACTGGACATCCTGCACCACGACGAATCCGTGGTCGTGCTGGTCAAACCTGCGGGCCTGCTTTCCATCCCGGGGCGCGGTCCGGACAAGCAGGACTGCGTGTCCTCGCGGCTGCGCGCCCTGTTCCCCGCATGCATTGAACAGCCGTCCGTGCACCGGCTGGACATGGCCACCTCAGGGGTCATGGTCTACGCCCTGACCACCGAAGCCCACCGCAATCTTTCCATCCAGTTTCAGAACCGGAAGGTCACCAAGAAATACACCGCCGTGCTGGAAGGCGTGCCCGAGGGCATGATGCCGGGGCAGAGCGGGCAGCTGGAGCTGCCCTTTCGTCTGGACCCGGACGACCGCCCCCGGCAGGTGTTCGACCCGGAGCGCGGCAAGGTCGGCGTCACCCGCTGGCAGTGCCTTGGCGTGGAGCGGGGCCGGGCGCGCATGCGCTTTGTCCCGCTCACCGGGCGCACGCACCAGCTGCGCGTTCATTCGGCCCACGAGCGCGGACTGGGCTGTCCCATCGCCGGAGACGGGCTGTACGGCAACGCGCATTCTGCCGGACGATTGCTGCTGCATGCCGATTTTCTGGAGTTCGCACACCCTCGCGCTGGGAAAACCGTGCGTTTTGCGGCCCCGGTACCCTTTTAAGCGGATTGCGTACACCCCTTGACCGGCGCGGCACAATGATCTACCCAAAAGGATTGCCTGTCCGTGAAACTTTTGTTGTCGGGCAGGCATAATACGACACAAGGTAAGGTACGACCATCATGGAAAGGATTCCCATCTCCGTTCAGGGTTACGAACGGATCGAAAAAGAGCTGGCACAGCTCAAGAAGGAACGGCCTGAAGTCATCAAGGCCATTGCCGAGGCTCGCGAGGAAGGCGACCTCAAGGAAAACGCCGGATACCACGCCGCGCGTGAACGGCAGGGATTTCTCGAGGGCCGCATCAATCTTCTGCAGTCGCGCATGCCCTATTTCAATGTCGTGGATCTCGACACGCTGGAGCAGGACGACGTCATCGGATTCGGCGCTACCGTGGAGCTGGAGGACCTCGATACCGAAGAGGTCAAGAAATACACTCTGCTCGGCGCGGACGAGGCGGATTATGCCCGGGACGGAAGCATTTCGGTGCAGTCTCCCGTGGCCCAGGCCCTGCTGGGCAAGGAAGTGGGCGACGAGATCACCGTGGACGCCCCGCGCGGTCGCATTGAATACGAAATCATCTCCGTGAAATACCTGGGAACCAAGTACTAGGTTTTCACCATACGAGTGAACGCGAGGCGCGGGCTGTTCGGCCCGCGCCTTTTTTCATGTGCATTGCCGTCGTCTAGTTGGAAAGCAGCAGCAGGGTGTTGGCAGCAGTGGGCAATGCCGTGGGAGCGGGGTGCTCGATGCCCGAAGTTCCCAGATAAGTGATGCTCAGGCTGACGGAGCTGTCATGCACCTGTGAATTGGCCACGGGAAGGTGGAACCACGGCCGCGTCATCCAGCCGAGCAGAACCTCGTTTCCCTTGGACAGGATAACCCGCTCATAGGGGATGGCGCCAAAAAAGGAATGGGTGGGGTCCACCTGCACCCATTGTCCGCCGGGGAGCATGAATTCCGCCCAGACGTGCGTGGAAAAGCCGCGGGGGGCCTGCAGGCAGTTCCATGTTCCTTCCCTGAACTGGGTCGCCACGTTGAAATACTGGTCGTGCGCCAGGAATCCGGAGATGTTTCTGGCCGGAATACCTTCGGCGCGGCACAGTGCGACAAAGAGGATGGAAAAGGCCGCACAGTCGCCCTTGCGCTCGCTGAGCACGTTCAGTGCGTCCTGTCGCACGCCGTCCTGATAGCTGATATTGTTCTTCACCCACGTATAGATGTCGTTGGCCTTGTTGTAGGGATTGGTCTCGCTGCCTACAATGCTTGAAGCCTGGTCGATGATCGTCTGGTCGTCACATTGGACCCAGCTGGTTGCCGACGTGTTGAACTGGTATTCCTGCGTACCTGTGGCGTAGCTGCCCCATGTCGCATTGGGGTCCACGGGCAGGGTGACCGGCGCCAGTTCCACATCGAATGTTACCGAGAGGTTGTTGTCCAGTTCCGAATCCGGCCAGCTGACAGGTTTGTTTCCCGATTGCTCGTTGGACCGGGCGCCTGTTGCCGGAGATATTTCCACGATTTCCGCGTCCACGGTTCCCTGTCCGTCCCATTTCACGGGCACGGGAACCCACAGCCTGTTGTCTGTTCCGGTTGTGGGAGTGAAAGAATACACCATTCTGTACGATCGATCGGCACAGGCGTTTTTGGCCTGCAGCAAAGGCAGTATCACCGCAATGACCAGAAGCAGCGCAAGTCCATTACGGTCGAGTCGGACGAAGTTCATGACGAGTTTTCCCTGTGTTGATGTTGAAGCTTTGTGCGCCGTGTAGATCGATGCTTTTGGCATTTTTAAAGCCTTATTTCAAGATGTGTAGTCTGGATAGATGCAGGGTGTCGTTAACTGGCGTTTATCATCTGATACCGCCTGTCATCGATTGAAAGGGGCGGGGATGTCGTCTTTCGGGGCCATGTGTATTCCGGGCTGCGTAGCCAATAAACCGGCCGAAAAGGGGGCATGGGCACGGGACTGTTTTTTGTGTCGACCGGAGGAGCGGCACTGTTTTTTTGGGTATAAAAAAACGCCGCCACTCTCGGAAGAGGGGCGGCGTGGAGTGCCTGCTTTCGCAAACTGTCGAACTACCAGCGGGGGCGTTCGGCGCGGGGCTTGGCGATGTTGACCTTGAGGGTGCGTCCGCCAAAGTCCTTGCCGTCGAAGTTGGCGATGACTTCGTCCGCTCCGGCGTCATCCATTTCCACGAAGCCGAATCCGCGCGGCCGGCCGGTTTCACGGTCTTCGATGAGCTTGATGGAGGTGATTTCACCGTATGCTTCAAAGGCGGTGCGGATGTCAGCTTCAGTCGTTGTCCATGCGAGGTTGCCCACGTATAAGTTTTTAGCCATGATTGTCTCCTGAGTATTGGTTTTGTTGGTCGATGCAGCGCTACAATGGCTGTCCCGACATTATTAATTGCTTTGTAAACGGCCGATTTTCAATGTTCACCGCGGTGCGGCAGGGATGAAAAACGGCAATGCCATTGAACTATTGGTGTTATGCAGCGGCGTTGTTCATCCGTCCGTGGCTGCGTCTTCCGGGGCGCACGGGCCTTTTCCCGGAAGGGGCGGCATGATTCCGGCCCATGCCGGCAGACTTCTTGAAATCTCCGGCCGAATGCTGCTCGATGGTTATTTTCATGACCCGTTCGATGGTCCGAACCTGGGTCTTGTCCTCTCTGGTCACGAAACTGACTGCGTTTCCCGATCTCCCGGCTCTGCCTGTACGGCCGATGCGGTGCGTGTATGTCTCGACGGTATCGGGCATGTCATAGTTGATGACATGGGTGATGCAGTCGCAGTCGATGCCGCGGGCGGCTATGTCCGTTGCAACCATGATGTTGAAGCGTCCCTTTCGGAAACCGTCCAGGGCGCGCTGGCGCTGTCCCTGATTCATGTTGCCTTGCAGGGATGTGCTTTCGTAGCCGCTGTTGAGCAGTTGCTGCGAAAGCTTCTTTGCCTTGTGTTTTGTGCGGGTGAAGATGAGCACGCTTTCATGGGCATTTTTGGCAAGCAGGGTTTCCAGTATGCCGGTCTTGTGGTTGTTCTGCAGCGTATAGAAGGAATGTTCCACACTGGTGACCGGTTCGGTGTTGGACACCTGAACTGTTTCGGGATCCACAAGGATCCTGTCGGCAAACTTGCGAATTGCCGTGGGCATGGTGGCGGAAAAAAGGAGATTCTGTCGTTGTTTCGGCAGCCGGGCGATGATTCGTTTGATGTCCGGCATGAAACCCATGTCGAGCATGCTGTCCGCTTCGTCAAGAACCAGGGTGTCGATGTCGTCGAGACGAACGGCTCCCTTGCTGATAAGCGCGACAAGTCGTCCGGGGCAGGCGACGATGATTTTGGACTGCCAAAACGCCTTGATCTGCGGCCCCATGCCAACGCCGCCCATGACCACGGAACTGCGAATGCCCGTTTGCTTTCCGAGGGAAGCAAAGTTCTCCTGGATTTGCATGGCCAACTCGCGGGTCGGTGCCAGGATCAGTACGCTGGGTGCCTTTTTGGTATTTCCGGCATCCAGCAGGCGCTGCAGGATGGGGAGTGCGAACGCCGCGGTCTTGCCGGTGCCGGTCTGGGCAAGGCCCAAAACGTCGCGGCCCTGAAGGACCTTGGGAATGGCGCGTTGTTGAATGGGAGTGGGGGTCTCGTAGCCGCAGGCCTGGATGCCAGCGACAATGCGCTGATCAAAGGAAAAATTCGTAAAAGTCATAAAACCTTGGGTAAGAATAAAAGCAAACGACGGCGCGTGACAGCTGTCGATCCTGGTGTTGCCAGGACTGGATTAGGATGGCTCTGGTACGGGGGGAGTAAATCTTTTGACTGACGCGAACGTGAGTTGCCCGAATGGGGCGAAGAAGTATTCGTGCGTCCAGTCACGCTGAGTTGTGCCCCCTTGTCTACCAATGCGGAGGCAAAGTAAAGCATTATATTTTTTTTATTGTCTCTTGGTGCTTTTTGTCGGGATCGCGGCGGTTCGGAAGCCATACCCTGTCCCTGCCGGATTGTGTCGGTAATAATTGAAACCGATGTGAAAGTGTTGCCTTATGGTATATTGGGAATGTGAAGTATTCGGTGCGCATGGACAGGAAGGCAATGAAACAGAGCGGCAGCAAATACACAGGACGGCCCGAGGACATGGGACAGGCCATGGAGCGGATTCGGCAACTTGAAGCCGAGCTGGACCAGAGTGAGAAGCGGTTTCGCCTGCTGTTCGACGGCGTGGAGGATGCCGTTTTCGTGTTTCGGGTTCTGCCGGACGGACGCCGCGGCCCGTTCATCGACGTGAATCAGGCCGCGTGCGCGCGCCTCGGCTACGACCGCGAGGAATTGCTGACCATGTCCGTTCGCGACATCGACGCCGCGGACCAGCGCAACCTTGTGCCGGAGATTGCGGAGCGCTTTGCATCCCGTCCCAACGCCGTGTTCGAAATAACGCATACGGCCAGCGACGGCAGGCGCATTCCCGTGGAGGTGAGCGCCCGGAAATTCATGTACGACGGTTATCCCACCATATTGTCCATTGCCCGGGACATTTCTGAGCGCAAGCGCAGGGAAGAGGAGCAGGAACACGCTCTGGCCGGAATGGAAGGGCTTGCCGCCGAGCGTGCCCGGGAACTTTCCGCGGTCAACCAAAGGCTGCGGGACGAGATCGGGGAACGGGCACGGGCACAGGAGGCCCTGCAACACAGCGAGGAGCGGCATCGCAGGTTTTTCGAGAGCAACATGCTCCCCATGCTCATGGTCAACACGGAAGACGGCCGTATCGAATACGCCAACCCCGCGGCCATGCGTTACTACGGGTATCCGCGCGAACAGTTGTTGGCAATGAGCGTGCATGATCTCAATCCTCTGTCGCACCGCCGTGTTGCCGGGTTCATCAGGGAAGTCCTCGACGGCAGGCCGGAGTCGTTTCTGTTCCAGCACCGATTGGCGTCGGGCGAACTGCGCGACGTGGAGGTCTTTTCCTGCCCCATGGAGCTGGACGGGCAGGTCAAGCTGTTTTCCATTATCACGGATGTCACGCAACGCAGGCAGGCCGAGCGGGATCTCACGCTGGCCAAGGAGCAGGCAGAGTCGGCCAACCGCGCCAAGAACGAGTTTTTGGCCACCATGAGTCATGAAATACGCACGCCGCTCAATGGTGTGCTGGGCATGTTGCAGCTGGTTCTGGGCACGGAGCTCACCGATGAGCAGCACGAATTCGTGAACACGGCCATTCTTTCCGGCCGGAGCCTGCTCAGGATTTTTTCCGACCTTCTGGATCTTTCAGCCATCGAGGCAGGCAAGCTGTCCATCGTGGATTCCGAGTTCCGCCTGCGCGACACGGTGTATCCCGTAGTCGGGTCATTTGCCCATGAAGCTTCGGCCAAGGGGCTTGCGGTGGACTGGAATGTTTCCGGCGGCGACGATTTCATGCTGCTTGGCGATGTGACCCGCATCCGGCAACTGCTCTACAACCTCATGGGCAACAGCATCAAATACACCGAAGCCGGGAGCGTTTTCATCGATGCCTCGATTATGCGTACATCGGAGGACGGCCACAGCGCGGAGGTGCTTTTCACCATTTCGGACACCGGAATCGGCATACCGGATGACAAGCTGGAGTACGTGATGCAGAGCTTCACCCAGGTGGACGGCTCCTATGCGCGCAAGTACGGCGGGGCAGGGCTGGGCCTGAGCATTGTGCGGCGGCTGGTGCTCATGATGGGTGGCAGCATGAGCATTGCCACGGAAGAGGGAAAGGGCACTGAGATTTGCGTGTTGCTGCGCCTTGGGATCGGGAGTGCCGTTGCCGCGGGACCGGAGGAGGAAGACAGGGGGCCCGCGCCTGTTCCCACCAACCGCAAGGACGCCCGTATTCTTCTCGTGGAGGACGAACGGGTCAATCGCATGGCGGTTTTGCGCATGCTGGAACGGCTCGGCTATTCCTCGGTTATGTGCGCCACCAACGGCGCCGAGGCGGTGAACATGGCTGACGAACATGATTTCAGTTGCATTTTCATGGATATGCAGATGCCCATCATGACCGGGGAAGAGGCCGTGGCCGTCATTCGGGAATCCGGTAGCCGCAACGAACAAACGCCCATCGTGGCCATGACCGCCCACGCCATGCCCGAAAGCCGGGACCGCTTTATTGCCATGGGCATGGATGCCTACATGGCCAAGCCCGTGGACATGCACGAGCTCGGGGAACTGTTGGACGGCCTTTTTGCCCAAAGGCCCTCTGTTGCCGGGTGCTAGGCTTCAGTGCACGGAGATGGAACCGGACCATCCCATTTCACGCATGCAGCCTGCGGCCCATTGCACGGCCTGCCGGGGCGAGAGTTCCCGGCTCAGGCAACGTGTGATCATGGCCGGGAGTATGCCTTCGGCCGATACCTCGAAAGCCTGTGGCACTATGAGGCCGTTCCTGAGCCCGAATGACTCGATGCTTCCCAGTCCTGCCACGATCTGGCGCATGTGGCTGTGCGTGTAGCGGCGGAACACGCCCTGTGTGTCGCGGTAGAAGTCCTTGCTGTTCGCCACGTCGCGCAGCACGGGCAGCATGCCGCCCGGAACCATGTGCAGCCACGTGATGTAGGCATCCGGCCGGTACAGAAAGCGGACGAAACGCCGCGCCGCCTGCCTTTTCCTCTCGTTGTTCATTGTGGCTATGCCCAGCGCCTGTATCACGCCGTAGCTGGCCGGGCGGGCTCCGGTGATGACCGAAACCATGCCGGTATTGCCCAGCAGGGCCGGGTCGAAGTCGCTGCCTCCGAGTTCCGGAAAATTGTCCGGGGTCAGGGAATCGGCGGCGATGGTGGGCAGGGCCAGGTCGTCCATGATGAATGTGGAATAGAACATCATGGCCAGCTTTCCCTGCAGGTAGAAGTCGCGTCCCCGCCAGTATTGCGGTCCGGGCGGTGAATAATTCGCCAGTTCCCGGTAGAGCCGCAGGGTGTTTACGGCCTCGGGCGAGTCGAACAGCACGCGTCCGTCCGGAGAATATTCTTCCACGCCGTTGGCCAGGGCAAGATGGGTGAAGACCTGTTCGGCATAGACGTCCTCACGCTTGCCCAGGAGGATGCCGTATCTGTCGTTGGCCGGATCGTGCAGGGTCTTTGCCGCGGCCAGGATCCGTTCGGGCGTATCCGGTGCGGCGAGTCCCGCCTTTTCAAACCAGTCCTTGCGGTACCAGATGCCCTGCACCCAACCGCTTATGGGGATGCCGCAGGGCGTGCTCCGGCTGTTGGAAACCCGTTGCAGGATTCCCTTGGAAAAACGGTTGATGCCGATATCGCGGACCATTGTCCCGGTAAGCCGGAGGTCGAATTGCCCCTTGCAGGCCATGGCCATGATCATGCCGGACTCGCAGGCCAGTATGTCCGGTGCCATCTCCTGCCCTGCCATGTCGCCCATGTGGCGCACCGCGTTTTCGTCAATGCCGGTCACATCGATATGTATATCCGGGTTGATGGCGCTAAAGGCCTGCGCAAGGTAGCGAATGGTGGCCATGCGTTCGGGCTGGGTTTCCGTGGTCCACAGGTTGAGGGTGCAGACCGTGTTTTCGGCATGGACGGGACGGGAAACCGCCATGGCCAACAGGCCGAGCATCACGCACGCCATTGCCGTCCTGATCGCGTGGTGTGTGGTCGGCGTTTTGTTTCGAGTGAACATGTTTCCCTCTTACTTGTCGGAAAATTTGAGGATTCCGTTCCAATCCGGTGCGGGCGGCGATTCCATGTATTGCCGGGCCAGATCGCAGTATACGGCGGCCAGGCCGTCGTCCGGGTTTTTCTGCAGCACTGCGCATATGCGCTGTTCGGCTTCCTTGAATTTCCATCGATTGAACAGGTCCAGCGCGCTCTCCCATTGTCCGGCTGTTTGCCGTTTCCTTGTGTCGGCCAGCAGGTCGTCATGCATGTCCGTGTTTGCTTCGTGACCGGGCTGCAACCCCGCCAGTTCGGCGATGGCCACCGGCTGGCTCACGCCCTTGGGCAGCACCTTGCCCGCAGTGCGGAACAGGAACCGGTCTCCGGCCTTTCGGGCCGTGGTCTCGCTCACAAGGATGGTGGTGCCGTAGTACTTGTTCAGCCCTTCAAGGCGTGAAGCAAGGTTCACGGCAGCGCCCATGACCGTGAAATTCATGCGGTCCGATGAGCCCACATTGCCGACCACGGCTTCGTCCGTATGCAGGCCGAAACGGGTGGTCAGCGGCGGCAGGCCGTTTGCCGCGCGTTGTTGATTGAGCCTTTGCGCTGCCCGGCGACAGCGAAGGGCCGTCAGGCATGCCCGTTCCGCGTGGTCTGGCTGGTGTGCCGGGGCGTTCCAGAATGCCATGATCGCGTCGCCCATGTATTTGTCTATGGTGCCGCCGCCATTGCTGATTCTGCTTCCCAGTTTCTGGAAGTATTCGGAAATGGTCGTTGTCAGTTCCTCGGGCGCCATGGTTTCGGCCATGGGGGTAAAGTCTTTGATGTCGCTGAAGAAAATTGTCAGTTCGCGGCGTTCTCCGCCCAGCGTCGGGTGTATGCCCAGGGTGATCATGTTTTTGACCAGCTTGCGGGGAATGTATCTGCCGAACGAGCGCAGGGTTGTGCGCATGGTTTCCATGGCCTTGCCCAGCCGGTGCAGTTCCGAAATATGGGTGCGCACGGCAATGGGCTTGTCCAGCCGGAAATGCCGCACGTCGTCAACGTGGCCCATGAGCGCATTCAGGGGCTTGGTGATCCGCCGCGAGACCCAGATGATCAGCGGTATATAAAGGGCGAGGATGATCAGCGATGCGATCATGCTCTTGCGTCCTGCGGCGGTGATGGGGCCGGTGAACTCCCGCGTGGGTACGGCCATGGCCAGATAGATCGGTTTTCCCAGTGATTCCGGCAGGGCGCGTACGGACCCCATGTAGTGCACGTTGTTCACGGTCAGGGGCAGGGCCGTGGAACTCCCGGCCTCTCGGGATAGAAATGCCATGTAGAGCTTTTCCAGAACCGGGCTGCCCAGCTCGGGGACGGTTGCCGGAACAATGGACGTATTGCCGTTTTTGGTTTTGCTGATCAGCATGGCCTTGGTGTCCGGGTGTACGAAAACCTGGCCGTTCGGTTCAAAGATCGTGAGCTCGCCGAGCTTGCCGACCCGTTGCGAATCCATGAAGTCGGCCAGTTTGGCCAGTGATATGTCCAACGCCACCACGCCGGGAACCTCCGCGTCGAATCTGCGGGCCACGGAAATGCCCGGCTCCCGGGAAAATGAATACATATATATGTCACTCAACATGGGTTGGGCAGAGCCTCTGGCCAAGGTGTACCACGGGCGTTTGCTCGGGTCGTAGGCGGGTTGTTTCTCCACGCTGGAACCCATGAGCGCAAATCCCTTGTCCAGATATTTTGTCAATGAATAGCGAAAACCGTCCGCGCGGTGGAAGATGGCCCGTGTGTACCACATGGCTTTGGCTGGCGCGCCGATGGCCGTGCGAGCGTCCGGCCTGTCCTTGAGCGAGGAAATCAGGAAGAAGTCCCCGTCCGCAAAGCCGATGTAGATGGAGGTCAGCCCGGGATTCTGTTCCAGCGTGCTGAAGAACATGGGCGCAAGCGGATGCGTCAGCAGGTTGGGTTTTTCCCCTATGTCCGTGGCTCTGGAAAAGGTGTCGGCAGCCATCAACGCCGGACCGAATACCGCCTGTGTTCGTTCAAGGATGGTGGTCCCCACCCTGTTCATGAACTGGTCTGCGGATTTCAGGGCGGATTGTGCGTTCATGTGCTGGTTGTAGAGGACGACCACGCCCACGGCGCTGGTGATGAGCAGGAAGAAGATGGTCAGGATGTTGATGTAGAGCGGGATGATGACGGTCTTTCTGCTGCTGGACATTGAGGCTCCTGCACGGAATTGTTCGATTATGCTGCTGTGCGCAAGAGATACGGTATGTATGATTGCTTTTTTTACATATTATAAATGAAAAGGCGGGTGACGTGTTGCATGCATGATTTGTTGCCAAATTGTTGCAAGACGTTTATTGTGACAGATGTTATTTTTGGATTACATTAGTTCGGCTTTACGGCGAGGAGTTCTTACCGTTTTTCAATAAAAAGGGAGTTTTCCGATGAAAAAGTTGATCGTGCTGATGATGCTTGCCGTGTTTGCCGTGGCGGGGACCGCCCAGGCCGACACCCTGAAGCTGCTGACCTGGAAAGGATACGCGCCTCAGGAACTCATGGACAAATTCGAAAAGGAAACCGGAATCAAGGTCGAAGCCACCTATTCCAACAACGAGGAAATGATCTCCAAACTGCGCGCCACGCGCGGCGCCGGATTCGACCTCGCCCAGCCCAGCCAGGACCGCATCTCTTCGGTGCAGGCCAAATTCAAGATCTACCAGCCGCTGGATTACTCCAAGATCAATGCCGACCTGTTCGTGGCCTCCATGCTGGACGCCGTGAAAAAGAATACGCTGGTCAAGGGCGAATCCTACGCCGTGCCGTTCTGCTGGGGCACCTCCGGTCTGGTGGTCAACAGCGAAAAGGCTCCGGGCGCAAAGTCCTACAAGGCCCTGCTCGATCCCAAGTACAAGGGCCGCGTGAGCTACCGCGTCAAGCGCCCCACGCTCATCGCCACCGCATTTGCGCTGGGCTACAATCCCTTTGATCTTTACAATGACACCGCCGCCTACAAGGCCATGCTCGACAAGGTCGAGGCCGCACTCATCGAAGCCAAGCCCGTGGTCAAGAACTACTGGGCCAACGGCGACGCCCTGCTGGAATCCATGCGTTCCGGCGAAGTGTTCGTGGCCATGGCCTGGGACAGCGGCGGATGGAAGCTCCACGCCGACAATCCCGCCATCGATTTCGTGGCTCCCGAAGAGGGCGCGCTGGGCTGGATCGACACCTTTGCCATTCCGGCCAAGGCCAAGAACGTGGATGCCGCCTACAAGTGGATCAATTTCATCATGAAGCCCGAGAACGCCGGTTACTTCACCTCCAAGGAAAAGTACGGCACTGCCTCCAAGGGCGCCAACGAATTTGTGGACCCGGCCGTGGCCGCCAACTTCAAGCGCTCCTTCCCGCAGGCCGACGTGGACAACATCAAGTGGTATCCGCCGGTTCCTTCCGTGCTGGAAAAGCTTGAAGGCAAGGTGCTCGACAGGATCAAGGCAGCGCAGTAGGCTGCATATTTGCTGTTTGAATTGAAGGCAGGGGAACGGCTTTGGCCGTTCCCCTGCAATCCGTGGAATCCCCAACAATGTGGTAACGATGGACAACGATCTTTCGGTTCGTAAGCTGGTCAAGAAATTCGGTGATTTCACCGCCGTGCAAAATGTCGATTTCGATGTGCCCACGGGTTCGTTTTTTTCCATTCTCGGGCCTTCTGGCTGCGGCAAGACAACGCTTTTGCGCATGGTGGCCGGGTTCGAGGAACCTACGTCCGGGCAAATAGCCATTCGCGGAAACGACATGCTGGGTGTGCCGCCCAACCAGCGGCCTGTGAATCTGGTCTTTCAGCATCTGGCGCTTTTTCCCATGATGACCGTGGCCGAGAACATCGCCTTCGGCCTCAAGCGCCGCAAGGTGGACGGCCCGGAAATAGCCCGGCGCACGCAGGCCATGCTGGAACGCGTGGGCCTGCCCGGGTACGGGGACAAGCGCATCGGCCAGCTTTCCGGCGGCCAGAAGCAGCGCGTGGCCATTGCCCGCTGTCTGGTGCTGGAGCCTTCCGTGCTCCTGCTGGATGAGCCGCTCGGCGCGCTGGACCTCAAGCTGCGCGAGCAGATGAAGGTGGAACTGAAAAAACTGCAGGCCAAGGTGGGCACCACGTTCATCTATATCACGCACGACCAGTCCGAGGCCTTGGTCATGTCCGACCGTGTGGCGGTCATGAACAACGGGCGTTTCGAGCAGGTGGGCACGCCGCAGGAATTGTACGGCGAGCCGGCAACCCCTTTCGTGGCCCGGTTCGTGGGCGACAACAACACCTGGGCCGGCAGTGTTCTGGAATGTAGCGACGGCCGCGCCATGATCCGCACGGACGACGGCTTTGAATTCAATGCCCGCGCCCGCGAAGGCTGCATCAGCGGCAAGCGCGCGGACCTCTATCTGCGGCCCGAGGCCATGCGCATCAATCCGCAGCGTGTGGAGGGGCAGAATGTTTTCGGAGTCACGGTCAAGGCCATCCTCTTTGACGGCGCCAACAGCCGACTGCTCACGGTCACCCCGTCAGAGCACGAACTGCTGGTGACCCTGCCCCAGAATCGCAAGTTCGACTACATCCGCCCGGGCGACGAGATCACCGTGGGCTGGGACCCGGAAGCGGGCCTGTGTTTCGGCGGGGAGTAGGAGTACGCAATGCAAAAATCCCGCCTCGGCCTCTGGCTGTTTTTGACCCCGGTCCTGCTTTGGCTCGTGCTGCTCATCGTGCTGCCGCACCTCGACCTCTTGATAATGAGCTTTCGCGGCGAGAACGATCTGGGCGCCCCGGTCTGGACCATGCAGAACTACATGAATTTTTTCACCGAGCCCATCTACTGGCTCACCTTCGTGCGCACGGCTCTGTATTCCATCATCACCACGGCCATCACACTGGTGCTGGGACTGCCCGTGGCCTTCTACATCGCCAAGCTGGCGCGCACGCGCACGCAGGGCACCCTGACCCTGCTGCTTTTGCTGCCTTTCTGGGTCAGCGAGCTGGTGCGCATCTATGGCTGGATGATCCTGCTGCGCGAATCCGGGGTGCTCAACCATCTGCTGGTGAGCAGCGGCCTGCTTTCCCGGCCCGTGGAGATGCTTTACAACGACGCCACCATGATCATGGGGCTGGTCTACACCTCCATGCTGTTCATGGTCGTGCCGCTCATCTCGGTCATGGAAAGCCTTGACGATTCGCTCATCGAGGCGGCCCACGACCTCGGGGCCAGCAAGCTGGTCATCTGGCGCGATATCATCATCCCGCACTGCAAGCCGGGCATAACCTCGGGCTGCATCGTGGTCTTTATGCTCGCGTTGGGCAACTACCTGACCCCCAACCTCATGGGCGGCAAGAACTCACTCTGGTTCACCGAGCAGATCTACAACCAGTTCATCGCCAGCTTCAACTGGAATCAGGGCTCGGCCTTCGGATTCCTGCTGTTGCTGCTCAGTTCACTGATCATCTGGGCGGGGCTGAAAATCTCGCGCCAGAAACTCGGGGAGGTGGCATCATGATCCGTTCCCTGCCGCGTTCCCGCCGCTATACGTGGGGCTTCAACCTGTTCATCGGCGCGTATTTCCTGTTTTTGTTCGCGCCGCTGGTGGTCACCTGCGTATTGGCCTTCAACAACTCGGATTTCCCGTCCCTGCCGTGGCAGGGATTCAGTCTGGACTGGTTCCTTGCGGACGGACCGGACAGGATCGGCATTTTTCACGACGAGCAGAACCTGCGCGCCATCTGGACCAGTTTCCAGACCGCGTTCTTCGTGTCCATTTTCTGCGTTCTCGTGGGAACCTGCGCCGCGTTCCTGTTCGAGCAGGAGGAGTTTCGCTTCAAGGGCGCACTCTATTTCCTGATGCTGGCCCCGCTGGTCATTCCCGGCGTCATCCTCGGCATTTCCCTGCTGTTGGCATCCAACACCGCGGGCATGTACGTGGAGAACAATTTCGGTTTGGATTTCGACCTGTTCCGGCCCAGCTTCTGGTTGGTGGTATTGGGGCAGTTCTCGTTCATCACCACGTTCGTGTGCCTTGTGGTCTCGGCACGGCTCAGAAAGTTCGACCGCACGCTGGAAGAGGCGGCCCTGAACCTCGGAGCCAACCGGCTGGAGGTCATATGGCACATCACGCTCAAGTTCTTGCAGCCGGCCATTGTCGGCGCCGGGGCCGTGGCTTTTCTCATGAGTTTCGAGAACTTCAACACCACGCTCTTTCTGGTGGGTTCCGAACCGACCTTGCCCATCAACCTGTACCTGCAGGTGCGCGACGGCAGCACCCCGGTCATCAATGCGGTGTCCCTGCTGCTTCTGGTGGGCACGTCGATTCTGGCGCTGGTCAATCTCTATTTCAGCAAGGAAGAGGCTGATTAGACGTTTTGCCTCTGGCGGCCAAAGAACCTTTTAAAAAAGGTTCTTTGGAATCTCCAAAATTTTTTGGCGCTGCGGCCTGTCCTGCAAAAGCAGGACAGGCCGCAGTTGTTTGTGGTGTGTGAAACGAAAAGTGCATTTTTATCTTTAGCCCGTTCCGCATTCGCAGAATGCGGAACATGTCAGGGATGCAAGGGACACGTCCCTTGCCCGCCGGAGGCGAAGTCATCCATGAAATCCACCGAAGGCAGTTTGTCCTGTTTTGAAATCAATCAACGCACAACGGCCCGGAGCGGATGCTCCGGGCCGTTAATTTGTAATCGTATGATGAGTCAGTTGGCGCGCTAGCTAGCGTCTGCGGGGTCTGCGCCTTCTACGGCGTTTTTTTGGCTCGCCGTCCTGATCGCCGCCCTGATTGGCGGAACCTTCGGACGCGACCTGCTGTTCACGCGGCGGACGCGGTTCGGAGCGCGGTTCGGAAGGCTTTGGAGAACGGGCCTGCCGGCCGTTGTTTTCGCCACGGTTTTCCTCGGCATTGCGGGGCTTGCGCTTGCGCGGCTGCTTTTTCCTGGGGCTGGCCTTTTGTTCCGGGGCCGGTGCGGCCTGCTCGGGTTCGGCCGGGGCAAGGCGCATGGAATCCTGATACATGACGTCCAGAAGCATGGCCAGTTGCAGCACGCCGTCTTCGTCGTCGGCAAGGCGTTTGGCCATGGGAAGCAAACGCATGATGCGTTCGCCCTGCAGGGCATCGAGCTTGCGGCGTTTGGCATCCAACAGGGCCGTGATGCGTTCTTCGATGACTTCGGTCACTTCGGAATCCTCCGGGGCCTCGCGTTCCACGAGGTCTATTTTGTAGCGCATGGCGATTCGTTTCATTTCCGGCACCTGTGCGATGTCCGCAAAGGTGATGACCGTGCCGGATGCTCCGGCGCGGCCCGTGCGGCCCGCCCTGTGAATGTACGACTCCGGGTCGTCGGGCGGTTCGTAGAGAAAGACGTGGGAAAGCTCGCGGATGTCGATGCCGCGCGCGGCAACGTCCGTGGCCACCAGAAAGCGCAGCTTGTTGGCCCGGATTTTTCCCAGCACCTTTTCGCGTTTGTTCTGGTTGAGGTCCGAGGAGATGGCCTCGGCCTCGTAGCCGAAATTCTTGAGCACCTCGGCAATGTAATGCACGTCGCGCTTGGTGTTGCTGAAGATGATGGCCGAACTGGGATTTTCCAGCTCGATGAGGCGCATGAGAATGCGTTCCTTGCCCATGCCCGGCACCTTGCACATGACGTGTTCGATGTCGGCCACGTGCACCTGGTCGCCGGACAGGCTGAGCATTTCCGGCTTGTTCAGGAATTCGTCCGCAAGGCGCAATACGCTGCCCGGGTACGTGGCCGAGAACATGAACGCGGAATAGCCGCCTTCCTTGGGCAGATAGGTCTGGATGTCGCGCATGTCCGGGTAGAATCCCACGGAAAGCATGCGGTCCGCCTCGTCGAAAATGAGCACCTTGAGCGAATCGAGGTTCAGGTTGCGCTTGAGCAGGTGGTCGAGGATGCGTCCGGGCGTACCCACCACCAGTTGCGCCCCGGCCTTGAATGCGTCCAGCTGTGCGCCGTAGCCCACGCCGCCGTATACTTCCACCACGTTGATGCCCGAACCGCCTGCCAGCATGCGGGCTTCTTCGGCAACCTGCCGGGCCAGTTCGCGCGTGGGAACGAGCACCAGCGCCTGGCATTGGAGCAGGGCGGGGTTGAGCTTGTCCAGCAGGGGCAGCACGAACGCGCCGGTCTTGCCGCTGCCGGTTCTGGCCTGAACCATGATGTCGCGGTCTGCCAGCACATAGGGCAGGGCCTTGCACTGCACAGGGGTAAGCGACGGCCACCCGGCATTGTTGCATGCTTCCCGCAGAGTTTCGGAGAGTTCGGAAATGCTGGTTTGCGGCAGTTTGTTGTTGGTGGGTTCCTGATCTGTGTTCTGGTTTGTCGTGTCAGACATGAGTGCCTTTTTGAAAAATGAGTGATTTACTTTTTTCAAACTAGCCCTTTCAGGTGGTTTGTGCAACCGCAGCCGGGAAGGAGGAAATTATTGCACGGCCGGCACTGCGTCGGCGTTGAGCATGGTCCAGCCTTCTGTGGCGTCGTTGAAGAAACCCACGTCCGTGAGCAGCTTGCGGATCACGCCGCGTTTGCGCAGTTTGGCCAGCCCCTTTTGCAGGGCACAAAATGTTTTCTGACCCATGGGATGGGTGCGCGAAACCATGAAGTGGCGGCTTTGCAAAAGGCTGAAACGTATGCCCGGGATGGGCACGAGGGTCACGCCGAACTGCTGGCGCGAGAGGTCATCGGCCCGGGAAAAGGAGAGCGGCACCCAGGCGGCCCGTTCGTTTGCGACCATCTTGATCAGGGAATCGAATCGCGGGCAACGCAGGCACGGTTTCAGCCCCATGTCGGCCAGTACTGTGGCGTCGTTTGTCCAGTGCAATCCGATGACTCCGGGCTTGAGCCGGTTGATTGCAGCTATTGTTTTGGCCTGGAGCGCCTTTTTGTTGTCTGCCAGACAGTAGAATCCCTTGCAGAATTCACCGGGCCTGGTAATGGGGGCGCTCATGTAGGTGTTGCGTTTGTATTTGTCTTCTTCAAAGGTTTTGATGTTGAATTGCTGCGAGGCCATGACCGCGTTGCCTTCGATCACCTCGTGGGTTTCGCGGCGTGCGTTGGGCACGATGATGAACTTGAAGCGCGGGTTCATGCCGCCCAGCTGCAGGGCTTTGGCGATGATGACCATCTCTGCCACAACCCGGAAATTTTGTTCTGACGGTATGGAGTCAATGCGCGCGGGGTCGTTGTCGTGTTCGGCCATGATGTGCATGAATTTCCGGCAGGGATCCTCGTTTACGGTCATGGTGACGATGTCGTATGCCAGTGTGCTTTTCGGCAGGGCCGGGACAAGCGCAAGCAGGAGCAGCATCACGGGCAGGCAGAAATACTGCCTGCCGATACCTGATTTGCCGTCTTTTTTTGTCATGCAATCATAATGTGTCATTTCGGGGGCAAGGTAAAGGGGCCAACGCGTTCTGGATGGATAAAGAACGCTGTTGTCAGTATGTGAAACAAGATGATACGAGCGTAATATGGTGCGGTTATTCCCTGTGGCCCCGAGTGGAGCGTGTTTCCGGAGCATGTGTGGGGTTTGTGCCGTTGCCCGATGCTGCACCGCAATTTTTTTTCAAGGAGATTTTCATGCGCAGAGTGTTGATGCCGATGGTGCTGGCCGCATTCGTCATGCTTGTGTCCTCCGCGGGGGCGCGAGCCTTCGAACTGACTGTTGTGCATGTCAACGACACGCATTCCCATCTTGAACCCTGTCCTGCCAAATTGTCGTTTGACGACCAGAAAACGTATGTGAAGCTGGGAGGATGGGACCGTCTCAAGACCAAGGTGGACGCTGTGCGGGCCAAAAATCCCAACGTGGCCCTGCTGCATGCGGGCGACGCCGTGCAGGGCACCCTGTATTTCACCAAGTATCTGGGCAAGCCCGAAATGGAGTTCATGAACCTGCTGGGCTTTGACGCCATGGTTCTGGGCAATCATGAATTCGACAAGGGACCGGACGTGCTGGCCCATTTTCTGAAATACGCGCATTTTCCGGTGCTGTGTGCCAATCTTCGCCCGGGTGCAGAAAGCGCGCTGGCCGACGAGGTGCGGCCGTACGTGATCTTGGAGTTCAACGGCGAACGCGTGGGCGTCATCGGCCTGACCCTTGAGGAAACCCGGGTCATTTCCCGGCCTGCTCCGGCAACGTTTGCCGATGCGTTCGAAACAGCGAAGCAATGCGTGGCCGAACTGGAAGGCAAGGGCGTGAACAAGATCATTGCCCTGACACACATGGGCTACGATGCGGACAAGAAGCTGGCTGCCAGCGTTGCGGGCATCGACCTTGTTGTGGGCGGCCATTCCCATACCCTGCTGGACGACGGCAAAAGCCTTGCCGCCCTCGGGCTGCACAGCGGCGGCCCGTATCCCACCAGGGTGACGGGACCGGACGGTTCGGACGTGTATGTGGTGACATCGTGGAAATGGGCCATGGCCGTTGGCGTGCTCAGGACGGTTTTCGACGATGCAGGGCATGTGACCGAATGCGGCGGCAATGCCGTGCTGCTGCTTTCCGACAGTTTTCAGCGCAAGAACGGCACGGGCGAAAAGGTGGAATTGCAGGGCGCGGCCCGCAATGCGGTCATGGATGCGGTGGTCAAGAGCCCCATGGCCGAGGTGGTCGGCCCGGATGCGGATGCGGACGCATTGCTGGCCCCGTACAAGAAGGGGCTGGAGTCCATGCGCAACGAGGTCATAGGCCGGGCCGCACAGAGCCTGCCGCACATTCGCGTGCCGGGCGTCACCGAGTCGGGCCAGGACTTGCCGCAGGGCAGCATGATCGCGCCCATTGTCTGCGATTCCATGTTGTGGAAAGCCCAATCCGTGGGCCTCAAGCCTGATCTGGCCCTGCAGAACGGGGGCGGCGTGCGCACCGGCGTGGAGCGGGGCCCCATCACCGTGGGCACGGCCTATACGCTCATGCCGTTCGGCAATACGCTTATGGTGCTGGACCTCAAGGGCGCACAGGTACAAAAGGCGCTGGAAAACGGGGCGACCCGGCAGGGCGGCGCATTCGCCTATGTTGCGGGTGCGCGTTACACCGTGGACATGAACCGGCCCGAGGGCGAACGAGTCACCAGCGTGGATATCCGCAGGGGTGACCGGTGGGAGGCGCTGGACAGCGAGGCCACCTATCGCATGGTGACGATTTCCTATCTCGCGGACGGAGGCGATGACTATCAGGTTTTGAAAAACGCTGTGGGCCATCGTTACGACACCGGGTTTGTGGATGCGCAGGTGTTCATGGATTACGTGCGCATGAAAAAGACATTGCAGCGTCCCGAATCCACGGGCATCACCTTCATCCCCGCCAACTGAAGCCGAAACAGTGCAAGGAACGGGGCCATCCTGTAGGAATGGCCCCGTTTTTCGCTTCACTGCTTATGCGCATGGACAGTTTTGCCTGCATATGGCAGGAAATCGGCTAGCGAGGAGGTAGCATGAGCGGCAAGAGACCTTATTATCCGTGCGAGAACTGTCGGTTTCGAAAGTTCACGGAAGACGATCCCTTTTCTTTGTTGGGCTGGTTCTGGACGTGGCATACCAAGTGGTGCCCGGGATGGAAGAAGTATTTGCGGACGCTGAAGGAGCATGGCGAGAATCCGCCTGTTGCCGGTGACCTGCGGGGCGTCTGGGACGATCCCGAGCGCGAATGACATATGTGTTTTTAAGGGGATACGTATTTGGGGGATGAAACTTGTGAAAAGGTTTTTTCCTCTCGAGAAATTTCAGGGAGCGGCCCACTCGGCAAAAGCCGGGTGGGTCGCTGTTGTTTGAGAACCGTTTTTTCCCGCCCGCCCCTTGGAGCACGGCCTGTTTTTCTTGTGGGAGCATGGTGTTTCTTTGGACCTGACAAAATCCCCCCGGTGATGTATGGATATTGCAAAATTGTTGCAGGTACAGGGTGTATTTCATGGGAGGGAGTATGAAAGTGTTCAGACATGGCCTTGCATCGGTGGTTTTGCTTGTGTTGCTGGCCGCGGTGCCCGCACAGGCCGTATCCTATGGAACATCCGACCTTGCCGGTTCATGGCGCGGGCAATGGATGGAAGGCACGACCGGAAATGTCCGGTATTGGCTGAGCATCACCGTGACCCTTGATTCAGACGGCGATGTCACTTCGGGGACGTGGAATTCTTCGGCGGGTTTGAGCGGCACCATTTCCGGCGGAAGCATGGACATGGACGGGCTGGGTTCCATTTCCGGTTCAATGACCTACGTGGGAGATCAGGCCGGAACAATCACCGTGCACCACGGCTGGATGGATGAATCCAAAGACATGGTCTACATGGTCACCAAAAAGGGCGGAGGCCAGCTGGCAGCGGGCATGCTCTGCAAGCAGGAGAACAGCGGTTTTTCCACGGCCGATCTCGAAGGCGACTGGAGCATGTTCATGCAGGACTGCGGACTGGGTGCCGGAGACGACACATACTGGATAAAAACCGACCTGACCCTGAACGATCAGGGCGCGGGGTCGGGCAGTTATGATTTTCAGGGGGTTTTTACGGGATCCATCTCTTCAGCGTCGCTGACACTTGGTGCGACCGGAGGGATCGCCGGATCCATGACCGATGATTTTGCCAACACCATAGTTGTGGGCGCCGGGCAGGTGAATCCGGACCTTTCGTGCGGCACCATGGCCATAACAAAAAGCAATGATCGGCTTGGGGCCGGATTTTTCATCTGGTCCACGCCTACCGGTTTTTCCACGGCGGATCTGCACGGAACGTGGGCCGTTTACCATACCTACGTGGTCGACGAGAACACCATGCTCTGGATTGCCGGGTACATGACCGTGGACAAGGCCGGAAATATAACCGGAGGCGAATGGGAAGGGCCGCCCCCGAGCGATCCGGAAGACCCGACTCCCAGCGGCACATACGTGGGCGGGACCATGGCCGTGGCCGACGATGGAACAATTTCCGGGGATTTCATCCTGAGCAATGCTCCGGGCAAGACCATTGACATCGAAGGCGGCCAGATGGGCGCTTCCAAGACCTTTGCCGGAATTGTCGGCAAGTGGGGCGAGCGAGTGGACCCCGGCCACGTGCTGGACACCGTGTTCATGGTCAAGCGGGCGGGCGCGGCCGCCGGCCTGAACGGTCCTTTGTTGCTGTTGCTGCAGTGACGTTGTTGTTTTTTTGCCTTTTGACGCAAAACCCGGCCTGCATTTGCAGGCCGGGTTTTGATTGTATGGCTGATTGTCGTCGCTCGTTTTGTGTCCCGGCCGCACGTGCGTGATGGCGGAACATGAAGCGGGACGCGGTCCCGCGGTTGCAGGGAAGCGCGCCCTGCGTTGGCTTCTGCAGCCTGTTACCGCTGTGCGCGGCGGCGGGAGCTTCTGCCGCGACCCGAAGGCTTTTGTCCCTGTCGGTGGTTCGAACCGGCGTCCGAACGGGGGGAGCGGGCCTTGGCCGGACGCGGCTGGTTGCGTGCCGGAGATTTCTGGTCGTAGTCGAAGCCTTCCAGCGTGTTGCGTGCAATGCGGGCATCCACAATGCGTTCAATGCTGCGCATCATGGGCTTGTCTTCGCCGGTCACGAAGCTGAGTGCGGTTCCGGTGCGGCCGGCGCGGCCGGTGCGCCCGATGCGGTGCGTGTAGGTTTCTGCCGTGTCGGGCACGTCGAAGTTGACCACATGGGTGATGCGGTCGCAGTCGATGCCGCGTGCGGCAATGTCCGTGGCCACCATGACCCGGAAGTCGCCCTTGCGGAAACCGTCCAGCGCGCGCTGGCGCTGGTTCTGGCTCATGTTGCCCTGCAGGAATGTGGCGTCGTGCCCGATCCTGTCCAGCTTGCGGGCCAGGTTCTTTGCGCGGTGCTTGGTGCGGGTGAAGATGAGCACGCTTTCGTGATTGGTGGTTTGCAGCAGGGCCTCGAGCAATTTGCCCTTGAGGTGCTGGGCCACCGGATAGAATGCGTGGCTCACGCTGGCGGCCGGGGCCGTGTTGGCCACCTGCACCGTGGCGGGGTTGCGCAGTATCTTGTCCGCGAGCTTGCGGATGTCGTTGGGCATGGTTGCGGAAAAGAGCAGATTCTGCCGTTTGACGGGCAGGCGTTTGATGATGCGCTTGATGTCCGGCAGGAAACCCATGTCCAGCATGCGGTCGGCCTCGTCCAGCACCAGCGTGTCCACGCTGTCCAGCGTGATGACGCCCTGGTTGAGCAGGTCGAGCAGGCGACCCGGGCAGGCCACCACCACGGTGGAGCGGCGCACGGCCTTGATCTGCGGGTTCTGGCCCACGCCGCCGAAAACAGACGCGCAGCGGATGCCGGTCTGGCGGCCGAGTTCCACGAAGTTTTCGTGGATCTGCAGGGCCAGTTCACGGGTGGGGGCCAATACCAGCACGCGGGCCGGTCCCTGTTTGGGCGCTTCCGCGTCGATCAGGCGTTGCAGGATGGGCAGGGCGAACGCGGCGGTTTTGCCGGTGCCGGTCTGGGCGAGGCCCATGACGTCGCGGCCCGTGAGCACTTCGGGAATGGCTGCCTGCTGAATGGGGGTGGGGGTTTCATACCCGCACGACTTGATGCCGGACGCAATACGTCCGTCAAACGAGAAATGATCGAAATTCACAAATGATCCTATGGTGATAATAAATATATGACGACAGCGCGTGACAGCGGTCGTTTCCGGTGAAACCGGGGGGTATCAGATGGGCTCCGGGACGTGGGGTTATCGGTGTTCGGTCTGGCCGAACCGGTTTGCCGCGAAAGGGCAAAAAGGAACGTTCGCGCGTCCGGTCACGCTGAGACACATGGTTAATTACGCATTTGAGAGCAAAAGTAAAGGGGCGGCCCGCGAAATGGAATTTTTCAGGGCCGCGCCCGCCGGTTTGGGCAAGCGGGCACGGTCCCATGGGAGTGTGACGGTTATCCGGGATCAGGCAGCCGTACCACGAGCACCGGGATCGGGCTGTGCGTGGTGGTGTGCCGGGCCACGCTGCCCAATACGAGGTCCATGAACGTGCTTTGGCCGTGCGTTCCCATGACCACCATGTCGTACTTGCCGCTTTGCGCCTCGGAAAGGATGCGTTCGGAAGCGTCTCCCTGTGCCACGATGATTCTTTTTTCGGAGAACGGGGAGTTTTCCGTCCGACCGTTCATGGCTGCGACGCATTCCTCGGTGATATCCCGCACGCGTTTTTCGAGGGTGGCCTGCGCCTCGGATATTTCCGGGGCCGCGAATTCGTTCAGGCCGTTCTGGTCCAGCCCGTGCTTCATGTCGGTTCCGGCCTGTTCGCTCATGTATTCCAATGTGTCCGGAACCACATGCATGACGGTAATGTCCGCGCCGTATGCCTGCCCCAATGAGGCCGCATAGTGCAGGGCATGGAGCGCGCAGTCGGAAAGATCGGTCACGTAGAGGATGTTCTTGATAATGGGAAGCATGGTTTCCTCCTATGCTTTTTCGGCTGTTGCCGGGCCGAACAGGCGGCTCGTGAATTTCACATACCATGCCGCGGACTGCACCTGGATGATGTAGGCCACGGCCACCACCAGTGCCGCGTCCGAGCCTTTTTCTCCGAACGCGTTGATGGCGATGGCCAGCGCGATGGACAGGTTGCGCATGACCGAGCCGTAGACCATGGCGATGGCGTCGCCGCGCGGCAGGAAGCGTTTGCCCACCAGCGTGCTCAGGGTGAAGTTCAGGGCGTAGATGATGACCAGCGGCACAAGGATGCGCAGCAGCATGTCCGGGGCCGCCGCAATGGTCTTGGCCTTGAGCGCCAGCGCCACGAACACGATGCCCAGTACCCCGAGGGTGGACATGGGCGGGAACCGCGGCGCGATGCGCTGCTGGAATTCCTTTTGCCCATAGGTGCGCAACAGGAACCGCTGCGTGGCGTAGCCAAGGGCCATGGGCAGGAATACGATGAAGAATATCTGCTTCATGACCGCCATGATGTTGACCTCGATGGACGCGCCCATGAGTGCCTTGACGTAAAAGGGTGTTGCCAGCGAACCGACCACAAGGCCGATGACCGTCATTTTCACGGCTGCAGCCATGTTGCCCTTGGCAAAGCCGGTCCACGAAATGGTCATGCCGCTGGTGGGCACCAGCCCGGCCAGTAAAAGTCCCAGCGCCATGTACGGCCTGTCCGCGAAGAACAGGCTGCCTATGCCGAAGGCCAGGAACGGAACCAGCGCGAAGTTGATGAACTGGGTGATGAGTTGGGCCCGGGTGTCGCCGCCCTCCAGCACCTTACCTATCTTCAGGGTGACCATCATGGGGTAGACCATGAGAAAGGTGAACGGCAGGATCAGTGATTTGAGCCATGCGGCCGGGGCCGACATGCCATAGGCGAATCCGGCGGCCATCATGATGGGGATGGCCACGATCAGGTTTTTTGTGATGCGCTGTATGAGATGCCACATGGGCGGTTCCTCCTGTGGGACGTTTGAAGCCGGGCGGTTTTCATTGTTCTGTCCTATGGTGTAGTCTGTCTGCCGTGGCGTGGCATTGATGTGTGGTAATGCGGAAGAGAAAGGCCGCCTTTTCGTGCTCCCGTTTTCAATACCGTTTGCTGTACCATTTGTACTGTAGTGGATTTATTATAATTTCAAATGCTTCTAAAACAGTAGAATGTGAGCGGAATTCAACTCAATGTTCGTTTATTCGGTCCTGCGGGGCGGGAGGATTTGTATGGGAAGCAAGAAAATGTCGGTATTCACCCTGAGCCTGATGACCGTGGCGGCCGTGGTCAGCCTGCGGGGACTCCCCATGATGGCCAAGGAAGGGCTGTCCATGATCTTCTATATTCTGTTCGCCTCGGTCATGTTCCTGATCCCGGCCTCGCTGGTGGCCGCGGAACTGGGCGGCGCGTTCAGCGACAAGGGCGGCGGCGTGTACACCTGGATCAAGGAAGCATTCGGCTCCCGCTGGGGGTTTACGGCCATCTGGCTGCAATGGATCCAGAACGTGGTCTGGTATCCCACGGTGCTGGGTTTTGCCGCGGGCGCGCTGGCCTATCTGTTCATGGATCCGGGGCTGGCGGACAACGGTACATACACGGGCGTGGTCATTCTGGTCTGCTATTGGGCCGCAACGTTCCTGACCCTTGCCGGTTCCGGGGTTGCCGGGGCCGTGACCCGCTACGGCGTGCTGCTGGGAACCGTGCTGCCCGGCGTATTCATCATCGTGCTGGGCGTCATGTGGGTGGTGCAGGGAAACCCCATTCACTTTTTGGTGCCGGACGCAGCCACCGCAGCTGCCGAACATCTTGCGCACCCGCACGCACGTCTTTTTCCGCATTTGACGGGGTTGGGCAGTGTGGCTTTTCTGGCGGGCATCATCCTGCTTTTTGCCGGCGTGGAGGTGCACGCGGTGCATGCCAATGAGCTGAAAGACCCGGCAAGTGAATTCCCCAAGAGCATGTTTCTGGCCGCGGGCATCATCTTCTCCCTGTTCATGCTCGGCTCCATGGCCGTGGCTGCGGTGATACCTGCAGAGAAGATCAGCCTCACGGCCGGTTTGATGCAGGCCTTCAAGCAGTTGCTGGCCACGTTCAACCTTTCGTTTTTGACCCCGGTCATGGGCCTGCTGGCCGCGTTCGGGGCCATCGGCGGGGTCATGTCGTGGGTGGGCGGCCCGAGCCGGGGCCTGCTGGAGACCGCGCGGCAGGGCGAGATTCCGCCGTTCATGGCCAGGACCAACAAGAACGGCGTGCAGGTCAACATCCTGATGATACAGGCCGTGATCGTCAGCGCGCTGGCAACGCTCTATTTCATCATGGACAACGTGAGCGTGGCCTTTTTTGTGCTTTCGGCCATGACCGTGACCCTGTATCTGGTCATGTACATTCTCATGTACGCCGCAGCCATCAAGCTGCGTTTCACCCGGCCGGACCTGCCGCGCTCCTACAAGGTGCCGGGCGGCAACTTCGGCATGTGCCTTGTGGCGGGCGTGGGGCTTGCGGGCGTGTGCTTCGCCCTGCTGGTGGGATTTTTCCCGCCCAGCAACCTGCCCGTGGGTAATCCGGCCCTGTACGTCGGCCTTGTGGCTGCGGGCATGATCGTGTTCATCGGCCTTCCCCTGCTCATTCACGCCCGCAAGAAGCCCGAGTGGCGTCAGGGCGGCAACGAATAACTTTCAGGAGACAATCATATGGCATTGCATAAACAGAATGATCTCAGGGACGAGATGCTGGACGACGTGTTCGCTTCCGACGACCTCTCCACGGGGCTGCCCAAAAAGCGTTTCCCGGAACCGGAGCGTGAGGCGCGGCACGTGTATCAGGCCGTGCACGACGAATTGATGCTGGACGGCAATTCGCGACAGAATCTGGCCACGTTCTGCCAGACGTGGCTGGAACCCGAGGTCCACAAGCTCATGGACGAGTGCGCGGACAAGAACATGATCGACAAGGACGAATACCCGCAGACCGCCGAGCTTGAAGCTCGGTGCGTGCGCATGCTGGCCGACCTGTGGAATTCGCCGGACGCGGTCAACACCATGGGCTGCTCCACCACCGGGTCCAGCGAGGCCGCCATGCTGGGCGGCATGGCCCTGAAGTGGAAGTGGCGGGAACGGCTGCGGGAGCAGGGGGTGAGCGAAGATGAAATCAAGCTGCGCCAGCCCAATCTCGTGTGCGGGCCGGTGCAGGTCTGCTGGCACAAGTTCGCCAAATATTGGGACATCAAGCTACGTGAAGTGCCCATGAAAAAAGGGCAGCTGATCATGAGCGCGGAAGAGGCCGTCAGCCAGTGCGACGAAAACACCATCGGGGTCGTGCCCACGCTGGGCGTGACCTTTACCTGCCAGTACGAGCCGGTCAAGCAGATCAGCGACGCGCTGGACGAATTGCAGCAAAAGACCGGGCTGGATATTCCCATCCATGTGGACGCGGCCAGCGGCGGCTTTCTTGCCCCGTTCGTGGACCCGGACCTTGTCTGGGATTTCCGGCTGCCGCGCGTCAAGTCCGTGAACGCATCGGGCCACAAGTTTGGGCTTGCGCCGCTGGGCGTGGGCTGGGTGGTCTGGCGCGACAAGGACGACCTGCCCGACGACCTGATTTTCTGGGTCAACTATCTGGGCGGCAACATGCCCTGCTTTGCGCTGAATTTCTCCCGTCCCGGCGGGCAGATCGTGGCCCAGTATTACAATTTCCTGCGGCTCGGGCGCGAAGGATACCGGCGTATTCACGAGGCCTGCTACGGCACGGCCCAGTATCTGGCCCGGCGCATCGGCGAAATGGAACCGTTCACCATCATCTATGACGGCGTGGGCGGCATCCCGGCCCTGAGCTGGTCCCTCACCGAAGGGCAGAAACACAACTTCACGCTGTACGACCTTTCGGACCGGCTGCGCAGCCGGGGCTGGCAGGTGGCGGCCTATTCCCTGCCCAAGGACTGCGAGGACCTCGTGATCATGCGTATCCTCGTGCGCCACGGATTCAGCCGCGATCTGGGCGAGCTGTTCATCAGCGACCTTGAGCGCTGTCTTGAATACTTCAGGAAAAACCCGGTGACCACGCCGCTTACCGAAGACGAGGCCGGCGGCTACAGCCACGCAAAGTAGCTCCGGCAATCCGCAAAAAAAGGAAGGGCCTCGGTGGAATGCGGGGCCTGTTCCTGTCAGGTGCATGGCTGTCGGCGCAGAGACGAATACCGTTGCAACCCGACACCGGACATACTAGAAAATGGAATAACGTTTTTTGAACAGGAGGGAGCCATGGAAATCATTCGCATCATCATTTCGATTCTGGTGCCGCCCATCGGGGCGTTTCTCAAGGTGGGGCTGGGACTGCAGTTTTGGGTCAACCTGTTGCTGACCATTCTTGGCTATTTCCCGGGGCTGGTGCATGTTATCTGGCTGCTGGCCCGCAAAAGGTAGGCATACGAAAAGCCCGGCCGCATTGCTGCAGCCGGGCTTTTTTTCGATGTTGTGAGTCCGGATCGTTCCGGATTTTTTTTTACACCAATCCGAGTTCGTTCATGGCCAGATATATTTTCCGGCTGACCCATGCGTCCGTGGCCGCGTAGGTGACCTGCTGGCGGGTCAGGTTCTCTTTGGCCCAGTTGGAACATTGGGCAGACTTGGAAATGCGGAAGCCCAGCAGGTTGGCCGCGAGGTTGCGCAGGCCGTGGGTCTGCATCTGGTGCTTTTGGGAGATTTCACCCAGATCGATGAAGTTGGCGGCCTTGAATTTGGCCAGCTTGTTCAGTCCGATGATGTCGTCGTGCACGGAGACGCCTGTCTTGATGACCTGCTTGCTTGAGAGCAGGTCCAGAAGGCCGTTGTCCATGGGCAGAAGGTTGATCTGGAAGATATAGACATTCTGCTCCCCGGCCAGTTGGATGAGCGAAGGCGGATTGGGCTTTCTGCCCTTTTTGAATACCGGGCGGGTTTCCGTGTCGAATCCGAGCAGTGCTTCGTTTCGCAGGACCTTGATGGCCGCATCGCGCTGCTTGCGGGTGCGCACCACATGAACGGGGCCGTCATAGCGCCGCAACGGCAGTGCGTTGATTTCTTCCTTGGGAAAGGCTCGTAAATGTTCTTCTGGTATTTCGACGACAGTCATACAAACGCTATTCGTGTTCTCTGGTCTTGTGAAAGGAGATGTTCGGCCATGTCTCGACCGCATCATCCAGCCTCCACCGGCTCGGAGCAAGGTAAGTGAGATTTTCGTCCGCGTCCAGTGCCAGATATCTGGCGGCTCCTTTTTTGAACCGCGCCAGCTCGATTTTGTCCTCGCAGGATATCCAGCGGGCCGTGTACAGCTCCACAGGTTCGTAAATGGCGTCCACTCCGTATTCGTCCTGAAGGCGCGACTGGATCACGTCGAACTGCAGCATACCCACGGCCCCGAGAATATAGTCGTTGTTCTGGGTGGGGCGGAAAAGCTGCACCGCGCCTTCTTCGGCCAGCTGGGTCAGGCCTTTCTGCAGCTGCTTGGCCTTGAGCGGGGTCTTGAGGATCACGCGCCGGAATATTTCCGGGGCGAAGTTGGGGATGCCCGTGAATTTGAGCGGTTCCTTTTCCGTGAAGGTGTCGCCGATCTTGATGGTGCCGTGGTTGTGGATGCCGATGATGTCGCCGGGCCATGCCTCTTCCACGCCTTCGCGGTCCTGCGCCATGAAGATGGTGGCCTTGGATATCTGCACGTCCTTGCCGATGCGGTGGTGGCGTACCTTCATGCCCTTGGTGAATTTGCCGGAGTTGATGCGTACGAAGGCGATGCGGTCGCGGTGCTGGGGGTCCATGTTCGCCTGGATCTTGAAGCACACGCCCGAGAAACTGGTCTCGAAGGGTGAAACCTCGCGCTCTACGGCCGGGCGGGACTGCGGATGGGGCGCAAGCTGCACAAAGCTGTCCAGAAGTTCGTGCACCCCGAAATTGTTGATGGCCGAGCCGAAAAAGACCGGGGTCTGTTTTCCGGCAAGGTAACGCTCTGCGTCAAAGGGATAGCCCGCGCCCTCGAGCAGTTCGAGGTCTTCGCGCAGCTTGTCCGCCTGCAGGCCGAGTTCCTTGTCCAGGGTGGGGTCGTCCAGCGAATCGATGACCATGCCCTGATTGATGCCGCCGTTGTGCGTGGCCGAGAAAAGATGCAGGCGTTTGTCGTGCAGGGAATAGACGCCCTTGAACTCCTTGCCCATGCCCACGGGCCACGACAGGGGCGCACATTCGATGTTCAGGGTTTCCTCGATGTCTGCCAGTACGTCGAAGGGGTCCATGCCTTCGCGGTCCATCTTGTTGATGAAGGTGATGATGGGCGTGTCGCGCAGGCGGCAGACTTCCATGAGCTTGCGGGTCTGTTTTTCCACGCCCTTGGCCGAGTCGATGACCATGAGCGCGGAGTCCACGGCCGTGAGCACGCGGTAGGTGTCTTCGGAAAAATCCTGGTGGCCGGGCGTGTCCAGCAGGTTGATCTCGAAGTCCTCGTAGTTGAACTTCATGACCGAAGAGGTGACCGAGATGCCGCGCTGCTGCTCCATGGCCATCCAGTCCGAGGTGGCGTGGCGCGCGGCCTTGCGTGCCTTGACGGTTCCGGCCATCTGTATGGCGCCGCCGAAGAGGAGCAGTTTTTCGGTCAGGGTGGTCTTGCCCGCGTCCGGGTGGCTGATGATGCCGAAGGTGCGGCGGCGCTCCACCTGTTTCTGTATCTGTTTTTCCACGTTCAAATCCTTGTGCAAAAAAATGGGGCCGCAAGCCAGCGGCCCCGCACGTCATACCCGTTATGGGGGAAAGGTCAAGTTTCGGGCCTGCGTTCAGTCGCGCAGGAGCAGGGTGTCCTGGCAGCGGGATTTGGCGTAGCGCCACCAGAACCGGCCGGAGCATTTGTTCTGTGCGGCCAGCGACCGTTGGGACACGGAGTGTTCGTTGCGCGAGAATTGTTGCAGCATGGCCGCTTCCACGGCCTCGGCGGCCTGTTGCGGTGCGATGGTCTTGTCTTGCAGCCCCGTGATCTGTGCGGCCAGGGCTTCGCCGATCATCCGCTGGCCCGCATCCGGTGAAAATCGCTGCCACATGGCTGCTGCCTCGGCGGATTTGCCCATGCGCGCAAGGGCCAGGCCCGCATACAGGGGCGCTTCCCATGCCGTGGAGTCGTTTGCGGCCGCGCTCATGATTTTTTCAGCCTGCTGCATGTTCCCTGCGTGGTAACTGCTCATGCCCGCCATGAGCAGGCGCGAGAGGCGCGTTTTCTTGCCGGCTTCGGCGTTGTTGGTCATGAGTTGGGCAAAGGCGTCGGCCGCGCGCTTGAAGTAGCCCGCAGCGGTTGTGGCGTCGTTGTTGCCGCGCAGGGCGATGATGGCGCGGCCGAAATTCTTTTCGCCCACCGATCCGGGCGGGGTGGCCATGGCTGCAGCGGGAACGAGCAGGCTCGCCCCCAGGAGCAGGGTGCAGACAGCGATGTTTTTGCGTATGGCGAAGAAACGCATGAAAACCTCCGGGTGCTTGCGGCCGGTCCGCGTCATGCGGACATGTAGGCCTTGGCAATGCGAAACACATCGTCGTAGGCCATCTTGTTGCGGATGCCCATGGCCATCTCCAGCGACATGTCCATCTTGCGCCGGGTTTCGGCAATGGTCTGGTCGCGGATGCCCTCAAGGTGGTAGGCCAGAAAATCCGGCTCGAAATTGTCGATGGCCAGTGAAAGGCCTTCGGTGAAATAGCGTGAATGCGAGTAGGGCAGCAGTTTTTCCAGCCGCCGCTTGTCGGGCCGCGCGTAGATGACGTAGAAAAGCAGCTTCACCACCAGCCGGTCGAACGGCATCTTGTGGTCTACGGCCAGCAGCGTGTGCAGGTCGGCCCCGCGTTCCTTGACCGCCGTGGTCAGGCCGTGGGCCATGTCAAAGGCCGCCTTTTCGGTCATGGGTGCGTGGGAAAATTTTGAGTCCATGCGTACCATGGTGATGCGCGGGTTTTCCGCAGCCGCAATGGCGAACAGGGCAAGACGCATGAGGTCGATCTTGCGGCGATAATCGTCCAGCAGGGCGTCGCGCTTGACCTCGGCCAGCCTGCGCACGAGGTCCGGTTCCATCCTGGCGAACACCGTGTCCAGCAGGTGGCTGATGTAGCTTTCCTGCGTGGTCTCCAGTTCGTCCCGGATGATGTTTTTGCCCTTGCGTGTGTCGATGACCTTGCGGATGGACAGCCAATAGGCGGCCAATCCCTCGAAGGGCATTTCGAGTATGTCCAGTTCCTGCCGTGCGTCAGCGGCGTGCCCGTTGGTTTGATTCATGGACGAACTGTAGCCCAATCCGTCGAAAAAACAAAGACAAGGGCGTGAACGGTGTTGCCGTCGGTGAGCAGAACCCGCCACGCTTGTCATGCGTTCGGCTTGGGATTATGACAGGCTCTTTGGCAAGCCCTGCGCAACCACCTGTTTCCCGGAGACGTTCCCCATGCTGCATTACCCGGATTTCGACCCGATCATTTTTTCCGTGGGACCGTTTCAGGCCCGCTGGTACGGCATGATGTACGTGTTCGGCGTGGTGGCGGGCTGGCTGCTGGGCCGTTGGCGCGCATCGCGTCCGGGCAGCGGCTGGACCGGCCCGCAGATGGACGATTTCGTGACATACCTGATTCTGGGCATCATTCTGGGCGGCAGGCTCGGATACGTGCTTTTCTACAACCCGGGTTACTATTTTTCCCACCCGTCGGAGGTCGTCGCCATCTGGAACGGCGGCATGTCCTTTCACGGCGGCGTGTTGGGCGTGATCCTGGCCTGTTGGCTGTTCGCACGCAAAACCGGCAAGCACCTGCTGGACGTGGGTGACTTCGTGGCACCGCTGGTGCCGCCGGGCATCATGTTCGGGCGCTTGGGCAATTTCATCAATGGCGAGCTGTGGGGTCGGGTCACGGACGGCTGGTGGGGCATGGTTTTTCCCGGAGCCGGTTCGCTGCCGCGCCATCCTTCCCAGCTGTATGAATCCGCGCTTGAAGGGCTGGCCCTGTTCGCGCTGTTGTGGTGGTATTCTTCCAAACCGAGACCGCGCGGCGCGGTGGGCGGCATGTTTTTGCTGGGCTACGGCGTGGCCCGGTTCATCGTGGAATTCGCCCGGCAGCCGGACGCCCAGCTCGGATTCGTGGCCATGAACTGGATGAGCATGGGACAGGTTCTGTGCCTGCCCATGATGCTTTTGGGCGGCTGGCTGGTCTTTCGTTCACGGTAGCAGGCCGGGCACGCGGATTTCAAACAGCTTTTCCCAGAGCTTGCCCGTGGCAAACAGGCGGTCGTTTTTTGCATCGTAGGCCAGCCCGTTGGCCACGCCCGCGCTGCTGCGCACCCGGTCAAGGAGCGGTTTCAGGTCCACCCATGCTTCGACCAGCCCGGTCTTCGGATTGATGACCGCCACGCTGGCGCATTTCCAGATGTTGGCCCAGATGCGGCCGTTGATCCATTCCAGCTCGTTGATGTTGCGCACGGGGCGGCCATTTTCGTGCACGCGCAGGGATCGCACGGGCCGGAATGTTCCGGGTTCCCGCCATGTAAGCATGTCCGTGCCGTTGCTCATGATCAGATACCTGCCGTCGTGGGTCAGTCCCCATGCCTCGGCTTCCCCCTTGTCGCCGCGCACGTAAAAATCCCCGGCAAGGAGCAGTTCAAGAGGATTTTCCTCAAGGTCCGGAGCCCGATCCGGGTCAAGGTCGGGCAGGGAAAAGACATAGCCCTGCCCGGAACGCCATGTGAGCACGTACGCGGCTTGGTTGAGAATCGTCAGCCCTTCCCCGAACCTGCTGTCCGGCAGGTGCGCCAGCCGAAGCACCCGGCCTGTTGCCGGTTCCACGGTGCGCACCGTGGATTGTTTGTATTTGCCCGTGGATTCGACAAGATACGGCCCGTAAAAGGCCAGTCCCTGTGTGGACGCGTGGGGATCGTGGGGATGTTCGGCCTGTATCGCAGCCGTGTAGTGTTTGATTGTTTCGGGCTGCTGCGCCAGACAGTTGCCGGCGAAAGCTACAGCCAGCAAGGTCCACGGCAGCAGGGCAGCAATGGCCCGGCATGTGCGGATTCCTTGATGTAAAAAGCGTTTCACGGTAGTATTTCCGGCGGCTTGCCGCTGACGGGATCAGCCGTGCTTCATGGCGTGAATGCCGCCGAGGGTGAAGCGCACCAGATGTTCTGTGAATTGTTCGAGATTGTCCTGCACATGCGGTCGTGGCGGGTCCATGCGGTCCGTGAGCGGCATCATCACCAGCGGGTCCAGCAGCTGGCCCCATATGCTCAGGGCGCAGTTCAGCACCACCGGGTCCGTGGGCGGGGTCTGCAGTATGTCGGCCACGATGGAGCGCAGTTCGTCGGCCGGAGCCTGAACATAGTGCTCCACCAGAAAATCGAGGTTGGTGCTCGGATTGGCCACTTCCATGAGAAAGATGGCCCAGTGCGCGGCCACGGGGCCGCCGTCGTTGTCCGAGTTGTAGATGTCTTCGACCTTTTGGCGGATGTATGCCTCCAGCCGTTCCTCGGGCGATGCATCCGGATTCCGTTTCAGGTCGGCACGGTTCTGTTCGGCCTGCACGCGCACGAATATGTGCTCCAGAACGGAACGATACAAAGGCTCCTTGCCGCCGAAATGGTAGTTGACCGCGGCCACGTTGGCCTGGGCAAGGCCGCATATTTCCCGCACTGTTGCCGCGGAATAGCCTTTGTCCGCAAAAACGCGGACCGCGGCGGCCAGAAGGGCGTTCTTGGTGCCTGCATCGTTGTTGTGCATGGATGATCCTTGAGGCTTGAATTTTGTTTGAAACGGTCGTTTTAAGTCCGGTGGGGAGTCTTCCTTTTCGGGTGGGTTTTGTCAAGGCCGTGAGTCGTTTTTGGCCACAGGGCCGGCACGACTCGTGAAATAATATTGAAAACATGGAAAACAATATGAAATCCCTGAAAGTGCAACTGGCCGAGCGGGCCGGTTTCTGCATGGGCGTCGACCTGGCCCTGCAGCGTCTGGACAAGGTCATCGAGGAGAGGCCCGGCGAGGCCATTCACATTCTCGGCCCCATAATTCACAACCCGCAGGTACTGGAGCGCTATGCGCGCAAGGGCGTGATCATTGCCGAAAGTCCGGCGGATGTCCCCGAGGGTGGCTGCGTGGTCATCCGGGCCCACGGCATCACCCGGCAGGTGGAGCAGGCGCTTGAAGAGCGCATGGTGACCATCAAGGACGCCACCTGCCCCAAGGTCAAGAAGGCGCAGATTCTTATTGGCCGCCACACCCGCGACGGGCGCTGCCTGTTGCTCTACGGCGAGGCCGACCATCCGGAGGTGCGCGGGCTGGTGAGCTACGCCCATGACGAGGCCATTGTTTTCGGTTCTCTGGAGGAGCTGGAGCAGTGTGCGCTGGAAAGGGACGGTCGGTACGTGCTGGCGGCCCAGACCACGCAGGACAGGGCCATGTTCGACGTGATCGCCGAGCGGCTGGAAGGGGCTCAGGCTCTGGACGTGGTCGTGCTGCACACCATTTGCGACGCCACCAAGGAGCGCCAGCGCGAGGCCATGGCCATGGCCCGCGAGGTGGATTACATGGTGGTGGTGGGCGGCAAGAACAGCGGCAATACCCGCAGGCTCGCACAGGTGGTTGCGGATCAGGGAACGCCCGTGGTGCACGTGGAGACTGCCGCGGAGCTGCCCATGGAAGATTTCATGGACGTTGCCAGCGTAGGCGTGACTGCCGGGGCATCCACCCCCCGCGACCTCGTGGAAGGCGTGCTGGAGCGGCTGGGCAGCCTTTGAGCACGAAAAAGGGGCCAGGAGGTTCCGGGACGGGCATCCCGAAAGCTGACCTGACCCCAATTTCCGTTGCGTTCCGCAAGGCGACTGCCGGCAAGGGCTGTTCTCGCGGTCATATTGCGGCATGCCTGGTGGAGGTCAGGCAGAGGGGTCGCCTCAATAATGATTGACCGATACGGTTCAGCCGCCTCTACCCGGCATGTGTTCTCCGCGCGAACTCGGGCCTTGTTCGCTAATGAGCGGAAGAACAGGGCTGGCTGTGCCGGGCCGGAACGCGCATGAGGGAGGAGTTGTCGTAGAGCGGATTGTTCCGAAAATCCTGAATTGGAAGCGGAAAACGCCTATACCTGACTTCCAGTATAGGCACGTCAAGTCTTTCTAGTATTATTTTTGCCGATTATAACCCGATAAGATTATGCCCCGGGGCATGAAATCAAGGAGAAGCCATGGATATCAGCGCAACCATTGCGGAAATGAAGAAGGACCCGGGTTTTGCGGAAAACGTGGGCATGGTGTTGGTGCACAACGGCGTGGTGCGCGGCTGGTCTCGCGACGACCACGCCACGGTCACCGGCATCGAGATCACTCCGGACTATGAGCGCATGGAGGAAATCCGGAAGGAGATCGAAGGGCGCGACGGCATTTGGCGCGTGGTTGCCGAAGCTCATGAAGGTCCCATGAAGCCGGGCGACGATGTGCTTTTTCTGATCGTGGCCGGGGATATTCGTGAAAACGTGAAGCCCGCGCTGGCCGACCTGCTGGACCGCATCAAGTCCGAAGCCGTGACCAAGCGCGAGATTTTCGACTAGGCACGGGCAGGCGGCAACGCGGGATCAGGCTGCGCCATAGCGCATCATCAGGTGGAACACGGCCTGCACGTAGCGGCCGGAGACGACGTCGGCCAGAGCAAACCCGGGCAGGTCTTCGTGGGCCATGACCCCGGTGTAGGCGAACCACGTTTCCAGCGAGAGCTTTTCCAGCCCCGGCGCCAGCACCGTGTTCCAGAGGTCGCTGGCCGTGTCCTGCGCCAGTTCATAGGTGCGGCACTGCAGCGGGCGGTGTTCCCAGAGCATGCATGCGCCCTCATGGAGCAGAGGGCAGGTGGCTCCGGCCTCGGACAGGCAGTATTCGCCCGCGTCCGCACCCTGATCCACGTTTTGGGCCGTGCTGCGTTCCTTTTTTGCGGTTTCCACGGCCCGGCCGATGGCCTGCAGGCGTTCGTCGCTGGAAAGCCGTGCGTTCATGAAGTGGGTCAGGTGCACGGCCTCGATGAGCGACAGGGTGATGGGCGTGCTGCAGCAGCGCGTATGGTCGCGGCCGCAACGCTGGTCGTTGCCCAGTTCGTAGGCAAAAAGGTCTTCGGCCCGAGCTTCGAGGATGGTGTAGTCCTTGAAGAACGGCGCGAGGTCCACCGCACGTTTCATTTCAAGGGACGGTTCGCGCAGGGTCAGTTTGCGGCTTGAGCGTCCGTATTTGCGGATGGTCCACCACTGGGCGAAGTTGGCGGGCTTGGAGCGCAGCTTCTTGAGTTTTTTCCAGGCACCCTGATGCCCGAGCCCGCGCCGCAGCAGGTAGGCGTTGAGCACGGTCCCGGTGCGCCCGATGCCGTGCCGGCAGTGGATGAGCACCTTTTTTCCCAGATAGATGGCCTCGTCCAGCCAGGCCAGCGCCTTTTCCAGTTCGGCCAGTTCCGGCGCCTCCTCGTCGGCCAGGGGCATGTGGTAGACCTCGAATCCGGCCTGGCATTCGATGTCGTGCAGGTCGCAGAATTCGCCGCACAGGTTGAGCACCGCGTCCACGCCCGCCGCGTGCAGGGCGTCGAGCTGTTTGTCGCTCATGGGGGCGGCTCCCACCGCGAGCTGGTCCGTGACCCAGGTGAGCTGGTATGCGGGAACGGTCATCAGTTCTTGTTCTCGAAGCTTTGGATGAATTCTTCGGCCTTTTGGTCCACCTGTTCCTCATCCCTGAGGGCCATGTCCATGAGCCGGGTGGCGGCCAGCAGGTAGCCCAGCCGGGCCAGCAGTCGCTGGATGGCGCTTTCGTCCAGCCGGGTCACGCTGGCGTCGATCATGTCTCCGGTGGATGATGTCTCGAATCCGCAATATTCCAGTACTTTGCGAATGAAACGCAGCCGGAGCAGACGCTGGTCGAACCCGGCGCCGCCGCCCTTGAACCGGAAGTTGATGTAGTTGCTGCCGGTTTCCGGTCCGCAGACCGAGTCCACCACGGAAAAATGGTAGCCGAAACGCACCATGAGGTGCAGATAGTCGTCGGAAATGATGGCGTAACTGGCCAGCAGTTGCGAGTCGAACTTAAAGATGCCGCCGCTGATGCGGTCGAATTCCTCCCAGTCCATGTGGGTCTGCTTGCGGTCCCATGCGATGCGGGAATCGGAAAGCCCGAACCACAGGGCCCACATGGGACGCCCCACGATGTCGTCCGGGGTGATGACGTCCTTGTCCCCGGCCATGCCGAACAGCCCGCCGCCCAGATCCAGCACGTACATGACCAGCGGCAGGTCGGTCTTGAGCTTTTTGGCCCGTGTCATGCCCCGGCCGCGTTTGTCCACCAGCGAGAACATTTCGGCCACGCTTTTTTCATGGGCGAAACGCACGATGTCGTGCAGGGACCGGCAGCCCTCGGGCGTGAAGTTGTCGGCTTCCGGGTCGGTCAGGGTCAGCTTGACCGTGTGCGGGATGACGGACTTGTAGGGTCGGGTGGCCGCTTCCGGTGCCTTGGTCTCCTGGTTGGCCCGGCGCAGCACCTCGGAAACGCAGCCCTCCATGATGGCTCCGCTGACCGCGTCCACGGTCACGGTGCGTCCTTTTGTCAGTCCCTGCGCCGCGGTGCTGTCCACCAGAACCGGCACACCGTGCTCCCGCGCCACGGATGCAAAGTGGCTGGCGCGGCTGCCCTGTGCGGCCACCAGCGCGGCAATGCGGTCCATGAACTGGGTCAGGGCAGGCCGAAGCGTGGGCGTGACTACCACGGCTCCCTGCGGAATGGCCGCGAATTCTTCGCCCGTGGCCGCGGGAAAGACCTCGCCGCAGCCCGCGCCGCCCGAGGCGCGTTCCAGTCCGGAATAGAGCACGGTTCCAAGATCCTTGGCATCGTGTTCGGGCACTTCGTCCTTTTCCTGTTGCAGGGGGCGGGTCTGCAGGATGGAAATGCCGCCCCCGGGCATCATGACCCATTCCACATCCTGTGGGGCGTTGAAAATGGTTTCCAGCGACGAGCAGTATTCGCCCAAACGCAACAGTGCGGGTTCGGGCAGCAGAACACCGCCCTGTGCGCAGCCTTCCAGCAGCCGCGGTTTTTCCTCGCGGCTCAGGAAATATTTGTCCGGGGTGCGGCTGCCGTCCACCAGTCCGTCAGCCAGCCCCTGTACTGCGTAGACCCCCATGGCGTCTCCGCCCAGAGCCGGGCAGGCCGGGTCGTCCGTGTAGACCACCCCGGCAGCTTCGGCATCCAGCATGGGCAACACCAGTACTGCCATGGCCGTGTCCGCGTCCGAAAGGCCGTTGCGGATGCGATAGGTTACGGCGCGCGGGCAGTATTTGCCAGCCAGCACCCGTTTGTAGGCGTCCAGCACCTCGTCCGGAGAAACGTTCAGTTCGCTGGCGTATTGTCCGGCAAACGATACGTTGCCGTCCTCGGCCAGCGCACTGGAGCGCACGGCCAGATGGCAGCCTTCGGGCATGAAATCGTTCACGGCTTCAAGGATGTCGTGGGCAATGTCCTCGGGCACTTCAGCAGCCAGTATGAGTTCCTGAAGTTCCTGCATGGCCTGCAAAAGGCCGTCGCTGTCCGAGAGAACCACCGAAGAAAGGATATCCTCGACGCGCGGACGCAATTCGTTGCTTTCCATGAAATAGTGGAATGCGTTGGCCGTGATCACGAATCCGGGCGGCGTGGGAATGCCTGCCGTTCGCACGGCCGCGAGGTTGGCGGCCTTGCCTCCGGCCTGATCAGCCCGGTCCGCCACTTCGTCCAGTTCCAGGACATAGGGCGGTGCCAGGTCCGGCTCGTCCAGCTGCAGGTTCATGCGCGCGTAGAAGTCGATCTTCTTGAAGAATTCCGGAAGATCCACGTACCGGGCCGGGCTCATGGCGGTCAATGCGTCCACCACACCTTTCACTTCTTGGGAAAGCTCGGCGGCCATGCGGTTGATGCGTGCCCGGTCCGCCAGCTCGTGACCGTAGAAGAATCCTTCCAGATCGGCGATGAGTTCAAGGGCGCGGGTGTCGTGGCGCAGCAGGTCCTTGAAGGCGTTGTACTTGGTGCGCAAAAGCGCACCCGGTGAAAAAACCTGATAGGTCCAGTGCTTGAACAGTTCCTTGTTGAACACGTCGCCCCTCCTGCGCTTGTTCCCCGCGTTTGCGCGGCCGGTGCGGTCGGCTGGTGTCCGGATTATCCGGCCAGTATTTCCTCGACCTTGGTTTCCAGCTCCTGCTTGTCGATGGGTTTGACGCAGTATTCGTCTGCGCCAAGCTTGAGGGATTCGCGGGCCGTTTCCAGCGTGGGATAGCCCGTGAGCATGATCACCCGTGTGGCCGGGCTGATTTTCTTGATTTCCTCAAGCACCTCCACTCCTGTCATCTTTTTGAGCTTGATGTCCAGAATGGCGAGGTTGGTTTCGTTGTTTTCCATGTGCCGGATGGCTTCTTCCTCTTCGGTGAACGCGTTTACCTGATGGCCCTTGCGTTCCAGTATGCGCTTGATGAGGATGCCGGCGTCCGTTACGTCGTCCAGTACCAGTATATTAGCCATTATCGTGCTCCGTTAGTTTGGTGGTCATGCCGGTTGGTCGGCAGGGCAATGATCCAGCGGCAGGTTGACGGTGAAGACCGTGCCCGGTCCCGGCAGGGGCGCATCGGGCGTTTCCGGAAAGGGAAATCCGTCCGGCAGGGGGCTTTCGGCCTCGATGTTTCCCATATGGTCTTCTATGATGCCGAAGGATACGGAAAGGCCCAACCCTGTTCCCTTGCCCACGGATTTCGTGCTGAAAAACGGATCGAAGATCTTCTTGAGGTTGGCGGCCGGAATTCCGGAGCCCGTATCCGCCACCTGCAGGGTGACGATTCCTTTGGGAGTATCCAGCCGGGTGCGGATCAAAATGGTCCCGCCATCGTCGGTAAAGGCGTCCTTGGCGTTGTTCAGGAGGTTGATCCACACCTGTTTGAGCTTTTCCGGGTCACCATAGATGATGGGGAAACGATCGTCGAGGTCCGTGAGTATGGCCACCCGGTCGAGACTGAATGCGTGCTTGACCAGACTGGCCGCTTCCATGACCGAGTTGTTGAAGCACATCTCGCGCTTGGCGGACTCGGTCTGCCGGGAGAACCCCAGCAGGTCGGCCACGATCTTGCGGCAGACCTTGGTTTGCTTTTCAATGGTGGCCAGGTCCTGATGCAGCTGCGAGCCTTTATCGACGTCGTCCTGCAACAGTTGCGCGTAGCCGAGAATGATGCCCAGCGGCGTGTTGATTTCATGGGCCACGCCGCCCGCAAGCTTGCCGATGGATTCCATCTTCTGAGCCTGGATGAGCTGTTCCTCGTAGGCCTTGATGTCGGTGATGTCCCGGTCCGTGCGCAAAAGGCCCGTGGTATTGCCCTTGTCGTCGTACACCGGAATCTGCACCACATGGAACCACTGCTCGCTTCCGTCCTCGTTTTCCATGCGTTCCTGACGGTCCACGCGTTTGCTGGTGCGCAGCACTTCTCGGGCCTCGAGGTTGCGGCTTTCGGCTTCGTCTTCCGGGAAGAGATGAAAATCGGTCTTGCCGGGGATGCGCGAGGCGTCCATGCCCACGAATTGGGCAAAGGCGCGGTTGGCTGCCTGATAGATCATGCGCGTGTCCACCATGGAGACCCTGTCGGGGTTCACGTCCATGACCGTGCGCATGAGGCGCTGCTGGTGGGTGAGGTTGCTTTCGGCCTCGCGCAGTTCCTGAATGTGGTTCTTGAGCGTCAGGGCCATGAGGTCGAAGGTTTCGGCCAGATCCTGTATCTCGTCCCCCACGTTTTGCTGGAAGACCTGACAGTTGCGGCAGGAGTCGAGATTGTCGCTCTTGCCTTTTTGTCCGTGGTATTCGCATTGCGTGCCCGCGATGTACCAGCAGCGGCGGCGCTTGTCGTGGTAGGCCGGGCAGTCGGCCATTTCGCAGTTCATCATTTCCCAGCAGTGGGCTTCGGGCGGGCTGGCCGTGGTGCTGTCCAGATTGCCCTTGACCATTTCCTCGGCATGTTTGCGCAGTGTGGCCAGCCGCCTTGTCACGGTGCGTGCGAATACGGTCCCCAGCGCCGTGACCAGAAAGAGCGCGCCTCCGAACATGCCCGCCAGCGTGGTGGTCAGCTGGTTGATGGTCATGTTGATGCGTTTTTTGGAAAGCCCGATGCGCACCGTGCCCATGCGCTGGCCCGCCACCATGACCGGGGCCGCGAAGTCATAGATGTGTTCGGTCCCGGTATCCAGCAGCTGGATGTGGACCTTGCCATCCCTGCCTACCCGGTTGGCGCCGGTCAGTTCCGAAGGAAATCCCTTGTGAAACGAGTGGGTCAGCACGCGTCCGTGCTGGTTTTCGATAAAGGCGTAAACCACGTCGCCCACGCCGCTGGCTTCATCCGCCATGTTGCGCAGGCGCAGGTAGTCCTGCGAGAGCATGGGGTCCACGGCGCGCACGGCAAGGCTTTCGGCCAGCGCCACACCGCGCTGCTTGTTTTCCTTGATCAGTGCGCGGGCCGTCATGCTGCCCACCAGCGGCAGCAGGGTCACGGCCATGCCCACCACGATGGCGATGATGCCCAGGTTCAGTTTTGTGTGGAAACGCAGGCGACTGAACATGCGCACGTCAGAACCCTCCCGACAGCATGCCGATTTTCTTGGCCAGGGCGCGCACCGGATCGTAATCCTTGTCCTGCGCGCTGATGATGCCGCGCATGCCCGCAGTGCGCAGGATGTCGGCCTGGTCCTCGCGGGCCATGGTCAGGCGGAACATGGCCCGGCGGATGCGTTCGACGATGTCCGGGTCCAGCCCCTTGCGTGCCGAGTAGACCCAGCCCGGATAGGGACGGGTTTGTGCCAGCACGCGGATCTGGTCGAGGTCGATCTTGTTGCGCACGATGTCGAGGGTTCCCTTGCGGATGGTGCCGATGTCGTATGCACCGGCATTGACGGCCAGCACCACCTTTTCCTGCTTGCCGCCCGGTCCGGGAGCAAAGACCACCTCGTCGAAGTCGGCAAGGTCCAGCCCGTGCTCCATGAACAGGCCCAGCGGAAAGAGGTAGCCGCCGGCGGAACCCGGGTCCACGGCGATCCAGCGCTTGCCCCGGCAGTCGTCCAGCGAATCGATGAGCGGGTTGTCGCGCCGGATGATGATCTGGCCCCGGAAGTCCGGGCTGCCCGTGGGTTCGATGATGCGCGCGAATGCCCGGGAGCCGAGCCGGGCCAGGCGGATGTATATGAGCGGGTTGGTGTAGGAAATGTCGATTTCCCCGCGTTCCACCATCTTGATATGTTCGTCGAAGGTGTCCGGGAATATCTGGCGCAGGGGAAGTCCGGTCTCGTTGCGCAGGTAATCGAGAAGTTTTCTGTGGCGCTCAAAGGATATGGTGTGCGAGTATTGGGGCAGATAGGCGTAGGTGATGGATTCGGCCGGTTTGGCCGCGGTGATGGGGGCACGCTTGTTCATGTCCACCTTCACCACGGTTTCCTCGTCCGAGCATGCCGAGCACAGCAGTGCGGCCGCAAGGAGGAGTATGGTGACGACGGTTCGGATCAGTTGCATGGCATGCCTCGGTAAAGGTCAAATGTAACCTGAAGAATATACACCAAATTACGCGGTCTTCCAACGGGATTTTGCTTGAGTGCGCCCTGAAATGGCGATACACCCGGGCAGAGCGAGCAAACAAGGGAGTTTACAATGCACAAATCATATCGCGTCCCCATGAATCCGGTGGTCATCGTCATGTTTCTGCTGGTGGCCGCGGCCGTGGCTGCATTAGTGGCCTGGAGCTTCAATTCCGGATTCAAGTGGACGGGCATCTGCCTGTTGGTGGTCACCGTGCCCATGGGCGGCTTTTACTGGTATATGCTTTACGTGAACCCGGCCCGGTCCGAGATCACGCTCAGCAGTGAAGGGGTGCTGGTCAATGCCCCGCCGTTCATCGAGGCCGCCATCCCCTGGGGCAACATCGAATCCGTTGCCGTGGCCGACCTTGAAAACGACGACCGCCTCGCCGTGCAGAAGGCGAAGCGGATCATGAAATTCGGTGCATACCGTTCCGGCGTGGTCACGCTCAAGAGCGGGATCGAAGCCGTGCTGCTTGCACGAAGCAGCCGCGTCGTCTGCCTGAAGGCCGGGGACAGGGCCTACCTGCTCGGGCCCATCAATGTGGACTCCCTTGCCGAGGAGTGTTCCTCCAAAATCAACTAAACCCAGCCTGACGGCTTGGGCGGACCAATCCGTGGCCAGTTTTCTGGCTTCGGCTGTCGATACAGGCCCGATGGCGGCGCTGACGTAAAACGATCAAACCCTCGCGTACCGGATCATTTCCCGCGGTCTGTGGACAGGCTGTCTTATCCGGCCTGTTCTGCTTCCTTCTTTTCGGAACCCTGCATCAGGTCCGCATAGCTGAGCATGGTTCCGCCCGCGTTTTCGTTTTCCGTGATTTTGCGTTTGATGGTCCTGAATACGGGCAGCCACGGCTTGAGCTTGCCGAACAGGTAGCGAAAGAGAATGTACGCGGGAATGAAAATGAAGGACGGCCCCACCTCGCCCACATAGGGCACGCTGAAATCCACGCCCGCAAAGCGGTAGTAGAGCCAGCCGATGGCAAAGGGCACGGGCCAGAGCGACGAGGCGAACAGGGCGATGTGCGAAAAGAAATTCTTGCCGAATGCGTCGTTGGCCAAGTGGTTGCAGGCTTTCCAGGCTTCCTTGTTCTTGCAGCCCAGCGCCTGCACCGAAAGATTGTGGTTTTGCACCATGTCCGCACTGTGGTTGGCGAAGTGGCGCTTGTTGAAGAAATAGGCGGCGGCCATGCTCAGCTCGCCGATGACCGTGGCCAGCAGGCATATCCAAGTGATGCCGAGGGCAAAGCCCAGCCATGCCTGGCCCGGGATGCGGAACATCCAGATCAGGAACGGGTCGAGAAAGGAATACACTTCAGTGCCGGTCACGTTATTTTTCTCCCTTGCATTTGCTTGAAAGGGGAGACCGCCCGAAAGCGGCCTCCCACCAATGGTCTTTCTTGTTCCTGTTGCGGCCTAGAACGGGGGCACGATGCTGTAGCCAAGGAAGCCCTTGGAGCAGTAACGCAAGCCAACGTAGACAGCCAGCACAACGAACAGGCGCTTCAGCCAGATGTCCGGGATGTACTTGGAAGTCCGGGGCCCGATCATGGAGCCGATGACGATACCCACGAGTTCCGCGCCGATCAGGGACCATTCCACCGGGGTCTGCTTGAGCAGCATGTAGGAGGCGATGGAGTTGATCATGCCCACGAACACGGCCAGGGCGGATGTTCCGGCGACAAGGTACATGGGCAGGCCTGCCACGGAGGTCAGGAACGGCACCAGCAGGAAGCCGCCGCCGACGCCGAGGAAGGAGGCCAGCGCTGCGATGAAGAAACCACCCACCAGCGGGATGATCGGGTTGAAGGAGAATTCAACGCCGAAGAAGGTGAACACGCACTTGGTCAGGGTGAAGGTCACGACCTTGACGCCCTGATCGGAAGTGTCGGCGGTTTCGTTCTTCACGGAATCCTGGAAAGCCTTGGCAGCTTCCTTGGCGGCCTTTTTCTTGTTCTGGCCGGCCGGGGTGGTTTCGTAGAAGAGGTAGCAGCCCAGGAACAGCACGAACAGGCCGAAGTAGCCCAGGTACGCCTTGAGGCTGATCTTGCCTGCGGTCAGGATGGGGATGAGCCAGGAGCCGCCCACGGAACCGATGGCCAGGGCGATGCCCAGCGGGGCCACCAGACGTCCGGCCTTGAAGTAGTTGAAGGAGGACAGGGCCGCCGAACAACCCACGAGCCACTGGTTGGACACGCGGATGGAGTCGGTGACGACCTTGTTCAGCTTCATGGTCTTCTTGAAGCTCTTGGCGTAGTCGCCCAGACCGTAGATGGTGATGTGGCCGACGCCGGCCATGATGCCGCCGAACGCGCCGACGGTGGAGAATATCCAGCCGACCCACACGGCCCAGACCAGGCCGATGATGACGTTGAGCTGGGGTGCTCCGGGAATCTGCAGGTAGCCGGGCTCACCGGCGGGCTTGGCCTCGGCAATGGCCTCTGCCAGCCTGTCGGCCAGCGCGGGGGTCGCCATGAGGCATACGAGTGCAGCCAGCATGGCTGCAATGGCGAAATACTTCTTGTTTTTCACCGCTTCCTCCTCTCGGGTTCAAGTTGCTCCGTTACGGGACACGATCTCATCCGCCCGGATGAAATGATACAGACCTAATTTACCTATAAGCGCACGAACGTCAGCGCCTTGGCTGTGCAGCCGGTGACGCAGGCCGGTTCGAGCCCCTGCTCGACACGGTCGATGCAGTAGTCGCATTTGACCACCTTGCGCGTGCCGGGAATCTTGACGGGCACCTGCCACGGGCATGCGGCGATACAGTTGCCGCATCCGCAACAGGCATCCTGATCCAGATGCACGATGTTGTCCTCGGGACTGACGTGGAGTGCATTACACGGACAAACCGGTACGCATTTGGGATCGGTACACTGTTCACACGGCTGATACCGCGTCATGAACTTGGGCTTTCCATCCGATCCCTGAACAGGGCCGTAGCTGCCCAGCCAATTCAGGCTCACTCCTTCCGGAATGTTGTTCTTCACCTTGCAGTGCACCATGCATGCGTAGCAGCTGATGCAGCGTTCCTTGTCGAAAATGATCTTGTAGGCCGCCATGGCGTCTCCTGTTTCATTGCAGATATGACGGGCCCCCCCGTGGCAGGAGGGTTTTCCAGCTACGCCTAGGAATCATGTACCACAAAGTGATGTCAATTAATTTTGCGCTCGTTATTTTTTTCACCACTTTTTTGCCGGGAAGGCCATTTTTCATTCATACTGTACGGAATCTCATGTGATGAATTTCACAAGTCTTGACGTATCTGGCGGGGATGGTGTGGATTCCGGCACGCGGAATCATGTTCGGTTTTTCACGTGGCCCGTTTTTGCTTGCTTTTGCTGGTTGTGGCTGCGTATATCGCGTATTGGTAAAAAACGTCCGTCAGCACGGCGAGGAATAGAGTCAGGAGGAATCATGGCAAAAAAGAACGTTTACAGCATCTGCGGCATGTGTACGGTGCGCTGTCCCATCCTTGCCGAGGTGGAAGACGGGCGCGTGTCCTATATTCAAGGCAACCCGCACGCCTCCGGCATTGCCGGGGCCCTGTGCGCCCGCGGCGCAGCCGGAACAGCTCTTACATATGATCATGAACGGCCCCAGTGTCCCATGATCCGCGAAGGCGAGCGCGGAGAGGGCAAGTGGCGCGAGGTCAGCTGGGACGAGGCCCTGGACTATGTGGCCGAAAAGCTCATGGCCATTCAGGAGAAGCACGGCAAGGAATCCGTGCTGTTCTCGGACCGCGGCGGACCGTTCCGCGACCTGTACCGCGCCTTTTTGCGCGGCATCGGCACGCCCAACTACAACAACCACGACTCCGCCTGCGCGCGCAACGTGCAGAACTCGGCATTGTCCCTGTTCGGATTCGGGCGCAAGGGCGTGGCCTACGACCTCAAGAACGCCAAGCACGTGGTCCTGCAGCAGCGCAACCTGTTCGAGGCCATCAACGTGGCCGAGGTCAACAACCTGCTGGACGCCAAGGAAAACGGCTGCAAGATCACGGTTATCGACGTGCGCGCTAACGTGAGCGCCGGCAAGGCCGACAACTTTTTCATGATCCGTCCGGGCACGGACTACGCCTTCAACCTTGCGGTCATCAACGTGCTCATCAACGAGGAATTGTACGACAAGAAGTACGTTGCCGACTGGTTCAAGGACTTTGAGGCGCTCAAGGATTTCGTGCAGCCGTACACCCCGGAATGGGCCGAGGAGGAGACCACGGTTTCCGCGGAAGGCATTCGCAAGCTGGCCCGCCAGCTGTCCGAGGCCGCACCCTCGGTGCTCTGGCACCCCGGCTGGATGACCGCCCGTTATTCCGATTCCTTTTACATGTCCCGCACCGCCTACATCATCAACGCGCTGCTGGGTTCCATCGGCGCCAAGGGCGGCCTGCCTTTCATGAACAAGCCCGGCGACGTGGGTGCCAAGGGCCTGAACAGCTTCATGAACCTGTATCCCAAGCCCGAGGCCAAGCGTGCGGACGGCGTGGGCTGGCAGGAAGGCCGCACCCATCTCGACGCCGGTCCCGGGCTGGTGCATCTGTCCTACGACGCCATCGTCACGGGCGAGCCCTACCCCATCAAGGCCTACATCGTGCATCGGCATGATCCGCTCATGGCCTACCCGGACGTGGCCGACGTCAAGAAGCTCTGGGAAAAGCTGGAGCTGCTGGTTTCCGTGACCTTCTCCTGGTCGGATACGGCATGGTTCGCGGACGTGGTGTTGCCCCTTTCGCCTTATCTGGAGCGCGACTCCGTGCTGGCCGCCAAGAACGGCCTGCGTCCCTCGTTCATTCGCAGGCCCCGTTGCGTGGAACCTGTTTACGACACGCTCTCCGAATGGGAAATCTACTGTGGGCTGGCCCGGCGCATGGGCCTCAAGGAACTGGATTACAATAATATCGAGGATGTCTGGAATTTCCAGTTGGAAGGAACAGGCGTCACCCTTGAGGACTTCGAGGAAACCGGCATGGTTTCGCTGGCGGACGAGGCTCTGTACCGTCCGGTCAAGGAAGGTTCGTTCAAGACTCCCTCCGGCAAGATCGAGATGATCAACGAAAAGCTGGAGAACAGCGGCTACCTTTCGCTCAAACCCTACGAATCACCGGAACGTCCGCCCGAAGGGACCTTCCGCATCACCTTCGGTCGTTGCGGCGTGCACACGCAGGGCCATACCCTGAACAACAAGCTGCTGTTCGAGCGCGTTTCCGAAAACGTGCTCTGGATCAACACGGAACGTGCAGCGGAGTTGGGCATCGAAAACAACGACTACGTCAATGTCGGCTCCCGCACCCATCGCGGCAAGATTCGCGCATTCGTCACGGACTACGTCCATCCGGAAGCCATCTTCATGCTGCACGGTTTCGGGCACACCCTGCCCACGGAATCCCGCGCCCGCGGACGCGGCGTGGCCGACAACGAACTCATGCCCCAGGGCATCCGCAAGTACGACAAGGCCGGCGGAGCCGTGGCCATGCAGGAGCATTTCGTCACCGTCACCAAGGAATAGCGGTTTCGCGTTCCACGGTGTCACCGTCACCAGAGAGGGCCCGTTTTCGGGCCCTCATCGGTATTGTTGAAGAATGCCGACAACCCGCCGAACTCCATGAGCTCTCGGCGGGTTGATTTTTCAAGGCGGGGTGGTACGATGCAACCGTGCTGCCCACTGTTACCCCCGAATGGAGAACATAATGAACATCGGAGAATTGACGTTTGAGGAATTCAAGGCCTGGGCCGCTGAATTCCATGGGTATCCTGCGCCCGGGCTGCTGATCGGCGCCTACATGGTCGAAATGGCCAAGCGCGAAATGCCCGAGGGCACGCTTTTCGAAGTGGTGGTGGAAACGCACAAATGTTTGCCGGACGCCGTGCAGATGCTGACCCTGTGCAGCACCGGCAACAGCTGGATGCGTGTGAACAATCTGGGCCGCTACGCCCTGAGCATGTTCGACAAGTTCACGGGCGAGGGCGTGCGTGTCTGGCTGGATGCGGACAAGATGGAAAAATTCCCCGAGACCCGTTCATGGTTTCTCAAGGAACGGGCCAAGAAGGATCAGGATACGGATCTCCTGTTCCGGGAGATCAAGGAAGCCGGGGAGAGCACCTGCTCCATGGAGCGCATCATCATCCCGGAAAAGCATCTCGGCCACAAGCACATGCGCACCATCGGCCTGTGCCCGGTCTGTGGCGAGGCCTATCCCACCAACGACGGTGCCATCTGCCGAGGCTGTCAGGGTGAGGCCACCTATATTTCCCTTGAACGCCGTCCTGTTGCGCAGGCAAGCCCGGAACTCAAGGCCGTTTCCGCCAAGGAGGCTGTCGGACGCACCGCACTGCACGACATGACCCGCATCGCTCCCGGCGAATCCAAGGGAGCCGAGTTCAAGGCCGGACAGGAATTTTCCGCCGGCGACATCTGCCGGCTGCACCGCATGGGCCGTCAGCGAGTCTTCGTGGAGGAGCTGACCGACCCGGGCGCTGAATGGGTTCATGAAAACGAGGCGGTCAAGCATTTTGCGGGCCGCATGGCCGGCGACGGCATCGACTACGACCCGGACCCGTCCGAGGGCAAGATCAATTTCAGGGCCGCATGTTCCGGCCTTCTGACCATTGACAGGGACAAGCTGGAAGCCTTCAACCTCGTGCCGGACGTCATGTGTACCACGCGTCAGGGCGACATCGTGGTGGAAAAGGGCAAGAACGTGGCCGGAACCCGCGCCATTCCCCTGTATATTTCCCGCGAAAACTACAGCCGCGCCATTGCCGTGCTGGGCGAAGAGCCCCTGCTGGAGCTTCTGCCCCTGCGCAAGGCAAAGGTGGGCGTGTTGGTCACCGGGACCGAAGTGTTCAAGGGGCTTGTGGAAGACAAGTTCGCGCCCGTGATTTCCAGCAAGGTGCAGCACCTCGGCTCCGAGGTGGTCACCACGGCCATCGCCCCGGACGACCGCAAGGCCATTGCGGACAGCGTGTATGCCATGCTTGATGCCGGGGTGGACCTCATCGTGACCACGGCCGGTCTTTCCGTGGACCCGGACGACGTGACCCGCCCGGCCCTCATCGACGCGGGCCTGAGCGACTATGTGTATGGCGCACCCATCCTGCCCGGAGCCATGACCCTTGTGGGCCGCATCGGCGACGTGCAGGTGCTGGGTGTTCCTGCCTGCGCGCTTTTCTACAAGACCACGAGCCTTGACCTGCTGCTGCCGCGCCTGCTGGCCGGAAAGGACATCAGCCGGCGCGATCTCGCGCGCATGGCCGAAGGCGGCTTTTGCCTGGGTTGCAGAACCTGTACCTTCCCCAAGTGTCCGTTCGGGAAATAGGAGGATGCCATGCATTCCGATTCCTTGCAGGACGGCCATGGTCGCAGGGTCAGTTATCTGCGTGTGAGCGTCACGGACCGATGCAACCTGCGCTGTACCTATTGCGTGAGCCAGGACATGCATTTCATTCCGCATCCGAACATCCTTCGGTATGAGGAAATCCTTCGCGTCATGGAACTGGGTGTTTCCATGGGCGTGGACAAGGTGCGTTTTACCGGCGGCGAACCCTTTGTCCGCAAGGGGTTCACCGACTTTCTGGTGGAGGCGGCACGGCAGTTTCCTGATCTGGAACTGTGCGCCACCACCAACGGCACGCGCATCGGCGAACACCTCGAAAGGTTGGCCGGAACCGGGGTCCGGCTGAACGTGTCTCTGGATACGCTGCAGCCGGACAAGTTCCGGGCCATAACCGGTCGCGATCTCTTTCATGAGGTGCGGGCCAATATCGACCGCTGCCTTGATGCCGGAATCAAGCTCAAGGTCAACGTGGTGGCCATGGGCGGCGTGAACAGTGACGAGCTGGCCGATTTCGTGGCCTTTGCCGAAGCAAATCCCCTGGACCTCAGGTTTATCGAGTTCATGCCCATCGGCGACGGGACCCGCTGGTCGCGGGATTCCGTGTGGCTTGCCGCTGACATCGTGCGGGACATCAGGGCGCTGACAGCCGTCGAGCCTTTGGTGGGCAAGGGCCGTAACTCCGGCCCCGCACGCATGTTCAATCTGGTGAACGGTCAGGGACGCATCGGTGTGATCTCTCCCTATAGCAACCACTTTTGCGCCACCTGCAACCGGCTGCGCCTGACTTCGGACGGGGATTTGCGTACATGCCTGTTTTCTGACAAGGTCTTTCGCCTTCGTCCGGCCCTGCGCAACCCCCGGTTGAACCGGGATTCCCTGGAGCGCATCGTGCGGGCGGCCACTGTGGGCAAGCCCATGGGGCACCGACTGCTGGAAAACATGCACGGCGAGGACGGTGTCTGCCACACACGCATGTCCGCCATCGGCGGATGAACCGTTACAGGATTATACTTGTCTGATTTCGTTTGCCGTGTTGCCTTGTTTCATAAGTGTTGTAAGGTGACAGAATGATACGAAGGTTTTTGCGAGGAAAGTCCATAGGCACCCGACTTGTGGTCGGGTACTCCGTTCTTTTCCTTTTGGTCATGTCGCTGGTGGGCGGAATGTCCTACCTGCTGGTGCGCGGCATTGTCGAGCGGGATGTCCGTGATGAGTTGCGCGTAACCACGGATTCCGTGGCCGGCATGGTACGGGCTGCCACAGCCGCTTCCATCAGGAACAGGCTGCGCGCCATCGCCGAAAAGAACGTGCAAATCCTGTCCTCCCTTGAAGCAGGTGTTCGGTCCGGAAAGATGACGGCCCGTGAGGCGCGTCGGGATGCCCGGATGATACTGGACAGCCAGACCGTTGGCCGTACCGGATACGTGTATTGTCTGGACAGTTCCGGTGTGGTGCGCCTGCACCCCGAAAAGAGCGTTGAAGGAACGGATGTCTCCGGCCGTGAATTTGTGCAGCGCATGCAGAAATTGAAGCAGGGATACCTTGAGTACGCCTGGCAGAATCCCGGCGAAAAACGTCCCCGTGAAAAGGCTCTGTATGTGGAATACTTCAAGCCCTGGGACTGGTATGTGGCCGTGACCTCGTATCGCGATGAGTTCTCATCCCTTGTGGACTCCGCTGATTTTCGCGACAGCGTGCTTTCCATTCGCCTCGGCCAGTCCGGGTACGCCTATGTGTTGGACACCAAGGGTAATCTCATCATTCATCACCGGATATCGGACAATGTTCTGGATGCCAGAGATGCCAACGGAAAGCAGATTGTCCGTGAAATGGTGCGCCGGAAAAACGGCCTTTTCGAATATTCATGGAAGAATCCCGGCGAATCACGAGCACGGGAAAAGGTTGTGGCTTTTCGGTATCTGCCGGAATTCGACTGGATTGTTGCGGCATCCATCTACCGTGACGAGATGTACGCTCCCCTCCATACGCTGAGTTGGCTGTTCGCGGGGAGCGGACTTTTGGCCATGTTGCTGATCATCCCCCTGAGCGCATTGGTTGCCCGCAGTATTTCATCGCCGCTGCAACGGCTCATGCTCATGCTCCAAAAGGCCGCGGACGGCGATTATTCCGTGCGTGGAAACGGAGATTCCGAAGACGAACTCGGGCGGCTGACCCTCCGGTTCAACCAGTTCATGGACGTGTTGCAGCAGTCCCGGGAAAGGCTGGACAGCGAAATGGGCATTCGCCGTCAGGTGGAGCACAAGCAGGTGCTTTTCGAGGAGGTTTTCCAGAACGCGCTGGAGGGTATCGTCATAACCGATGTGAACGGCCGCATCGTGACCGTGAATCCGGCCTTCACCGTGATCACGGGGTACGAGCGGCATGAGGTGGTGGGGGAGAATCCCCGCGTGCTCAAGTCCGACAAGCATTCCGAAGAATTTTACCGCGAGATGTGGCAATCGTTGAAGGAGAACGGGCATTGGGCCGGGGAAATATGGAATCGCCGCAAGAACGGGGAACCGTATCCGGAATTGCTGACCATCAGCGCCATCCATGACGAAAACGGCCAGGTCAGCCATTATGTCTCCATGTTCCATGACCTGACCGACATGAAGCGTCAGGAAGAGGAACTGCATTACCAGCACAACCACGACGCATTGACAGGACTCCCCAACCGGGTGTTGCTGCTGGACCGCCTTTCCGTGGCCATGAATCATGCCGCCCGCGACGATGGACGGGTTGTTGTGCTGTATATTGATCTGGATAATTTCAAGAACGTGAACGATTCCATGGGGCATTCCATGGGAGACCTGCTGTTGCAGCAGGCTGCGGAACGTTTCGGCGCCACCCTGCACGAGGAGGATACACTGGCCCGGATCGGGGGAGACGAGTTCGTGGCCCTGCTCGAAGGCCGTTTTGACGAACGATATGCCGTGGACGTGGTCCACCAGCTGCTGGCAGCCATGGAACCGCCGTTCATTCTCGGCGGCGAGGAAGCCTATATCACGGCCAGCGTGGGCATGACTTTCTACCCCGAAGACGGCAAGGACCCGGACACGCTGATCAAGAATGCGGACATGGCCATGTCCGGGGCCAAAAATCTGGGCAAGAACTCCTACCATGTGTTCACCCGCGAGATGGATGACAGGGTCAATCGGCGCATGCAACTGGAGCGCGACATGCGCCAGGGGCTCAAGCGGGACGAATTCATGGTCTATTACCAGCCCAAGATCGACCTGGCCAACAAGAAGATTTCGGGCATGGAGGCTCTGGTGCGCTGGGTGCGGCTGGACGGAACCGTGGTCAGTCCCATGGACTTCATTCCTCTGGCCGAGGAAAACGGTCTGATCATCGACATCGGTGCGCGCGTGCTGGACAAGGCCTGTGCATTCCTGCGCATTCTGGACGAAGGCCCGCATGCCGGTCTTAATGTGGCCGTGAACCTGTCGCCCGAGCAGTTCCGGCAGGAAGACCTTGTGGAAATGGTGCGGCGCACCCTCGATATTCATGACCTTTCGCCGGACCGGCTGGATCTTGAAATAACCGAGTCCACCATCATGCGGGATATCGACGATACCGTGTACAAGCTGAATCAGCTTGTGGCCATGGGCATCCGGATTTCCATCGACGATTTCGGCACCGGGTATTCTTCAATGTATTATCTCAAGAAATTCCCGATTGATACGCTCAAGATCGACAGGTCGTTCGTACGCGATATCTGCGAGGACCCCAACGACGCCAACATCGTGCAGACCATCACCGTCATGGCGGACAATCTGGGCATCAAGGTCGTGGCCGAAGGCGTTGAAACAGTGGAACAGCAGGAGCTTCTGACTTCGTTCGGCTGCCAGCAGGTGCAGGGTTTCCTGTTCAGCCCGCCGTTGCCTGCACCCGGGTTCGAGGAGTATCTTACAGGCTTTGAAACGAGGAGCGGGGAAGGCTGAGAGTCTTTTCCGGCTTTGTCGTGACGGCGGCTTCGTCTTGTTCGGGGTTGTCCTGATTGGTTTGCGCCTTTTGTTCGTACAGCATCGAGGAGTATTCATGCGTTGGAAAGTTGCGGCCGCAACGATTTTGCTCGTGGCTTTTGCGCTCTCGGGCCGTGTGCAGGCCCAATCCTTGCCCTTGCCGCAGCAGGCAAAGGCTTCGCAGCAGTCCGTCGTCATCCCGGAAAACGCCACTCCGGATCAGGTTGCGGGAATACTCGGTGCCATGAGCGACGAACAGGTCCGATCCGTGCTGCTCGATTACCTGCAAAAGGATGCCGCAGCGCGGCAACAGGCGGAGCGCAAACACGGGCTGGGGGCTGCTCTTCACCATATCCAGAAAAAAGTTCTGCATATCAGGGATCGTTTTGCATATGTCTTTTCCGGTGCGCGCCTTGTGCCGCACATTCTGCCCCGCCTGTTTGTCGGTGACGAGACGGGCGCGCATCCCGTATCTGTGCGCCCCATGGTTGTGGGGCTTGCCGTGCTTACGGCCCTGTGGACCCTGCTGTTGTGGGGATTCGGCCGCCTGTGCCGGCCATTGCGGCAGCATATGGACGCCACTCCTGCCGAGGCCGGACTGTTCTACCGCATGACGCGCATGTTCACGCGTCTGGGCGTGGAACTGGGCATCGTTGTTCTGGCTATGCTGGTGCTGGCCTGCGTGTACGTGATTTTTCTGCACGAGCCCGGCCGGCAACGGCCCATGCTCATGGTCTGGATTGTTGCCGTGCTTTTGTTCGAGGCTGTGCGGCTGGTTGCGCGCCTGCTTTTTGCGCCCAGTGCCCCGGGCCTGCGTCTGCTTCCCCTGCGTGATGAAACAGCGCGGACCCTGTCCCGGTATTCCTGTGTGATCGCTGCGGAACTCGGCCTCGGCATTCTGGTGCTCGGCGTGGTGCAGTTGTTCGACACGACCCTGGCGTTGTACCTGCTGGCCACCGGACTGGCCGGACTGCTGGTCAGCCTGACGCTGGTGGCCATGGCTCTGGCCAACGCGCACACCGGAGCCGAGGTGCTCTCTCGCGCCTTTCTGCCCGGAACACTGCGCTACCGTCTTGCCGGAAGCTGGCATGTGTTCTTTTCGCTGTACGTCCTGTTCTTCTGGGCATTCTGGGTGGTCAATCTGGTGGCCTTCGGCTACACGGCCATGCTTTCCGGCCTGCTGACGCTGCTGGTGGTTCCCGCCTATCTTTTGCTGTCCTGGGTGGTGGACCGCATGGTGGTTTATGCCGGCGAGATTGCGGGTCCGGCCCTGCTGGAAAAGGACCAGCCTCCGTCTGATCCGAAACGGGATTTCGTGGTGGACGAACATGGCGCTCCGTTGGAGACTGGGTGCCCCGTGGCCCGGTTGCGGCGGTTCCTGCACAAGATGTTCAGCGTGGTGCTCTTTTCGCTTTTCGTTCTGGTGATGCTGGAAATCTGGGGCATTAACCTGCCCGTGGCCCGTCGAGTCGCCGAAGGTGCGCTCAGCGTGCTTGTAACCCTTGTGTTGGCCTATATTTTCTGGACCGTGGCGCGTGCGGCCATCGAGAAAAAACTGCGCGGGCAGGCCGAGGCGGACGAGGAATCCGAGGAAGGCGGGCACGGCGGAGACCGTCTGGCAACGCTGCTGGAACTGCTCAAGCGGTTCACTTTTGCGGTGCTTGTCGTTGTTGTGGTGCTTATCGTGCTTTCGTCGCTGGGCGTGAACACCGGGCCGCTGCTGGCGGGTGCGGGCGTGTTCGGCATCGCCATCGGATTCGGTTCGCAGACGCTGGTCAAGGACATCATTTCCGGCGTGTTCTTTCTCATGGATGACGCATTCCGGGTGGGCGATTATATCCAGCTGTCCCATGCCAAGGGAACCGTGGAGGAGATTTCCGTGCGCTCCATGAAGCTGCGCCACCATCTGGGCATGCTCTACACCGTGCCCTACGGCTCCATCCGCGAGGTGCGCAACATGACCCGTGACTGGAGCGTCATGAAGCTCGAATATCTCGTGCCCTTCGACACGGACATCCAGCACGTGAAAAAGATCGTCAAGCGCATCAACAAGGAGATCAAGGCCATTCCGGAACTGGCGGGCGGCATGCTGGGCGACATCAAGTCGCAGGGCGTCAAGGCCATGGAGGAATACGGCATGCGCATGCGCATCAAGTTCATGACCAAGCCCGGCCACCAGTTTACCATTCGCAAGCTGGTGCTGGCAAAGCTGCGCCGCTATTTCGAGGAAGAGGGCCTGCAGTTCGCCTATCGGAAGGTCTCGGTGGCCCTGCCGTCCGATGCCCGGGACGACCGGCAGTTCAAGGAACAGGTGGGCGCCGCGGTGGCCCAGGCCGTGGAGGAAGAGGAAAAGGGTCAGGACAAGCACTGATCCGCAACAAGCAAAACAGGGAGACGTCATGAAGATCGTGAGATTCGACCGGGACGGCCGGGGAACGTGGGGTATAGTGGAAGGTTCTCTTGTGCGCGTCATGGGTGCCGGCTTCAAGCCTTCGGATGAAACGCTGCCCCTGGCCGATATTTCCCTGTTGCCTCCCTGCGTACCTACCAAGGCGGTGTGTGTCGGACTCAACTATCGGGAACACGCTGCCGAGCTTTCCATGGAAGTGCCCGAGGAACCCGTGCTGTTCATGAAGCCGCCGTCCAGCCTGTGTGCGTCCGGCGGCGTGATCCGCTATCCTTCCCAGACGCAGAATCTGCATTACGAGGCCGAGCTGGCCATCGTCATCGGTACGCAGGCCAAGGACGTTCCCGAAAGCGAGGCCCACAAGCACATCCTCGGCTATACCTGCGCCAACGACGTGACTGCCCGAGACATTCAGGCCAGGGACGGGCAGTGGGTCCGGGCCAAGTCGTTCGATACCTTTTTGCCGCTCGGTCCATGCATCGAGACCGAATTCGATCCCTCCAACGCAGTCATTTCCCTGCGCCTGAACGGCGAGACATGCCAGCATTCGACCACTGCGGATTTCATTTTTCCGGTTTCCTATCTGGTTTCCTTTGTCTCGCAGGTCATGACGCTGATTCCCGGAGACGTGATCCTGACCGGTACGCCGCCCGGCGTGGGGCCCATGGAAAAGGGCGACCGCGTGGAGGTGGACATTCAGGGGATCGGCGTGCTGGAAAATGTGGTCGGTTGATTGACCGTTTCATGGCCCGTTTAGCTTGAATCGAATGATAAACGCCCCTGTCCGCGCATGCGGACAGGGGCGTTCGGTTATCGGTAGGCGACGGATAAACTAACCGATCATGTCGTTGAATTCCTTGATCAGTTCATCCATCTGATCGGCCTGGCTGAAGGTGTTGCCCCAGTAGTTCTCGGCATCGTACCACTGGTCGTTCAGTTCGGAGAGCTCGCGGCCCTGCTGCTCGATCCAGGTGAAGTACTTGAGGTTGTGGATGCGCTTCTTGTCGTAGTGGGTCAGCTCCAGAGTGTGGTCGTAGGTGGTGTCCTGCATGAGCTGCAGGTCGCGCCACGCGTCGGACTCGGAATATGCGCCGCGCTCGGCTTCCAGCTCGGCCACGCGGGAGCCGTAGAGTTCCATGGAGTCCGTGGCGATGGTCATGACCACGTCGTCCTCGGTCAGTTCCGCGTACTTGGCGTACTTGATGGCGGCCAGCGTGTTGCCGATGCTGGAGATGCCCAGCAGGTCGAGGGTTTCCACCAGCTCGGGATTCACGCCGTGCTTCTTGAGCACGTCGCGGCCCGTGGCGTCGTTGAAGAGCCGCAGCAGGCGCATGGGCTTTTCATCGTCCACGGCAATGACCACGTCCGTGTCGCGGCAGTGGTGCACCCACGGCACGTGCTTATCGCCGATGCCTTCGATGCGGTGGTCGCCGAATCCGTTGAGCAGCAGGGTCGGGCACTGTTGTGCCTCGGCCACCACGATCTTGGACTTGGGATAGCGGTTCTTGAGGTAGTAGCCGCCGCCCAGCGTGCCGCCCGAGCCGGAGGAGGACACGTATGCGGCAAAGCGCTTGCCCTGTTCCAGCAGCGGATCCAGCACCTCGGCGCAGGCCGGGCCGGTCACGTTGTAGTGCCACAGCGGGTTGCCCATCTCGTCGAACTGGTTGAAGATGCGCAGGTCCTGTCCCGAGGCTTCCAGCTCGTTGCATTTGTCGAAGATTTCCTTGACGTTGGACTCGCAGCCCGGCGTGGCGATGACGTCGCCGGCCACGGTGCGCAGCCAGTCGAAACGTTCCTGGCTCATGCCCTCGGGCAGGATGGCGATGGCCGAGCAGGCCAGCAGGGTGGAGATGTATGCGCCGCCGCGGCAGTAGTTGCCGGTGGAGGGCCACACGGCCTTGGTGGTCTTGGGGTCGAACTGGCCGGTGATCAGTCTGGGCACGAGGCAACCGTACGTGGCGCCCACCTTGTGCGCGCCCGTGGGGAACCACTTGCCCACCAGCAGCACGATCTGCGCCTTGCAGCCGGTCAGTTCCGGCGGCAGCACCATGTGGTTGACCCCGCCGTACAGGCCGCCGGAGGCCTTGGGTTCGTTTTTCCACGTGATGCGGAACAGGTTGGCCGGGTCAATGTCCCACAGCCCGGTTTTGGTCAGCTTGTCCTTGATGGCTCCGGGCACCGTTTCCGGGTTGCGCATCATTTCAAAGGTGGGCAGGGTGATGCCTTTTTCGCGGCAGTAGGCCGCGTTCTGTTCCATCATGGCGCGGTTTACGCTCAGGTCGATCATGGTCTTACTCCTTGATGTCGTCGATAGATTGTATGGCCCTGCCCGGTTCGTGCACACCCTGCATGGCCGTTTTGGTATCCTTGAGTCCGTTGCCCGTTGCCAGCACCACCACGGTCTGGTCCGGGGAAATGTGTTTGCGCGCGGCCAGCATCCCGGCCATGGCCGCGGCTCCGGCCGGTTCGGTGAACAGCCCGGTGCTGGAGGAAAGCTTGGCCTGCGCCTTGAGAATGGCCGCGTCCGGCACGGTCACGGTCCTGCCGCCATGCTCGCGCATTTGGCGCACCACCGCGTGCCCGTTGGCGGGCACGTCCACGGAAATGGAATCGGCCAGCGTGGTCGCGCTGCGCTTGGCAAAGGTTCCGTCGCCGTCAAGCGCGCGGTTGATGGCGTCGCTGCCCTCGGACTGCGCGCACCAGATCACGGGCATGCGCTCGGCAATGCCCAGCCGCACCAGATCGGCAAAGCCCTTGATGACCCCGCCGATGATGCAGCCGTCGCCCGTGGGCACGAACACGTGGTCCGGCACCCTGCCCAATTGGCGGAACAGTTCCAGCGACACGGTCTTCTTGCCTTCCAGCGTCATGGGGTTGTAGGCGGTGTTGCGGTTCATGCCGCCGTGTCTGCGGCTGTATTCCTGCGAGAGCGCATAGGCGAAATCGTAGTTGCCGCGCACCTTGAAAACGCGCGCGCCGTACTGCATGGCCTGAATGATCTTGGCCGGGGGCGCTGCCTCGGGCAGGAACAGGGTCACGCGCTGCCCGGCGGCGGCGCCGATGCCCGCCATGGACGAGCCCGCGTTGCCTGTGCTGGCCAGTACGATGTCCTTGATGCCGTGCTGTTTGGCAAAGGCCGATACCAGAAACGAGGCGCGGTCCTTGAACGAAGAGGTCGGGTTGGCCCCGTCGTCCTTGATGAACAGGTTGGGCAGCCCCAGTTCCGCGCGCAGGTTGCGCGGCTCCCAGAGCGGGGTGTCACCCACGGGCGCGGGCGGAAAGTACTCGGCCGGAACCGGCAGCAGGTCGGCCACGGTCCAGTTCTGCGGCGGCTCGCCTTCCAGCATCACCTCCAAGACTCCGGCAAGGGGTTGGTCCGGCTGCTGCGTTTTGGCGCAGTCCGGGCAGACCGTGAGTTCCGGCGTGATTTCATAGCGTTTGCCGCATTCGGTGCAGCAATAGGAAAAATTCATGCTTCGTGTCCTTGGTCTCGAATTCGATAAAAGGCCAATAGGCCGTGAATCCGTGTAGGCAAGAACAGTGCCGACCGTATCAGAATGAGAAAGTATTTTTTAGTGTGTTGGTTTTATTGCGGAAATGAAAAGTAGAAAACGAATGCCCGGCATTGTCCGGGGAGATCCGGACATGCGGGGCGTTCCAAGAATGATTCGATACGGTCTTGAATTGATAAAATTATCATTTTGATATATTGTTTCCGGCGTTCGGGATATCGTCGGAGGCTGAGCTTTTCGCTAGCGCCATTGTGCGGTCAGCTCGTGCGCGGCCTGGGTGTGCCGGTGCATGATGTCGGCCATGTCCGCATGCGCAAGCTGTCCGTCCTTTACTTTCCATTGCCCGGCGATCATGACCCGGTCCGCGCGGTGGTGGCCGCAGACCACAAGGGCGGCCAGCGGGTCGCCGGCCCCGGAAAAGCGCGGCTCGTCCAGTTTGAACAGGGCCATGTCCGCCTGTTTGCCGGGCGCGAGTGTGCCGAGGTCGGTTCGGCCAAGACAGGCGGCCGAGCCTTGCGTGGCGCGGCGCAGCACGTCGAAATGCGTGACCTCGTCCGCATCGTAGCGCAACCGGGCGATGAGCAGGGACATGCGCACTTCCTGCATCATGTTGGAACAGTCGTTGGAGGCCGAGCCGTCCACGGCCAGCCCCACATGCACCCCGGCCTGTTCCAGTTCGTTGGTGGGGCAAATGCCCGAGGCGAGGATCATGTTGGACGAAGGGCAGTGGGCCACGCCGACCCCTGCTGTGCCCATGCGCCGCATTTCCCCGGGCGTGAAGTGGATGCCGTGGGCGAACCATACGTCCGGGCCGAGCCAGCCCAAGGATTCCATGTAGTCCAGCGGACGCTGCCCGGCGAACTGGTTGCAGAAATCGTTTTCGTCATTGGTTTCGGCCAAATGAGTGTGCAGGCGCACCTGTTGTTTTCGCGCCAGCTCGGCGGATGCGCGCATGAGTTCGGCGGTGACGGAAAAGGGCGAGCACGGGGCCAGCGCAATGGTGGTCATGGAGCCTTCGCTTGGGTCGTGCAGCCGGTTCACGAGCCGTTCGCTTTCGGCCATGATGGTGTCCTCGTCCTGCACCACGCTTTGCGGCGGCAGCCCGCCCTGATCCTGCCCGAGGCTCATGGAGCCGCGCGTCAGGGCCACGCGCATGCCCATCTTTTTGGCCACGTTCGCCTGAATGTCGATGCCGTCCGGCACGGCCTCGGGAAATACGTAGTGATGGTCCGCCGCCGTGGTGCAGCCCGAGAGCATGAGCTCGGCAAGGGCCAGCTCCGTGGAGACGGCCACGTGTTCGGGCCTGAGCCCGGCCCAGATGGGATATAGGGTCTGCAGCCACGGAAAGAGTTTCTTGTTCAGGGCCGAGGGAAAGGCGCGGGTCAGGGTCTGGTAGAAATGGTGGTGCGTGTTGATCAGCCCGGGGATGACCACGTGTTGGCTCGCGTCCAATGTCTCGTTCACGGGTGCGGATGGTTTCCCGCCTGCGGGAACCAGTTCGGTGACGACCGAGCCCGCAACCACAAGGCCGCCGCCCGCGTCCTGTTCGGTTCCGGTGAAGATTGCCAGCGGGTTCTTGATCCAGATACGCGTGCTCACGGTCAAACTCCTTGCTTTCCTGTTGCGTGCCCTTTGTGATGGCCGGACGTTCCGTGATGTTGAAGCAAAATGCGTACCCGATTCAGCGCATGGCGGTCACCGAAAAAAACGGAGCGCATGCCATGGCGGTGGCGTGCGCTCCGTTTTTTGTTTCCATAGGCTGCTAGCCGTTCATGCGCGGCAGCTCGAATTCGCCCTTGGCCACCATTTCCTCGATCTGGGCAACGTCCTTGTCGCCGCGGCCGGACAGGTTGACCACGATGATGGCGTCCTTGTCCATGTCCGGGGCGATGCGGACGGCATGGGCCAGCGCATGGGAGGATTCCAGCGCCGGGATGATGCCTTCCATCTGGGAGAGCTGGAAAAAGGCATCCACGGCTTCCTTGTCCGAGGCATATACGTATTCGGCACGGCCCAGATCCTTGAGCATGGAGTGCTCGGGACCCACGCTGGGGTAGTCGAGCCCGGCGGAAATGGAATAGACCTCGGCAGGCTCGCCCTTTTCGTCCTTGAGCATGTAGGAGTTGAAGCCGTGCATCACGCCCGGCTCGCCCAGGCACAGGGTGGCCGCGTGTTCCCCGTATTTCAGGCCGCGGCCGGACGGTTCCACACCGATGAGCGCCACGTCCTTGTCCTCGATGAATTCCGAGAACAGGCCGATGGCGTTGGAGCCGCCGCCCACGCAGGCGATGCAGCAGTCGGGCAGGCGTCCTTCGGCTTCAAGAATCTGCTGTTTGGCTTCGCGGCCCACGATGGACTGGAATTCGCGTACCATGAGCGGGTACGGGTGCGGCCCGACTGCCGAGCCGAGCAGGTAGAAAGTGTCTTCCGCGTCTTGGATCCATGCGCCGAGCGCTTCGTCCACGGCTTCCTTGAGGGTGCGCTGGCCGGACTGGGCGGCAACGACCTTGGTGCCCATCATTTCCATGCGAAAGACGTTGAGCTTCTGGCGTTCCACGTCCACGGCCCCCATGTATACGGTGCATTCCATGCCCATGAGCGCGGCCGTGGCCGCGGTGGCCACGCCGTGCTGGCCCGCGCCGGTTTCGGCGATGATCTTTTTCTTGCCCATGCGTTTTGCCAGCAGGATCTGGCCGATGGTGTTGTTGACCTTGTGCGCGCCCAGATGGTTGAGGTCTTCGCGCTTGAGGTAGATCTTTGCGCCGCCCAGTGTTTCCGTAAGGTTTTTGCACAGGTAGAGCGGGGTTTCGCGGCCCGAGAAGTGTTTGACGTAGTATTCGTATTCCCTGATGAATTCCGGATCGTTGCGGTACTTCTCAAAGGCCTCGGCCAAGGTGTTCAGGATGGGCTTGAGCGGTTCGGGCACGAATTGTCCGCCGTATTCTCCGAAAAATCCCTCTGCGGTGATGCTGGTCATGGTTTTGCTCCTCTCTCTTTTTTTCTGCGGACACGCACCGGGCACAAAAAAACCGCGGCCAGTGCTTACTGCCGCGGTTCTCATTGTGTCTTTTTGTCCAGATGTCCGGACGTGACGTTCCACGGCGCCTGTTACCAGCGCCACCACCAGTTGCCATCGGTGAGGAAAGTCGTTGCGAACATGTGCATGAAAAATCTCCTAGCGCGAAGTCGAACGGGTGTCAATGCACTGCCTTGGCTCATGGGTATATCTGTTTCCATTTTGCCACGCCTGTGTTGATGAACCCGCATTGTTCAAGCGCCTTGCGAATCCGCCCCTGCTTGCGCAGTTGTTTCATGCCGCAATTGACGGCCTTGGCCAGCCGTGCGCCCATGGGGTGTTTTTTCGAGAACATGAAGTGCCTGCTGTGCGGGATGACGATCTTTACGCCCGGAACAGGATACAGCTTCACCCCATATGCCGTGAACGAAAAGTCGTGGTTCACATTCGCGAATTCCGCGATGATGAAATCTGTCCTGTGCCCGCCGACCACGCGGATCATGAGTTCATAGCGGGGGACCTTGGTGATCGTGTGTATGCCCATGGCGGTCAGGGTTTCGATGTCCCGTTGCCATGTCAGGTCCACGGCCGTGCTGAAAGTGCGTAGTTCCTTGAGCGAGCGGACGGCCATCAGGGCGGAGTTTTCCCGCAGCCCGTAGATACCTTTTTCAAACTCGCCCTTTCGCACCACCGGGGGAGACATGATCACCGTGTCGTCGAATTCGTTTTGCCACATGTCGCTGGCAAAGGCCGCGGCCTTGCCCTGCTTGACCAAAAGCATCGCCCTGCCCGGGTTCGGAGACTCCAGCACGTTGACCTCAAAGGGCATGCCGCCGATTCTGGCGGCCTGTTGCATGAGCACCAGCGAGGTCACGCCACGGGTCGTTCCCGCAAAATCGTCAATCGAATAAGGAGAGCCGCCGTGCCTGTTCAGAAAATCCTTGTAGCTGTATGCATAGTCCTGCGAAGCGGCAATGGGTAATACGAGAGGCTCGGCAGATGCCGAAATTGACGCTGCAAGGATGAGCAGTGCGAGTATGCAGGCGCATGGTTTGAACACCCAATCGGCATAGCACGGCTTTTTGGAATTCGCCATAGGTCTATTCGACGATGAAGGTGTCGGGTCAGCCCTGTGCATTGCGTCGCTTTGCGGCCCGTTTTTCCAGCGCGTGGAGCCGGGTTCTGGCCTTCCACGACAGGGGGCTGAGCCGCGATTTGATGCGTCTGCGGATGGTGTGCAGGGTTCCGGCCTTGTCCAGCGCCTTGGGCTTGGAAACGGCCGAGGGTTTGGGCATGTAGGATTCCAGCAGGGCCATGGCCGCGGATTCGTCGCCCCGGATGAGCGCGTCGGCCAGTTCGGGCATGTGCTTGCGGCATTTGAGTTCCGGGGCCATGAACTGCGGGGTGAACCATTGCGGGTCCAGACCGTTGAACGCTGCAAGGCTGTGTTCAAGCCAGCGTTTTGCCCAGTGGTCGTCCGTGGATTCGATGCGGGCCGCGAACTTCAAGGTGTCGCGCAGGTAGTTTTCCTGCAGGTATTTGACCATGGGCTTGATACGGCCCTCGTTGCTCAAAAACGCGGTCACGTCCTTGAAGTGGGCGAACTGGTGTTCCACCAGCCCTTCCATGCTCACGGAATTGCTCTTGTGTTCCTGACGGAAGTAATAGAAGAAGTCCGGGCATTGGGAAAAATGGCCCACGCGGCTCAGGGCCTGATACATGAAACAGACGTCCTGACTGTATTTGTAGTGGGCGTGGCGGAAACCGTTGCGCCGCAGGAAGTCGAGGTTGAATATCCAGCGCCAGACCACCTTGCATTTCCAGTAGTCCGGGTTGTCGAAAGTGGTGCGCGCCACGGGCTTGAGGTGGAAATAGCGGCGGGTGTTGAAGGTCGTGTCCGAAAACACGACGGCATTACCGCAGACCATGTCCACGTTGTCGCGCTCGGCCACGCCGAGCATGTTTCTTGCGGCGTGGCGGTCCAGAAAATCGTCCGCGTCCAGCCAGGTGATGAATGTGCCGTTGGCGTTGTCCTGCCCGGTCTGGCGGGCCTTGCCCAAGCCCCCGTTGGGCTGGTGGATGACCCGGATTCTGGGGTCGGCCTTGGCGTAGAAATCCGCTATTTCACCGCTGCGGTCCGTGGAGCCGTCGTCAATGACCAGCGCCTCCACGTCGGGTTCGCTTTGTTGCAGGACGGATTCGAGCGTGACCGGAAGCCAGCGCTCCATGTTGTAGCAGGGTATGGCAAAAGTGATTTTGGGCATGTTTTCGTTGTGGTCGCGGTTTATCGTGCTAGGGCTGGATTGCACACAATCCGATGAAAGGCAATGGCCGGAGCCGTTGCGGACCGGGCGGAGCTTCCTGTTGCCTTCGGTCACGGACAAGGGTAGGCCATGAAGTGAAAATTGGTGATAATAGCGGGCAACCGGTTTTATTTGCGGATGAACTCTTTTTTCGGGAAAATGCATGAACGGCAGTGAACGAACCCTGGCCGAGTTGGGTTGGACGGATTATTTCAAACAACAGTGTACCGGGCAGGAACTGGAAGACATGCTGCCTGCGCGCGTGGTCTCCATGCACCGGGGCCACGTGGTGGTTTCCACGGGCCAAGGCGAACACCTGCTGCCCGTGGCAGACAAGGGCATTCTTAAGCTCAACGAGCAGCCCGCCGTGGGCGATTGGGTGTTGCTGGAAAAGAGCACCATGCTGCCCGCCCGTCTTTTGCCGCGCGCCAGCGTGTTCAAGCGCCTTGCGCCGGGCGCAGGGCGGGGCGTGCAGCCCATTGCCGCCAACATCGACACCGTGTTCATTGTTTCCTCCTGCACTGCGGAGTTCAATCTCAACCGGCTGGAGCGGTATCTGTGCCTTGCGCTAGATTCCGGGGTCGAGCCGGTGGTGGTGCTGACCAAGGCCGACCTGGCGCGGGAGAGCGGTGGCGACAGCCCGCAGGATTACTGCCGCCGGGCCGAAACCATTCGTCCGGGCATGCCGGTGGTGGCCGTGAACGGCCATGACCTCGAAAGCGTGAAGGCTCTGGAACCGTGGTGCAGACCCGGGCAGACCATTGTGCTGCTCGGTTCCTCGGGCGTGGGCAAGACCACGCTGGTCAACGCCCTGAAGGGAAAGGGCGAGCACAGGACCGGGCATGTGCGCAAGGGCGACGGCAAGGGCCGCCACACAACCACCCGGCGCACCCTGCACGTGCTGTCGTCAGGTGTTTTGCTGGTGGACGTTCCCGGCATACGCGAACTGCAGTTGCACGACTGCCGGGACGGCATCGAGCGCGCCTTTGCCGACATCGTGGAACTGGAAGGGCAGTGCCGTTTTGCGGATTGCAGGCATGAAAACGAGCCGGATTGCGCGGTGGGCGCTGCCTTGAAACAGGGCGAAGTGGATCCGAGAAGGACAGAGAATTACCGCAAGCTCCTTGAAGAAGCGGACGAGGGCCTGCAGGCCGCATCGGGCAAGCAGCGCCGCAATGCCGCGCGGGCTGCGGCGGCCAGACGCAGGGGTGCTGGCCGGAAACCGGCGAAAAAGCGCCGCTGATATTTTTCATGAACGGAGACCACGCATGAAGATCGCTGTTCCGAGCACAAAGCCGGATTTGACCGGACAGGTGGAGCACAAACTGGGCACGGCTTCCCACCTGCTGCTGGTGGATTCCGAGGACATGTCCTTTGAGGCCGTGGACGGCCCCGGCGATTCTTCGGGACCGGGGGCCGGGGTGGAAGCCCTGTCCGTTATGGTGGGCATGGGCGCGCAGGCCCTGCTGGTGGGCCACATTGCCCCGCACATTGCCGCGGCCCTGCAAAAGAAGGGCATTGTGGCCGAGGTCCGCGTTTCCGGCCCGGTGCGTGAGGCGGTGGAACGTTTCATGAGCACGCGTGGTGAATGTACCGGGCCGGAAAATGACGAATCCGGCCAACAGGCTTCACGGCCCGGCAGGGGCGACGGGCGCGGCGAAACCCCGAACCTGTGGCAGGACGCCTTTGTGCGCGGGCTGCGCCAGTTCACCACCATGCTGCCCATGCTCGTGGGCGTGATCCTTTTGCTGGGCCTGTTTCGCGGCCTGTTCCCGGACCGGGCCATTCTGGAGCTGCTGTCCGGCTCCATGCTGCATAACTCCTTTGTGGCTGCCTGCATGGGCAGCCTGCTGACCGGCAATCCGGTCAACAGCTACGTGATCGGCGAAAACCTGCTGGGCATCGGGGTCAGCGTTTCCGGCGTTGCCGCGCTCATGCTGGCCTGGGTCAACGTGGGGCTGGTGCAACTGCCCATGGAGGCTTCGGCACTGGGCTGGCGTTTTGCGGCCGTACGCATGGTTGCGGGCTTTTTCATGGCTGTGGGCATGGGAGTGGCCGTGGCCGTGGTCATGGGCCTTTTCCCGGGAGCGGCATCATGAATATTTTGTCCTCCATGCCCAAATGGCTGCGCGGTTGGCTGTTCCCGCTGGGTGTCTGCGTGCTGTATGGCATTGTCATGGCTGTGGACCCGGAAGCCGCGCGCCGCGGCATGCACATGAGCGGAACGCTTTTCCGGCAGGTGGGCAGGCCCATTTTCATGGCGCTGGGCATCATGGTGCTGCTGAACCGTTTTCTGTCGCCGGTGATGATTTCCCGGTTCATGGGCAAAAGCTCCGGGGCGTGGGGCATGTTTCTCTCCACTACCGCGGGCGTGTTGTCCATGGGGCCGATCTATGCGTGGTATCCCCTGTTCAAGGCTCTGCGCGACAAGGGGGCTTCCGCCTTTCATGTGGCCAACTTCATGTCCTGCCGGGCCATCAAGCCCGTCTTCTTTCCGGTGATCGTGGCCTATTTCGGCGTGCGGTTTTCCGTGCTTTTCGTGCTGGCCAACCTGTTGGGCGCGTGGCTTGTGGCCTGGGTGGTGAACATGGCCTGCGCGGGGCGCTGGGAGCCGCCGCAGGAGACTGAATAGCGGCCCTGATTTTGAATCAATCGGTTATGACAACGCCGTCCCTGAATGAATCCGGGACGGCGTTGTTGTTTTGCGGCTGGTTTTTTGAACGATCAGATTTCGCTGAGGGGCCATGAACAGGTATAGATGTTCATGGTGTCTTGGCGTATGCGGCCCACAAGGGTGATGTCGCGCTCCAAGGCCCGATGCACCGCGGAACTGGTGGCTACGGAAAAGCCGCACAGGATGGGTATGCCCACGGTGTCGGCCTTGTTGACCAGTTCCAGCGCCAGTCGCGACGAGAGCATGGCGATGCTGGCCCTGTGCAGCTGCCCCTCGTGCATGGCCCGTCCCACGGCCTTGTCGAACGCGTTGTGGCGGCTCACGTCCTCGCCGAATGCCACCAGTTCCCCGTTCAGGGAGAACAGGGCCGCAGCATGGGACGCGCCCGTGTTGCGGAACAGCTGCTGGCGGCGTTCGAAGGCGTGCTTGAATTCAAAGAAACGGTGCATGTCCACCGCTCCCCGCCGTGGGCGGGGCGGCATACATCGTGTACGGTTGCCGGGCGGAGTGAAGAGCACGTCGGCCCGGTCCGGACCGGCCGTGATGGTGATGTCCAGAACTTCTTCGCGGCTTTGGATGATCCCCCGGCACAGCAGGTGTCCGGCCACGAGATTTTCGTCGTCTCCGGGCGTGCGCTCCAGCTGCATGGTTTCCATTCCGGGAACATGGATGCGCAGGGGTTCCTCAACGGCCACCATGTCCGGCACCCGTTGCAGCATGCCGCAATCATAGCGGTGCAGCGTGGTGGGGCGCAGGAAATTCGAGGCCTGATGCGCTGGGAAACCCGTGTGTCGTATGCCGGGAGAATTGCTCATGCGATTGCTCCGTTGCTGTGCTTCAGGATTCGATGCTGTTCCAGGTGGTCTTGACCATGGGGGCCAGCTTTTTGTCCCGAGCAATGACGTTCAGGTGGATGAGCCCCAGTTGCACGGCGTCCATCTGCGGCACGGGATCACATTCGCGCAGGTCGATGCACAGGCAGTATGTGCCGCATTTCTGGCAGGCCTCGATGCGTTCGTGTTTGGCGTCCTCGGCATAGAACAGTTCGCGTGTTTTCGAGTCCGTATTGCCGCAGGCCGGACAGGTGTCGCGGCGGAAGGCCCAGTCGTGCCCGCACAGGGAGCAGTGCAGATGCTTTTTGCCGCCGCCGCCCACCAGCTGGTCCAGCCCGAGCTGCTCCTTGCGGGAAAGATAGGCAATGGACGGCAGGGAGCCGCAGATCGGACAATGTCCCTTGTCCCACGGTACGTCGGACAGGGATTTGTTGAGCTTTTTGGCCACCCCGGAAAGCACCGGGCCGAGAATGTTTTCCGCAATGGCGAACAGCACGGGCGCGGGTGTTTCCTCCATGGTTTTGGCAACGTCGTCAAAGGTCTTTTGGTCACCGCCCAGACGCGCTTCGGCCAGTCGTGCCAACGTGGCCCCGTCCAACGGGTCCGTACAGTCCTTCTTGCCGGGCCATGCCTCGTCCGGAATCATTTCCTTGAGCAGGGGCAGCATTTCCTTGGCGGCCGTTTCCAGCTGGGGAATCCAATGCTCGCAGGAAATGCCTGCCAGCACGTGGACTTCCTGGCCAAGCCGGGCAGCGTCGACTTCGGGAACGAAAATGTCCTGCGCAGCAAATGTTTCGGCAAGTTCGGCCTGTTTGGCCATGAGCGGCGAAAATGTTTTCACGAGATCGGCATAGGCCGGTTTGGTGCGTGCGATGGATTCGAGGGTGGTTGCAACGGCTTTGCTTGCGGGGGCGGCCATGAGATTCCTCCGGTGGTCATCTGTTCCCGAGGGGGGGGGGCGCGGACCGCCGACCCGTTGCCGACGGCCCGCGCGATTACCTTGATCGGTAAACGTGCTGCCTTTTTCAGTAACGCCCGAATCCGTTGTTTCGGTCCGGGCCTTCAAATCAGTCAGTCCGGCATGTCGTGTTGCGCCAAAGACATGTCTTCGGAAAATTTGTCCGGCACAAAGGGCAGGTAGCGTCGGCTGCTCAGCAGCGCGAAGTCTTCCACTTCCCGGAACCACTGGGTGAACTGCATGACCAGCTCGTGGGCGAAGGGGGTCAGGCTCGCGCCCGACCTTCTACAGTTGCCCCGGTCAATGAGGTCCGTGCCCAGCAGTTCTTCGGTCTTTTTTATTTTTCCCCATGCCCCGCGGTAGGACATGCCGAGCTCGGCGGCCGCGGCCTTGAGCGAGCCGTGGCGTTCGATCTCGCGCAGGAGCATGAGCCTGCCCATGCCGAAGAGCACTCCCTCGCCCGTTTCCAGCCACAGGTGCATGCGCATGGTCGGCGGTTGCGGTGCCATTTGCGTGCCGTGTTGTTTGTCGACTGTTTTTTTCGTCATGATGCCTGCCTCCGGGAGACCGCTTGGCGCCGGTTTGGGGTGCTTGGGGCGACCCTGATTTTGAAATAGGTTTTCAGGTATTTTTTCACAACAAAACGGTATTTGCCCTCGATTCGGCACCATCTTGCTGTAAGGGTGGTTTGTCTGCCAGACTGAGTTTGTTACTCAACCTGCGGGCCTCCCGCCCGATGCGGGCGACCTCAGGCAGCCGATAAAGGCCCGATTGCAGCGTTGTTGCAAAAAGACCAATCCCTCGCGTACGCGGGGTACGCGTCGGGCCTGTTCTTTTTTTTCGCCTTGCTCTCGGACCTTTCTCCACTGCCAGCCAGATTGAGTTTTTTACTCAATCTGCGGACCGCCCGCCCGATGCGGGCGACCTCAGGCAGCCGATAAAGGTTCGATTGCAGCGTTGTTGCAAAAAGACCAATCCCTCGCGTACGGGGGGTACGCGTCGGGCCTGTTCTTTTTTTTTGCCTTGCTCTCGGACCTTTCTCCACTGCCAGCCAGATTGAGTTTTTTACTCAATCTGCGGGCCGCCCGCCCGATGCGGGCGGCCCTGTGAGGGAGGGGTTCTTCGCCGGTCATGCCTGCTTGGTCATCCGCGAGAAGGGACGCGCGAATTTGGCCAGGAACTCCTTGCGGTCCATGCCCGTTCCGGCCGCGGAAGCGACCGTGAACTCATGGTAGTTCTCCGGCTCGTCGATGAGCAGGTAGATGACGTTGACATCTTCGGGGTCGGCCAGTTGCGCCTTGGGCCATTTCTTTTTGAGCAGGGCCAGGCGCTGCTCGGCCAGCTTGAGCATTTCTTCCCGGTCGCCGAACATCATGGTGCCTGTGGGACAGGCCTTGACGCAGGCCGGGATCATGCCGTTGTGGATGCGGTCGTTGCACATGGTGCATTTGGACATGAGCCCTGTGGATTCGCTGCGGCGCGGGATGTTGTAGGGGCAGGCCTCGCGGATTTCCTCGAAAACCTCCTTGGTGAACTTTCGGGTTTTTTCCGTAAAGAGCACGGCTCCTGTTTCCTCGTCCTTGAGGATTGCACCTTCCATGTACATGTCGGCGGTTTCCTTGCAGGGCGCCACTTCGCAGTGGCGGCACTGGTCCGGGAAGAAGTTCCAGCGGACCACGCCGTTTTCCAGATGTTCGCTGAAGCGCACCAGCTTGTAGTTGTTGGGGTTCAGATCCTGCGGGTTCTGGTGGCTGCCCCAGCCTACCTGATAGGTCTTGTTGGCGGGCAGTTCGTGCCATTCCTTGCAGGCGATCTGGCAGCCCCGGCACGCAGTGCATCGGGATGTATCAATCAGAATCGTTTTCGGCATGATGTTCTCCTCTTTTCTAAGGGGTTGCCAGTTCGGTGAGCTTTTCGGCCTTGCGCACGTTCACGCAGCAGGCCTTGTATTCCGGGATGGTGGTGTTGGGGTCGCCCACCGACGGCGTGAGCCTGTTGGTGGAGTCGCCGCAGCCCGGAGTGGTCCAGCCGAAGCAGTACGGCATGCCGATTTCATGGATGATGCGGCCCTGCACCTTGAGCGGGCGCATGCGCACCGTGACCATGGCCACGGCTTCCACGCGTCCCCGGATGCTTTCCACGATGATGCCGTCACCGTTTTTGATGCCCTTTTCCTTGGCCAGTTCCGGGCTCATTTCCACGTAGAGCTGCGGTTCCGCTTCCAGCAGGTTGGGCACGTTGCGGGTTTCGCCGCCGCCGCACCAGTGTTCGGTGAGGCTGTAGGTGGTCAGCACGATGGGGTAGTTGGGGTCTGCGGGTTTGGCCAGCACGTCCGGCGCGCTGGTCACGAACTTGTAGCAGGGGCTGTGCAGCTGCTTGGAGAACAGGTTCGTGCTCACCGGGGTTTCGGCGGGTTCGTAATGTTCGGGGAACGGGCCGTCCTGCCTGCCCGGGCCGAAGAGGTGCCCACGGCCGTGCGGGTGCATGATGAAGGGCAGCTTGCCCTTGCCCGTTGCCAGTGGCGGCCATCCGCCGTCGGGCACGTCGCCGATCCACTTGCCGTTCTTCCATTCGATGACGGCCTTGTCCGGGTTGAAGGGCTTGCCGTTCTTGTCCACGGAGGCGCGGTTGTAGAGGATGCGCCGGTTCACGGGCCAGCACCACGACCAGTTGGGATACAGCCCGATCTTGGCCTGCATCTTGGTCTGGGAGGCATCGCGTTTCAGGGACTTGTTGCCCTCTTCCTCGGTCCAGCTGCCTGCATAGAGCCAGTTCAGGCTGGACGTGGAACCGTCGTCGGCAAGGGCCACGAACGTGGGAACCTGCTGTCCTTTCTTGTATTTCTTGCCCTTGTACACGGAGTCGCGGGTAAAGCGTCCGTTGATGCGCTGGCACAGGTCCTCGGGATCATACGTTTCGGGCCAGTCCATCTGCAGCACCGGATCGGGGTATGTTCCGCCGTCCTTTTTGTACATTGCGCGCACCGCGTTCATGATGGGCACGTACATTTCGCCGAAGGGCCGGGCCTTGAACTGCGGGGCCACACACTCTCCGTGCCAGAGCAGCCAGCGTCCCGAGTTGGTCACGGAGCCGCTCTTTTCCAGCCGGTGGGCCGAGGGCAGCAGGAAGAACTCGGTCTTGATTTTCTTGGGGTCCGCGCCCGGGCGGTGCCAGTTTTCCGTGGTCTCGGAGTTGTGCAGTTCGGCGCAGACCACCCAGTCGAGGTTGTCCATGGCCTTGCGGATCTTGTTGGTGTTGGGCACGCTGTTCATGGGGTTCAGGCCCATGAAGAAGCCGCCGGTGACGTTGCCGCGATACATGCGGTCGAACAGGAACAGGTAGGAGTAGTCCTCGTTCTTTTCGACCTTGGGCAGCATCCCGTAGCCAAAGCCGTTTTTGGCCGTGGCATTTTCACCGAACCAGGCCTTGAGCAGGCTGGCAAAGTATTGGGGCTTGTGCTGCCACCAGTTTGCGGATTCCGGATCGTTGCTGATGGGGGTGTTGGCCTTGTTGTATTGGTCGTAGGTCTGCCACTGCGCCTGCGGCATGGCCATGTATCCGGGCAGGATGTGGTAGAGCATGGCGTGGTCCGTGGAACCCTGCACGTTGGGCTCGCCGCGCAGGGCGTTGATGCCGCCGCCCGCGATGCCGATATTGCCCAGCAACAGCTGGATGATGCCCGAGGTGCGGATGTTCTGCACCCCCACGGTGTGCTGGGTCCAGCCCAGTGCATAGAGGATGGTGCCTGCCTTGGTGCCCGTGCCCGTGGCCGTGTAGGCCTTGTACACGCGCAGCAGGGTTTCCTCGGGCACGCCGGTGGTGGCTGAGACCTTGTCCAGCGTATAGCGGGAATAGTGCTTTTTCAGCAGCTGGAACACGCAGCGGGGATGCTTGAGGTTCTTGTCCCGCTTGGGAACGCCCCTGGAGTCCATCTCCAGATCCCATTTGCTCTTGTCGTACCGTCTGGTCTTGGGGTCGTAGCCCGTGAACAGGCCGTCCTTGAACCCGAACTCCTTGCCCACGATGAGCGAGGCGTTGGTGTAGTCGACCACGTAGTCCCTGAAGTATTTTTCGTTGTCGATGATGTATTTGATCATGCCGCCCAAAAAGGCGATGTCCGTGCCCGAGCGAAGGGGTACGTGGAAGTCGGCGCGGGCCGAGGTGCGCGAGAATTTCGGGTCCACGTGCATGACCGTGGCTCCCTTGTCCTTGGCCCGCAGCACCCACTTGAACGAAATGGGATGGTGCTCGGCCGCGTTGGAGCCCATGATCAGGATGGAGTCGGCGTTTTTGATGTCGATCCAGTGGTTGGTCATGGCGCCCCGGCCAAAGGACTCGCCGAGCGCGGAAACCGTGGAGCTGTGGCAGACGCGGGCCTGGTGGTCCATATGCACGATGCCCAGGGCGCGCGCGAACTGGTGCGTCAGGGCGCACTCCTCGTTGCTGGCGTGGGAGGTGCCCAGCAGGAACATGGATTCAATGCGGTTGACGGTCTGGCCCTTGGCGTTCTTGGCGATGAATTCCTTGTCGCGGGTTTCCTTGACGCGCTTGGCGATGCGCCCGATGATCCAGTCCCAGCTCTTTTCTTCCCACTTGTCGCTGTAGGGCGCGCGGTACATGGGCTTTTGCACCCGGTGGTCGCAGGTGGTCATGGAGAACATGGCCGCGCCCTTGGCGCACAGAGCTCCCTCGTTGACGGGATAATCCGGGTCGCCTTCCACGTTCACCAGTTTGCCGTTCTTTTCATAGCCGATGGCGAAACAGCTCACCGAGCAGAACGGGCAGACCGTGAAAACTTCTCTGGCTCCGTCGATCTTCAGCCCGTCCGCATACGCCTTGACCGGCGTGAGGTTCACGCCGAGTTGGGCCAGCGAAAGACACGCTGCCGACGAGCCTGCGAGCTTCAGAAAGCTCCGGCGGTTACATTTCATGAAAGCCTCCTTGTTGGTGCGAAACGTTGCATGCCGCTGGTCCGGCACGAATTCCAGAGACTTTATGATGACATTAAACCTCATGATTTCAACGTGTTAATTTTAGCACGGGCGGGAACTCGGGCCGTTTTTTTGCTCGGCGGATGCACTGGTTTTTCGCATCGTTAGCGCGGCTGCGCGCTCTGTTGGCAAAGAGAAAAGCAGCGGACCGGGCAGGGCACGCATGGGCCGTGCGTCACAACAGACAGGGAAAGACAGCGTGTTACTTTTGCTGCTTTTTTGCCGATGTCGTGTGTGTTTGATTTGAATCGTGATGCTTTTTTTTCGAAAAATGTGTTCGGTCAATCCGGAAATCATGGGCGAAGCCCAGAAAACGGCGGTCCGCGCTCTGGGATTCAGGCGCGGTTATTGGTTGGGGCAGATCAGCGATTGCGCGTGCAAGATGATGGTTTTGTTGGTGTTTTCAGTAGCGCACGACAAAGCGTCCGTTTCTGGAACGGTGGTGTGTAGTCTGCGTGCGCCACAAGGCAAAACAGTGCGCGCACGCAAACAACACACCTGTGTTCAACAGGCGCGTAAGGAAAGACTTCCTCAGGATCTGGCACCACGTCTGTTCAGAGGCGGGCCGCCCGCCGTAGCGGGCGGCCCTGTCGGGTGGACTGAACAGAGGTGTCCTGTTCTTCGGCTATGCGCGTTCGGTCATTCGGGTGAACGGCCGCGCGAGTTTGGCCAGGAACTGCTTGCGGTCCATGCCTGTTCCGGCCGCCGAAGCGACCGCGAACTCATGGTAGTTCTCTGGCTTGTCGATGAGCAGGTAGATGACGTTGACATCCTCGGGGTCGGCCAGCGTCGCGTCCGGATAGCTCTTCTTGGCCAGGGCCAGACGCTCGTCGGCCAGCTTGAGCATTTCCTCCCGGTCACCGAACATCATGGTACCCGTGGGGCAGGCCTTGACGCAGGCCGGGAGCATGCCGCTGTGGATGCGGTCATTGCACATGGTGCATTTGGACATGAGTCCGGTGGCTTCGTCGCGCCGGGGAATGTTGTAGGGGCAGGCGTCGCGGATTTCCTCGAACACCTCCTTGGTGAATTCCCGGGTCTTGTCCGTGAACAACACGGCACCGGTCTTTTCGTCCTTGAGGATGGCGCCTTCCATATACATGTCGGCGGTTTCCTTGCAGGGCGCCACTTCGCAGTGGCGGCACTGGTCCGGGAAGAAGTTCCAGCGGACCTTGCCGTTGTCCAGATGCTCGTGGAAGCGCACCAGCTTGTAGTTGTTGGGGTTCAGGTCCTGCGGATTCTGGTGGCTGCCCCAGCCCACTTGCGTGGTCTTGTTGGCGGGCAGCTCGTGCCATTCCTTGCAGGCTATCTGACAGCCTCGGCACGCCGTGCAGCGTGATGTGTCTACCAGAAACGTCTTGGGCATGATGATCTCCTTGAATCCGGGCGGGGATTTCCCCGCCCGGTTTGCCATTTAGGTTGCCAGCTCGGTGAGCTTTTCGGCCTTGCGGATGTTCACGCAGCACGCCTTGAATTCCGGGATGGTGGTGTTGGGGTCGCCCACCGACGGCGTAAGCCTGTTGGTGGAGTCGCCGCTTCCCGGAGTGGTCCAGCCGAAGCAGAAGGGCATGCCTATTTCGTGGATGATCCGGCCGTGAACCCTGAGAGGGCGCATGCGGATGGTGACCATAGCTATGGCTTCCACCCGGCCGCGCACGCTCTCGACAATCACGCCGTCGCCGTTCTTGATTCCCTTTTCCTTGGCCAGTTCCGGGCTCATCTCCACATAGAGCTGCGGCTCGGCTTCCAGCAGGTTGGGGATGTTTCTGGTTTCACCGCCGCCGCACCAGTGTTCGGTGAGGCTGTAGGTGGTCAGCACGATGGGGTACTTGGGGTTCGCGGGCGGCGACAGCTTGTCCATGTCGCTGTCCACGAACTTGTAGCAGGGGCTGTTGAGCTGGCCGGAGAACAGGTTGCTATTGACCGGCGTTTCAACGGGCTCGTAGTGCTCGGAGAACGGTCCGTCAGCCCTGCCCGGGCCATAGAGCTGGCCCATGCCGTGCTTGTGCATGATGAAGGGCAGCTTGCCCTTGCCCGTTGCCAGTGGCGGCCATCCGCCATCGGGCACGTCGCCGACCCACTTGCCGTTCTTCCATTCGATGACGGCCTTTTCCGGGTTGTAGGACTTGCCGTTGAGGTCCACCGAGGCACGGTTGTAGAGGATGCGCCGGTTCACGGGCCAGCACCACGCCCAGTTGGGATACAGGCCGATCTTGGCCTGCATGGCGGTCTGCTTGGTGCTGCGACGCTTGGCCTTGTTGCCGTCCTCGTCGGTGTAGCTGCCCGCGTACAGCCAGTTCAGGCTGGACGTGGAACCATCGTCGGTCAGGGCCGTGAACGAAGGCACCTGCTGGCCCTTCTTGTACTTCTTGCCCTTGATGACCGTGTCTCTGGTGAAGTAGCCGTTGATCTCGGCGCACAGCTTTTCGGGGTCGTACTTTTCAGGCCAGTTCAGCTTGGTCACGGCCTCGGGGAGTGTGCCGCCTTCCTTGTTGTACAAGGCGCGCACGCGGTTCATGATGCCCACGAACATGTCGCCGAAGGGCCGGGCCTCGAACGCGGGTTTCACGCACTGGTGGTGCCAGAGCAGCCAGCGTCCCGAGTTGGTCACGGAGCCGTCCTTTTCCAGGCGATGGGCCGAAGGCAGCAGGAAGACTTCCGTCTTGATCTTCTTGGGGTCCGCGCCCGGGCGGTGCCAGTTGTCCGTGGTCTCGGAATGGTGCAGTTCGCTGGTCACGAGCCAGTCGAGGTTGTCCAGCGCCTTTCTGAGCTTGTTGGTGTTGGGCACGCTGTTCATGGGGTTCAGCCCGATGATGATGCCGCCGCGGATCTTGTTGTTGTACATGCGGTCGAAGAGGTAGAGGTACGAATAGTCCTCGTCCTTTTCGATCTTGGGCAGCAGCTCGTAGCAGAAGCCGTTTTCCTTGGTGGCGTTTTCGCCGTACCAGGCCTTGAGCAGGCTGGCGAAGTACTTGGGCTTGTGCTGCCACCAGTTGGCCGACTGCGGGTCGCTGCTGACCGGGGTGTTGGCCTTGTTGTACTGCTCGTAGGTCTGCCACTCGTTGTGGGGCATGGCCATATAGCCCGGGATGATGTGGTAGAGCAGGGTGTGGTCCGTGGACCCCTGCACGTTGGGCTCGCCGCGCAGCGCGTTGATGCCGCCGCCGGCCACGCCGATGTTGCCCAGCAGCAGCTGGATGATGCCTGCGGAACGGATGTTCTGCACGCCCACGGTGTGCTGGGTCCAGCCCAGTGCGTACATCACGGTGCCGGCCTTGTCGCCGCGTCCGGTCGCCGAGAATGTCTTGTACACGCGCAGCAGGTCTTCGGGGGCCACGCCCGTGGTGGCGGAGACCTTGTCCAGCGTGTAGCGCGAGTAGTGTTTTTTCAGCAGCTGGAACACGCAGCGGGGATGCTTGAGGCTCTTGTCCCGCTTGGGAACGCCCTTGGAATCCAGCTCCAGGTTCCACTTGCTCTTGTCGTATTTTCTGGTTTTGGGATCATAGCCCGCGAACAGGCCGTCCTTGAATCCGAATTCCTTGCCCACGATGAGCGAGGCGTTGGTGTACTCCACCACGTACTGCTTGAAGAAGCGGTCGTTGTCGATGATGTACTTGATCATGCCACCCAGAAAAGCGATGTCCGTGCCCGAACGGAGGGGGACATGGAAATCCGAGCGGGCCGACGTGCGCGAGAACTTCGGGTCCACGTGCATTACCGTGGCGCCCTTGTCCTTGGCCTTGAGTACCCACTTGAATGAAATCGGGTGGTGTTCGGCAGCATTGCTGCCCATTATGAGGATGGAATCGGCATTCTTGATGTCGATCCAGTGGTTGGTCATCGCACCGCGTCCGAACGACTCTCCCAGAGCCGCAACTGTGGCGCTGTGTCAGATACGGGCCTGGTGGTCCATGTGGACGACGCCCAGGCTTCTCATGGCTTGATGCGCGAGCGCGCACTCTTCGTTGCCCGCGTGGGAGGTGCCCAGCAGGAACATGGATTCGAGACGGTTGACCGTGTCACCCTTCTCATTCTTGAGGATGATGTCCTTGTCGCGGGTGTCCTTGATGCGCCGCGCTATGCGGTCCATCACCCAGTCCCAGCTCTTTTCTTCCCACTTGTCGCTGTAGGGAGCGCGGTACATGGGTTTCTTGAGCCTGTGGTGGCTGGTGGTCATGCTCAGCATGGCCGCGCCCTTGGCGCACAGGGAACCTTCGTTAATGGGGTAGTCCGGGTCGCCTTCCGTGCCCACGAGCTTGTCGCCCTTCACATAGCCTATGATGTGGCAGCTCACCGAGCAGAACGGACAGACCGTGATCACTTCCCTTGCCCCGTCGATCTTCAGACCGGCGGCGTACGCCTTGACCGGCGTGAGATTCACGCCGAGCTGGGCCAGGGAGAGACATGCTGCGGACGAGCCTGCGAGCTTCAGGAAGCTCCGGCGGTCACATTTCATGAATGGCCTCCTTGGTTTGCGCAGGGCCTCGGGCCGCTGCGATATTGGGTTCAGCTAACAATTTTCAGTGGCCTCCATTATTGCACGCGCAGGTCTTTTTTCAACGTGTTAATTCAAACACGTCAGGGTGTTTTCACCTGTTGTGCGCCCTGTTTGAAATGTGCTCTCCGCCCTTTGTTCATGCGGATTCTCCGCGTTTTGCGGTTCCGGTGATTTCGTGCGGCAAAGTGGGTCTTGCCAAGGATTCGACACCACATGGAAAGAGCAGGCGTCCGATGCCGTTGTGCGGGCAAGTGGGTGTTTCTTGTTTTTTTTGATGCGGGCACGTACCTTGGGCGAAATCATGGATTCATCCAGCCCGTGGAGGCGGCTTGAAGTACTTGCTTTCCATCCTTTTCGTCCTCGTATTCGCCTGTGGCGCCTGCGAACCCGTGGATAGAGACGACCTTTCCGCGCGCGAAACGCCCGGCGTGAGCGACACCGAGATTCGCCTCGGGTCGTCGCTGGCCCTTTCCGGCCACGCCGGGTATCTGGGAACCCAGACCCTGCGCGGGGCCATGAGCTATATCCGCTATGTGAACGAATCCGGCGGCGTGCACGGACGTACCATCCGCGTGGTGGCTCGCGACGACGCCTATGATCCGCCCACTTGTCTGGCCAACACACAGCAATTCATTCTCGGCGGCCGCGTGTTTGCCCTGTTCTGTTACGTGGGCACGCCCACCACCGTGAAGATACTGCCCATGGTGCAGGAGGCACGCATTCCGCTGCTGGGCATGTTCACCGGGGCCAACGCCCTGCGCGAGCCGTTCAATCGCTACGTGGTCAACATCCGCGCCTCCTACTATCAGGAGACCGAGGCGGCCGTGCGGCATCTGGTGCAGGGCCTCGGCATTCGCGACATCGCGGTTTTTTATCAGTTCGACGCCTATGGGTTCGACGGGCTTGTGGGCACGGAGCTGGCGCTCAAGCAGTATGGACTGGAGCCTGTGGCGCGCGGTTCGTATATCCGGGGAACCCGTGACGTGGAGGAGGGGCTGAACAAGATTCTTCATTCCGGGGCCGAGGCCGTGGTCATGATCGGCACGTATGACGCCTGCGGCGAGTTCATCCACCGCTCGGTGGAACAGGATTACTGCCCGCTGTTTTACAACGTTTCATTCGTGGGCGGCGAAGAACTGGCGCGCCGGGTGGCGGACACGGGCCAATGCGTGGTGGTCGTGTCGCAGGTGGTGCCGCCGCCGCAGACGTTTTCCACACAGGGTGGCGAGCCGGATTACGTGACTCTGCTCAAGCGCTACTATCCCAGTGAAGAGCCCAGCGACGTGGGGCTGGAAGGCTACCTGAACGCGCGCGTCATGGTGGAGGGGCTGCGCAAGGCGGGCCGCAAGCTCACGCGCATCGGGTTCATCCGCGCCATCGAGTCCCTTTCCGATTTTCCGCTGGGCCGTTCCCTGCGCGCCTCGTTCGGTCCCGACGACCATCAGGGCCTTGACCGGGTTTTCTTTGCCCGGCTGACCGGCGGACGCATGGAGCCTTTCCACGATTGGAGCGCGTTGGTGTCCAGACATGGGGCAGACTGTTCAGGCGCCGTCACGGGGGCCGGTCCCGTATCCGGAGTCGGTCGGGCGGGTGGCCCGGCAACGGAGACGCAGCCCGACGGGGGCGGCACATGAGCCTGATTCGGGCTATTGAACGCCGTTTCGGCGCGGCCAGCTTCCAGAACAAGATGGTGCTGTCCATGCTGGCGGGCATCATGTTCATCTCCGTGATGATCGCGCTTGTGGCGCGCTGGATTCTGGTGTCATCGCTCACGGACGAACTGGAGCAGCGCGGCAAGAGCATCGCCCATTCCATTGCGGATCGTGGGGGCGTGCACATTCTGGATGACGACATTCCCCAGCTGCTGGCCCTGATTTTCGACGAGGTGCGCTTGCAGGAACGCCGACATCTCATTTCCTACATCATCGTCGAGGACCAGGAAGGAACCGTGCTGGCGCATACCATGACCCGCCAGCTTCCGGACGAGTTGCTTGATCACAAGCTGGCCGAGGAAGGACGCGACAGCGTGCGGCTGGTGCGGGTGGGACACACGCAGGTCTACGACATCGCCGCGCCCATCAACGAGGGGCTGTACCGCATCGGCACCGTGCACGTGGGCCTGAGCAAGACGCACATCGACAGCCTTGTTTCCAAGCTGCGCGTGGCCTTTCTGGGTTTTATTTCCGGTGTGGTGCTCATCGCCTTTTACCTTTCGCACCGGCTTTCGCGATCCATCACCCGGCCCATTCACGACCTCACGGTCATTGCCGACGAGATCAGCCGCGGCAACTTCGACACCCCCGTCAAGAACTCGGACGGCAACTGGGACCCCACCCAATGCCCGGCCTACAAGGATACGGACCTGCCGTGCTGGCATTTCGACCTGAGCTATGACCAGACCCCGGGGCACATGGCGGACGAATACCGCAACTGCAACAGGTGCCTGTTTTACCGCAAGCGGCAGGGCGACGAGGTTGTGCAGCTGGCGGATTCGTTTCGCAACATGGTCTGGTCCATCCGGCTGTACCGCCACCGTTTGCGGGAATCCGAGGAAAAATACCGTTCGCTTTTCGATTCCGGGCCGGACCCGGTTTTCGTGGTGGATTGCTCGGACGGAACCATTGTGGACGCCAATCCGCGCACCGAGGAGCTGTACGGGTATTCCCGCAGCGAGCTCAAGGGCATGCCGTTTGAGGCCCTTGCGGCCGAAGACGGCACGGTCTGCGCCCAGCAGCTGGACGGCGAGGGCGGGTGTGCGTATTTTCCCAAGGTCATTCACTACCGCAGGCAGGGCGAGCCGTTCTTCGTGAACATGCATGCCTGTCCCATTTCCTATCGCGGCAGGCATGCCATCATCGTGGGCGTGACCGACATCACCGAGATGATCGAAAAGGACGCCCAACTCATACAGGCCGGAAAGATGAAATCGCTGGGCGAAATGTCCGCGGGCATAGCCCATGAGCTGAACCAGCCGCTCAACGCCATCAAGATGGGCAGCGAATACCTGATGATGATGCAGGAGCAGGGCAGGGAAGTCCCCGAGAATCAACAGCGCGAGGTCATCGCGGAAATCAGCGCGCAGGTGGACCGCGTTTCGGAGATCATCAGGACTTTGCGCGGGTTCGGGCGCAAGGCCGACATGGTGCGGGAAGACGTGGATGTGAACCGGGCCGTGCAGGCAGTGCTCTCGCTGCTGCGCCGCCAGTTCGAACTGGACGACATCCGTTTCGTGCTGGATTTCAATGAGGTCCCGCCCATACTCGCCCAATCCAACCGTCTGCAACAGGTCATCCTGAATTTGCTGACCAATGCGCGCGACGCCATCAACGACATGAGCAGCCCGATCGCGACCAAGGCGGACCGGCGGATTACCATCCGGTCCGGCGCGGCAGACGGCCATGTCTTCGTGTCCGTGGAAGACACGGGGCAGGGTATTCCCGAGCACGCGCGGCACAAGGTCTTCGAGCCGTTCTACACCACCAAGGAAGCCGGACATGGCATGGGGTTGGGACTTGCCATATCGTACGGAATCGTGAAGGATTACGGAGGGGAAATGCACATCGACAGCACGCCGGGACGCGGCACCTGTTTCCGGCTGGAATTTCCGGTCCATGAAACGGGCGCGTCCAAGAGGGAGGGACACGCGTGATGCAGAAAATCTTGGTCATTGATGATGAAAAACCGACCCTGAAGATGTTCGGCCTGTTGCTGGGCGCTTTGGGCTACGAGACTCTGACCGCGGAAAACGGCCGCGAAGGCGTGGACGCGTTTCGCGAGCACCGGCCCGAGATCGTGCTCACGGACATCAAGATGCCGATCATGGACGGCATCGAGGCCCTGCGCGAGATCAAGCGCATCGATCCCCACGCCGAGGTGGTCATCATCACCGGCCACGGCGACATGGAACTGGCCATCGAGGCCCTGAATCTGGACGCCACGGATTTCATCAACAAGCCCGTGCAGCGGCAGACCCTTGCGCAGGCCCTTGAGCGCGCAAAACAGCGTTTGGCCCTTTCCCGCAACGAGCAGACCCAGATAGCCGTGGAGCAGGACGGGGATACCGTGGTGCTGGCCTTGCGCGGCAACCTGACCGGGTTGAGTGAAAAGGCGCTGCGCAACGGTTTTGAACAGGCCGCAAACAAGGGCGGCAAGGCCATGAAGCTGCGTTTCGACGCCAACGCCTCCATCAACGGGGCCGGGATTTCCGCGCTCGCGGAACTGCTGACCGGCTACTGCGAAAGCGGTGGACAGGTAGCCGTGGAAGGGCTTTCCGACAATTTCCGCACTGTGTTCGACATGGTGGGCATATCTCGTCTGGTACGCTACATTTCCTAGTCAGGCTGGCGATAAAGGCCCGATAGCGGCGTTGCTGCATAAAGACCAGATTCTCGCGTACGTTTTGTACGCGTCGTCCCTGGTCTTTTTTTGCGCCTGGCTCTCGAACTTTTCTCGCCAGCCTGCATGAATGGTTGCCCCGCCCGATAGCGGCCGTTGCTGCATAAAGACCAGATTCTCGCGTACGTTTTGTACGTGTCGTCCCTGGTCTTTTTTTGCGCCTGGCTCTCGAACCTTTCTCGCCAGCCTGCATGAATGGTTGCCCCGCCCGATAGCGGCGTTGCTGCACAAAGACCAGATTCTCGCGTACGTTTTGTACGCGTCGTCCCTGTTCTGCTGCTGCATCCGCAGGATGCAGCGGCATGCCAAACGAGGAGAATGTCTCCGTCATGCGCTTTTAACGACACCTGCGTCCGGACCGCGAAGCGGGCCAGACGCAGCACAAACGGTTTTGGAGATTCCAAAGAACCTTTTTCCCAAAAGGTTCTTTGGCCGCCGGAGGCATTCTTTTCCTACTGATTTGTCGCGCTAAATCCCGACTCCGGGCCGCACCAGCGCGCACAGGTAATTGTCCAGCATGGGCAACAGGTCTTTGCCCCGGTTGTTGTATCGGAATTCCAATTCCTTGAGATAGAGCGGAAACCGCTGGCAGGAAATGCCGCGCAGCCGTTTGAGGTTGTTCAGCAGATAGCCCCAAAACGGTGTCTCGGCCTCGTCCACATGCACCTTTCCCCTGCGGCGGCGGATGCAGTCGTAGGGCAGGGTGTCGTTGCCGCAGAGCAGCAGCGTGTCGTAGTTCTTGTATTTGTCCGAATAGACCAGATGCCCGGAGCGCACGATCTTCAGGTGGAAGTTGAGATGAAAATGGAAGAGCGTTTCCGCACGGAATCCCGGGATCAGGTCGATGAAAACCCACTGGTCGGTTTCCATGATGCCGTAGACCGGGATGGAATCCATGCGCATGCAGGCCGGGCCGCCCGTGAGCCGTGTGCCCTTGAGGTAGGAATCCAGCCGTGTGTCCGGTCCGAGAAGCTGGGCGCTGTCCGTGGCGTGGGCCAGAATGGCGAAACGGATGGCCGTGGTGGCCTTGAACGCGGTGTTGTAGGAAAGACTCAGGGTTTCCATGATTTCGGCCATGGGCGTGTCGTTTGCAAAAAGCCGCAGCAGGGTCAGCCATTGGGAGCAGTTCAGGGCGCCGTTGTCCAGCCAGCGTCCCGTGAACGGGCGAAAGGTGTACTTGCAGGCCGCGCAGCGCAGGCGGTCGTTGCTCAGGGAATAGATTTTGGCGTTGGCGCAGCGCGGACAGCGGGGCGTTTCATCCGGCCAGCACAGGGATCGCAGATACCGGCGGGCGGCCTGTTCGTCCTGCTCCAATGCGGCGCGTTCGCCGGGGGCGGGCTTGTGCGCGCCCGAGGCGGACAGAACCGGTGCGGCCGTATCGAGCGTATGGTGCGGCGTGGCCGTGTCCGGCATGGTTTCTCCCTGTACGGTTTTTTGATCATCCCATGATAGGGGGCACGCACCACCCTGCCAATGAACAGGGTATTGCGCAAGGTTCGGCACCGGATTTGTTGCGTGTCCGCATGGAGGCCGGATGTTGACGCCACGGATTTTTGGTGGTTGAGTTCCTGCGCGACATGCCGGATTGTCGCGAATTGAACGCAACAACATACCAGAGTCGGAGAAAAATAATGCCGCAACGCACTGTGGAAGAGCTGGAAAAGGAACTGGGAACGCTGCTGGGATCGGACTGCCCTGCCTGCGCCGCGCAGGACATCAACGCGGCCTTGCAGGTCTCCGGCCTGCTGGAGGCAAAGGGCTTTTCCTTTGCCATGAAGGACTGCTGCCCCAAGAGCATGACCGACACCCGCTGGCGCGCCGTGTTTGCGCGTGGTGACGAGGAATACGCGGTAGAGCACGAAAGCTCGGCCAAGGCCGTGTGCGCCGCAGCCGTGGCCGCCCTGCAGGTGTAATCATTTTTGATCCATTGAGTTTCGACGGAAACCGCGTGCCACGATCACGGCGCGCGGTTTTTTTGTGTCTCCCAATAGGTATTTTCATATTTATCGGCGTTTCGTTTTCGGATAGTCTTTTGCGGTGGAGGCTCCCATGGATGACGACGTTGAAATTTTCATTGCCGAGGAATACCGGACCATGGCGGCGTTTGCCGGGCCGTTGGCGGGCCGGATTTCCCGGCGGCTGCATGGACGGCCGGACTGTTTCGAATATGACGTGAAAACGGTTTCGGATTGCCCGGGGTTCATCGACGGCATGCTGGAACGCCTGCGGGAGAGCGCGTCCGAAGTTGCGGCTGCGCTCAACCGGTTGGGCGGGACCGTTGACGACGTTGCCATTGAATTGGTCATGGATGACCTTGAGCACGCCTTGAGCGAGATTCTCGATTCCGTGGACGAGGTCAAATGTGCCGAGCTTGAAGGAGCCGAAGAGGCCGGACCGCTGCTGGTTGCCGTGCAACAGCGCGTGGTGCGTGACGTGCTGCGGGTTTTGCAGACTCTTGTGGATGCGGTGAATCATCCCGAACGGTTCATGGATGCAAGCGGCGAGGACGTGGAATTGGATCTGTTTCTTGAATTGGACGTGAGCGCGGAAATGGCGGCCCTTGAGACATGGGCCGAAAGACAACAACAGACACGGCCCGGCTTCGGCTGGGGCGGGGTGTTGGCCGCCTTTGGGCTGGGCTGGTGGCTGGGCCGCAATTGACGCGAAGGATTTATGCCTGCTGCATGGCCGCGAGCGCCTCGCGGTCAAGGATGCGAACGGTTTTGCCGCTGGCTTCCAGCAGGTTTTCGCGTTTGAATTTCTGGATGGTGCGCGAAAGGGTCTCCGGTGTGGTGCCCACGATCTTGGCCAGCTCGCGGTGGGAGATGGGCAGGCTGAACGGCTGGCCCGGCTCGGATTGCGACCCGGCTTCCGCGTGCAGCAGGTAGCAGGCGATGCGTTCCTGCGTGCCCAGCAGGGCCAGTGATTCGACCATGTTCATGGACTCAAGCAGGCGGGCGGAGAGGGTCTGCATGATCTTGAGCAGCAACAGCGGCTCCCTGCGGGCGAGGTCTTCCATGTCCGCGGCCGGAATGTCCGCCACCCGGCTTTCCTCCAATGCGGTCACGTTGACCGGATACGGCCTGTCCGTGAACGCGGTGCAGAAGCAGAACGGCTGTCCTTCCTCCACCAGATAGAGAATCTGCTCCTTGCCTTCCGCAGTGCTGCGGAAGATTTTTACCCGTCCCGAAAGCACGATGAAGAAGGCCTGCCTGTCGTCCGACTGGCTGATGATACGCTCCGAGGCTTGGTACACGCGGGTGCGCGCCCTTTTTGCCAGCGCGCCCAGTGCGTCGTCGTCAAGGTCCGCGAACAGGGGGATGCCGCGCAAATGTTCATGCGTGTTCATGACTTGATTCTTTCCATAAAAATTGACGGTTATCAATGCACTAACGCCATGAGGCAGGTATGGTGCAGGTACTCATGTGTGACAATCGTGTTTGAATAGGGAGGAGATAATCATGAGCATTCCCCGCAGAAAGTTTTTGGGGGCGCTGGGGGCCGCAGGCATGGCCGTCGCGATGCCCGGCAAGGCGCAGGCGTGGGAGTCCAAGGCTCCGCCGGACCCGTTCGGGTGTCTGGTGGACCTGACCCGTTGCGTCGGCTGCCGCAAGTGCGAGCAGGCCTGCAACGAGGTCAACAAGCTGCCCGAGCCCGAGACAAAATTTGACGACCTGACCATCCTCGACGCCAAACGCCGACCCGATGACAAGGTCTATACCGTGATCAACCGGTATTACCCGGGCCGCATGGACGACAGGAACAAGCTCGCGCCCACGTTCGTGAAGGTGCAGTGCATGCACTGCCAGGACCCGGCCTGCGTTTCGGCCTGCATTACGGGCGCGCTTTCCAAGCGTCCCGACGGTGCGGTGCATTACGACGTGAGCAAATGTATCGGCTGCCGCTATTGCATGGCGGCATGTCCCTTTGAAATTCCCGCCTACGAGTACCACGACCCGATCACGCCGCAGGTGCGCAAGTGCACCTTCTGTTTCGACCGGCTGGAAAAGGGCCAGAAACCCGGCTGCGTTTCCATCTGTCCGGTGGAGGCCATCACTTTTGGCAAGCGCGACAAGGTGCTGGAGCTGGCCAAGGGCCGCATCAGCCGCGATCCGGCGCGGTACGTGGACCACGTGTATGGAGAAAAGGAAGTGGGCGGCACGAGCTGGCTGTACATTTCCGGCGACGACTTCGGCAAGGTCGGTTTCCAGAACTTGCCCGCGCGGCCCATGCCCCAGACCTCGGAAACGATTCAGCACGCGCTGTTCAGTTATCTGTGGTCGCCGCTGGCCCTGTTCGGTCTGCTGGGCGCGGTCATGGGATACACCTCCCGCAAGCACAAGGAGGAAGACCATGACGCATAAGCCGTACCCCGTGGACAGGCCGTTCTGGACCCCGGGCACCTATGTCATGCTGGTGTTCATGATTGCGGCCGCCCTGACGCTGGTGGTTCGCTACACCTTTGGTCTGGCCGCTGTCACCAACCTGAACAACCACTACCCGTGGGGCATCTGGATCGGGCTGGACGTGGCCTCGGGCGTAGCCCTTGCCGCGGGCGGATTCACCACCGCGTTTCTGGCCCACATCCTCGGCCGCCACTATTACGAGGCCGTGACCCGGCCCGCGCTGCTGACCGCCGCACTGGGCTACACCTTCGTGGCCATCGCGGTGTTCGTTGACATCGGGCGTTCGTGGGCCATCTGGAAACCCATCGTCTACCAGAACCACAACTCGGCCCTGTTCGAGGTGGCCATGTGCGTGATGACGTATGTGACCGTGCTCTGGATCGAGTTCATCCCGGTTCTTGCCGAACGCCTCGGGAAAAAGATTCGCCTGCTGGCCTTTTTGAACCGCATTCTGGACAAAACCATGTGGGTGTTCATCATCCTCGGCGTGGTGTTGTCCTGCATGCACCAGTCCAGCCTCGGAACCCTGCTGGTCATCGCGCCCACCAAGGTTTCGCCGCTCTGGCACACGCCGCTCATGCCGCTTCTGTTCCTGACCTCGGCCTTTGCCGTGGGCTATCCCATGGTCGTGGTGGAAACGACCATAGCCACGTCGTCGCTGAAGCTGGATTCCGAAATGAACGTGCTCGGCCCGCTCTCGCGCATCACCATCCTGCTTCTGGGCATCTACATGGCCATCAAGGTGGGCGACCTGATCGCCCGGGGTGCCTATGTGACCCTGCTGGACGGCTCGGCCCAGAGCAATTCGTTCCTTGTGGAAGTGGTGCTGGGCGTCATTGTGCCGTGGGTCATGCTGCTGTTCCCGGCGGTGCGCCGTTCGCGCAAGCTGCTGTTCTCCGCAGCGTTCATGATCGTGGCCGGGGTCATGCTGAACCGGTTCAACGTGTTCGTGGTCTCGTTCAAGGCCCCGTATGCGTCGCATCCCTATTATCCGGCCATCGGCGAGGTGCTGGTCACCGCCGGAGCCGTGGCTACCATCTTCTTCCTGTACCGGGTGTTCGTGACCTTCTTCCCGGTGCTCTCCGCCCAAAAGCAGGAGGTTTCCCAATGATGAAAAACATACTCGCGTGGCTGGCGTTTGCAGCCGTTGCGGTCGGTTCCGGGGTTTCGGTCCCGGCATGGGCCGCGGTGCCCGCTGGGGACGCCGAGCCCGTGGTCAAGTCCCGCAAGGACAGGACCCCCATGCCCGCAGGATGGGCGGCCAAGGATCAGGACGAGGCCAGAAAGCTGGCCACCAAGAAGTATCCTTTCGTGGAAAAGGTGCTCATGGAGGACCTGCCGCTCAGACAGCAGCGTCTGCGCAAGATGGGCATCGGCTACAAGGACATCAAGCACAGCTACATCCTGCTGGACAGTCCGTATGTTGATACCTACGAAAAGAAATACGAGCCCGTGCGGTTCATGCATTCCAAGCACGCCGCAGCGCTGGACGGCGACTGCGCGGCCTGCCACCATCTGCGGCCTGCGGACCCTAAGGCCCCGGAAACCGTGGCCTGCCGAGCCTGCCATCAGGAAACGGCCATTGGCGACGGTTCCGAGCGCATCGGACTCAAGGCGGCCTATCACATGCAGTGCATGGACTGCCACGAGAAGATGAAAAAGGGACCGGTGGGGTGCGAGGGGTGTCATGCCAAGCGCAGCGTGGACCACAAGGAACTGGTCAAGCTGCCGGAAAATCCCACGCCCCAACAGGTGACCATGGAGTGCCTGCGCTGCCATCAGGCCGCGGGCGAGGACATGCTGTCCACGGCCCATTGGCTGTGGCGCGGGCCTTCGCCGTATACAACCGAACACAGAAAGAGCGTCATGTCGGGAAAGGGGACAACGACGCTCAACAATTTCTGAATATCCCCCATCAGCAACGAGGCTCGTTGCACATCATGCCATGCGGGATACGGTTGGAAGGACGCTTCCTTTGATTTCACCAACGAAAAGAACATTGACTGCCTTGTGTGTCACGACACCACGGGCAGCTACGTCAAGGCCCCGCCCAAGGCGGGTATGCCCGATCCCAAGGTGGATCTGAACTATGTGGCCAAGAATGTCGGCCCCACCAGCAGAAAGACCTGCGGCACCTGCCACTTCAGCGGCGGCGGGGGCGATGCGGTCAAGCACGCGGACATGAGCGCCGAGCTGTTCTGGCCCAGCCGGAACTGCGACGTGCACATGGGCGGGTACGACTTCTCCTGCGTGGAATGCCACAAGACCCGCAACCACAAGATATCGGGCCGTTCCACGTCCGCGCCCGTGGCCGAAGGTTCCCGGGCCTGCGAGGACTGCCATACGTCCGCGCCGCACTATGGCGACACCCTGCTGGACCATCACCTGAACAAGCACAGTACCACCGTGGCCTGCAATACCTGCCATTCGCCGGTCTATTCCAAGTGCAGCCCCACCAAGACGTGGTGGGACTGGTCCACGGCCGGAGACACGGAGCGTGTGGTGGGCAAGGACAAGTACGGCAAGCCGGATTACAACTGGAAAAAGGGGAGCTTCCTCTGGAAGGAATCCGCCAAGCCGCAGTATGCTTGGTACAACGGCTTCATGAGCCGCCTGCTGCTCGGCGACGCCATTGATCCCGAGGCACAGGGATTCGCGCCCGGCGAAACGCTGACCTTTGAACAGAAGCAGCAGCTCGTGCGCACGCGCATCACCGAGCCCATCGGTTCCATCGGCGACCCCCATTCGCGGATCACGCCGTTCAAGATCATGTCCGGCATCCAGCCCGCGGATGCGGAGCATCGCTATCTGCTCATTCCGCACCTGTATCCTTACGGCAAGGACGACAAGACCGCCTACTGGAAGAACCGGGACTGGCAGAAGTCCTTTGGCGAGGGCATGAAAAAGGCCAAGCTGCCGTACAGCGGCAAATACATGTGGGTGGCCACGGATATGTACTGGCGCATCGAGCACGAGGTCATGCCCAAGGAGAGCGCGCTCTCCTGCGTGCAGTGCCATGAAAGCCTGAAGGGCGAGAAGACGTGCGACCGCTGCCATCAGGACTCCCGGAACGTCAAGTTCAAGGAGTTGGCGGAAAGGGGCACGGACTTCAGGTACATGCAGTCCCAAGGACGCGACGTGGGCGATTTGATCGGCGTCACCAACTACATCGAGTTCAAGAAACTCGGCTACAAGGGTGACCCCATCATCTATGGCGGCCGCTTCAAGCAGCTGCCGTTGGGCTACGGCCCGGCCGCAAAGTAGCGGACATTGCCCGGAAACGACAACGCGGCCCCGGACCATTGCGGTTCGGGGCCGTTTTTTTTGTGCGGTGCAGCAGTGTCTTTCCCGGTGCCGGGTTGCCATGAACATGCAAACCGGGGTAACTATGGTAATAAAACCATGAAAGAGGGAATTCGGGCGCGCGTCGAGGGCCGCCAAAGGAAATGTCATGAACGGGCAGGTCGATTCCACCGGGCTGAAGCGGATTCTGGACTGCGTCGGACTGGGCGTGTTTGCCGTGGACACGGACTGGAGGATCATTTTTTTCAGCCGCGAGGCCGAACGCATCACGGGATTTACCGCGCAGGAGGCCATGGGCAGACTCTGCCGCGACGTGTTCGGATCCGACCGCTGCGTAAAGAAATGCCACCTGCAGCAGGCCATGCGTTCCGGCCGCAACGTGGTCAAGGCGCGCGTGGAGATCGTGAACCGGAATAACCGGCGCGTGCCGCTGGAGGTCACCGCCGCGGTGCTGCGCGACGAGCAGGGCACGGTGCTGGGCGGGGTGGAATCCTTTGTGGACCTCACGGCCCGGCAGGCATTGGAAAAATGCGTGCGCCAGTCCTATCGCTTTTCGGACATGGTGGGGCGCGATCCGGCCATGCAGCGGCTGTTTCGCACCGTGGAGGTCGTCGCCCCCACCGAGGCCACGGTGCTGCTGCAGGGCGACACGGGCACGGGCAAGGACCTGCTGGCCCGGGTCATCCACAACTTGAGTCCGCGCTCGTCCGGCCCGTACGTGAAGGTCAACTGTGCGGCCATTCCTGCCAGTCTGCTGGAATCGCAGCTTTTCGGCTACCGTAAGGGTGCGTTCACGGATGCGAGGGAGGACAGGCCCGGCCTGTTTGCCGAGGCGCAGGGCGGCAGCATCTTTCTGGACGAGGTGGGCGACATTCCGCTGGAATCGCAAGCCAAACTCTTGCAGGTACTGGACGAGCAGCAATACATTCCCCTCGGGGCCACCAGCCCGGAGAGCGTGGACGTGCGCCTCATGGCCGCTACCAACCGGGATCTTGCGGCCATGGCTGACCGGGGCGTGTTCCGGCCGGACCTGTTTTACCGTCTGCGTGTGGTGGAGCTTGCCCTGCCGCCGCTGTCCGAGCGTCGCTGCGACATCCCTTTGCTCATCGACCATTTTCTGAACGAATTTTCGGCGTTGCAAGGAAAAACGGCACAGGAGCTTTCGCCGCGCGCACTCAAAGTCCTTCTGGATTACCACTACCCCGGCAATGTGCGCGAGCTGCGGCACATCATCGAACACGGGGTCATTTTGAGCACCGGCGAGACCATCCACGCGGCCGACCTGCCGCACTATCTGCTTTCCGGGCCGCGTCCGGCAGTGCCCGGCGGAGATGCATCAGACGAGACCGACGAGCGCACACGGCTTCGCCAACATCTGGACCGGCACGGCTGGCGTATGAACGAGGCCGCGCAGGCGCTCGGCATCGACCGCACCACCCTGTGGCGGCGCAGGCGCAAGCACGGGCTGTGATACGCCACAAGGGCGTTTTGCCGATGTTGCATCTGTTGCGTTGTTTGTTGCGCACTGCAACACGATAACGCAACATCAGTTGCATCATTGGTTTCCCTGCCTGCCTAATCCGTTGAAATCATTGGTCCCGGATATTCTGCGATTTTGGCCTTGCTCTTGCTCTTTACGGATAGTCTGGGCGCGTTGCGCGTCCGGCAAAGCCGCAAGGAGGTATCATGGGCGAATCCGCAGTGCTTTCCATTGACGTGAAACAGTCCAAGTTCATGGACAAGGTGCAGGAGTTGCTGCCCGAGGGCGGCAACCTGAACATGTGCCTCACCTGCGGGGCCTGCTCCGCGGGCTGTCCGGCCACCGGGCTGGAGGACATGAGCCCGCGCAAGTTCCTGCGTCTGGCCGCCATGGGGCAGGACGAGGTCATCATGTCCACGCCGTGGGTCTGGCTCTGTACCATGTGCAAGCGGTGCATTTATGCCTGCCCCATGGAAGTGGATATTCCGCAGTTGGTTTATTATGCGCGCCAGACATGGCCGCGCGACCAGCGGCCCAAGGGTATTCTCGGTTCCTGCGAGCAGGCCCTGAATACGGATGGCAACAGTGCCATGGGCGCGTCCAGCGAGGACTTCAAGTTCGTGATCGAGGATGTGCTCGAAGAGGTTCGCGAAACCCAGCCCGGCTTTGAGAATCTTGAAGCACCCATCGACAAGAAGGGCGCATACTACTTCCTGAACCAGAACTCGCGCGAGCCGGTCACCGAACCGGACGAGATGGTGCCCCTCTGGAAGATACTGAACATGGTCGGCGCGGACTGGACCTACGGAACCAGGGGTTGGGCCGCGGAAAACTACTGCATGTTCCTGGCCGACGACGACGCATGGGAAACCGTGGTGCGCAACAAGGCCAAGGCCGTGGAAGACCTCGGGTGCAAGGTTTGGCTCAATACCGAGTGAGGCCACGAATTCTACGCAGTCCGGGCCGGACTGCAAAAGTTCAATGTTGAGCATGATTTTGAAATGGAAAGCATTATCCGGTGCTATGCGCGCTGGATTCGCGAGGGCAAGCTGCCCGTCAATTCCGACTGGAACAAGGATTTGGGCGTGACCTTTACGGTTCAGGACCCTTGCCAGTTGGTGCGCAAGTCGCTGGGCGATCCCGTTGCCGAGGACCTGCGTTTCGTGATCCGCTCCGTGGTGGGCGAGGAAAACTTCATCGACATGTGGCCCAACCGTTCCAACAACTATTGTTGCGGCGGCGGGGGCGGATTCCTGCAATCCGGCTATACCGAGGCGCGCCGGGCGTACGGCCGCATCAAGCTGGACCAGATTCTTCAGACCGGGGCGGACTATTGCATTGCGCCCTGCCACAACTGTCATTCGCAGATTCACGACCTGAGCGAGCACTACGAGGCCGGGTTCCCGGTGGTGCACCTGTGGACCCTGATCGCGCTTTCGCTGGGCATTCTCGGCGAGAACGAACGCGAATACCTCGGGGAAGACCTGCAAAACGTGGGACTGTAAGTCGAGCGCGGCCTGTTCGATTGATCCGGGCGGGCCGCATTTTTTTTGTGTCTTATGTGTGGGGCGGGCTGTTGCAGTGGGCGAAATCTGCGCAGACGCGGCCCTGCGGATGGGAACAAATAACGCCGTGCTGCCGGGTCATTTGATCATTTTTTGACGATAAAGATCATGATCCCAGATTGTTAAGGTGTTGGTCCGGAAAATGCTTATACGAGGGCAAGTGGTGATGTTTCTGTCCGGGGATAACAGCAAGGAGTTGCATCATGCCTGGATTTGACGGAACAGGTCCGCGCGGAATGGGCGCCATGACAGGCGGCGGATTCGGAAACTGTGGCACCGGCGCCGGATACGGCGGTTATGGTCGCGGACGCGGCTACGGCCGTGGTTTCGGACGCGGTTTTGGCCGCGGTTTCGGACCGGGATACGGCGGCGCATATGTCGCCTCCCCGGTGGTGGCTCTGTCGCCCGAAGAGGAAAAAGCCTCGCTTGAACACAGACTCGAGCTTCTGGAGCAGGAAGCGACCCGGATCAAGGATCGTCTGGAGTCGTGGAAATCCTGAAGCAGCATTCATTGACTTACTCCTCCTCTCTGCAAGGGCTGCCCCGGTGCAACGGGCGGCCCTTTTCAGTCTGTTTCGGAGGTTGGCGGACTCTCGCGGTGCGCTAGAAAACGGAGTCGCGGACCGGCCGAGGCGCTGGCCGGTTTTTTCAAGGAAACTCTGGCTGGCGAAGAGTGAGCCGCGAGCGCCCCGTCCCGGTCAGTCCTGCTGCACGGATTCGGCGGCCGCAGCAACAAGGGCTCTGAAGAGCCTGCGTTGCGAACGGAACTGGATCATGTATTCCGGGTGCCATTGCACGCCGAGCACGAAGCGTTTTTCCGTGCCTTCCAGCGCCTGCACCATGTCTGATTCGTCCCGGGCAACGACTTCAAGCCCCTTGCCGAGAGCATCCACCGCCTGATGGTGCATTCCGTTCACGCGCAGGGTCTGCCTGCCCGTGATGCGCGCGAGGCGGCTGCCCTGTGCCGTATCGACGTTTTTGACCGGAAAGACCGTATTGGGATGCCGTGCGTCTTCGTACACGTCCGCTATTTCTTGGTGCAGGGTTCCCCCGCAGACCACGTTGACCAGCTGCATGCCCCGACAGATGCCCAGAATGGGCAGATCCTTTTCAAGCGCCTGTTGCAGGAGCCGGACTTCCAGTGCGTCGCGCGCCTCGCTGGTGGCCGGTGCACCTTTGCGCGCTGCAAGGTAGCGAAACACGAAAATGGCCAGCGAAACGAGCATGCGCACGAGGTGAATCCACCACGGATGGCGTTTTTCGGTATCCTTGGTGGCATCCAGTATGCTCATGGGCTTTTCCGCGTCCTGATACAGGCCGGGGGTGATGTCGGCCCCGCCGCTGAGCACCACCCCGTGCAGCCCGGCGATGTCCGCAGGCCTGCGCGGGGTGATGCGCACGGCAACGGCGCCCGCAAGGCGCAGGTTCAGCCATATGAACAGCCATGGGGCGAACCCGCCGCGGTCCTGTGTGCTCACTCCGATGCGCGGCCTATGCATTGAGGTACGCATCCTTCAGGAACGCCACCCAGCGGGCCGGGGTCCTGCCCGGTTTCAGATATTCGCGGCTCAGTGCGTCGATGACGCCGAGGTCGGCGGCGAGGCATTCCACCGTGACCCAACGGTTCCATTCCAGCGCCATGGACCAGCCGGGTTCGTCAATGCGGCAGTCCGGCAGCCTGTAATGGAAGGCCGGGCGGGGTTTGACCAGTTGCGGTTCGTGGATGGAATCCAGCGTGCGCTTTTTGTCCAGATGAGCGAACAGGCAGGTCATGTCCAGCGGCCGGTTGCGGGTGGGGTTGTAGGCCATGTAGTCGTCAATGAGTTCGGTCTGGCCGGGCCTGTAGGCCGGGTCCAGCACCTTGGCCACGTATTGCGGAGGAAAATCGTTGATGAACGGGGATATCCTGCGGGTCAGGTTTACGTTGATGCTTTGTTTGAGCCAGTCGAGCAGCAGCAAAAACGCCCGCAGGTACGAAAGCAGGGTGAACGGGTCGCGCGCGGGAATTTCGGGATTGAACTGCATGCCGAACCCGTAGAGCAGGGACGCGCGGGTTCCTTTGGCGTGCATCTCCCGGAGCGCGGTTTCCAGCCGGTCCAACTCATGTATCCTGTCCATGGGTATGGGTGGCGTGACTATCTCCAGCGGCACCGCAATGGATGCGAGATTGAACAGGGTGTCGTCGATGCGGTCCAGCATGTCGGGGTCGGGAGTGAACCCGAGTTTTTCCAGAAAGGCGAGATAGGTGCGCTCCTGTAATTGGATGGAGTCCACCTCAAGGCCGAAGTCCCCGAATTCCCCGGACGTGATGTTGTAGCGGAACTTTGATGATTTTGTGAGTTCTCCACCATAGAGCTCGGCGATTTTATTGCCGAGCCGGTCCATGCCCACGCTGGCGAATTCCAGCTCGAATCCCACGCGCCGGTATTGGCCGTCGTCGCGTTTTTGCCTGTTCGGATATGTCCATTCCATGAATTGTTTTCCCTTGCGTATGTTTTTGGGGCCGGAACGTTCGTTTGGTGTGGCGGGGGCCTGCCTACAGCGGACCGGCCACCGGCCAGCAGTTGAACTCGGGCTTTTGCTTGAAGCCCACGCCCACCGCTCCCTTGTGCATGTACAGGACGTAGGCCCAGTCGGTTTCATAAAAGCTTGTGGTGGATGACCAGTATGCCTCTGCGGTCCGTGCAAAGGGATGGCCCGAAGGCAGTGCCGGGCTTGATTGCGACGCGTCCACCAGCGATTCCAGTTCGTTGATGTCCGGCAGCCGCCAGACGATATCGGAATCGCGGTTCAGTTTCTGCACCGCGTTCAGCGCGTCCTGCCAATGGGCCGGTCCCGCAAGGTCCGCAGATGCGTGCCACACGAGCCGGGTCAGCCGGTCCACGATGCCGAATTCCCTGGTCGTGAAACGCGGCTCCGGCCACGGCGCCCCGGTTTGCAGCGCGCCGTCCTGCAAACAGCCTTCACAGTCCATCGTGTTGCCCGAAACGTCATGGCAGTTCGTCTGTCCGGTGCGCGGCAGGACAATGCTTTCGCCACGAACGGGCCAGCCCATGCCCGGGTCGGTTTTCTTGCCGTAGAACATGCGCCCGCCCTGCATTTGCACTCGCCATGCGTAGGCCGTTGCCATTGCCGAGGTGGTGGAGGTCCAGTACCAGCCCAAAAAGACGTTGTGGAAGGGATGGCTTTCGGGCAGGGCAGGGTTTTTGGCTCCGTGGGAGATCAGGCTGCGCAGTTCCCGCCGGTTGGGTAGCCGCCAGTCGTGGTGGCCGAGATAATTGGTTTTATTGAGTCGAGCGACTTCATTCAGGGTTTCGGGCCACGAAAGGGGGTAGGTGAAAACGTCTGCCCGGCGGGGCCAGTGCAGCCCCGTAAGCGTGTCATGCACCGTTTCTCCCTGCGGGCGGAATCGATCCGGGTCCGTACTGACGCTGTCGCGGCGAGCCGCGTCCTGTCCGCTGTCGCGGCAGTCCATCCTGTTGCCAAGGACATCATAGCATTCGTTGGCACCTGTTTCGAGAACGTGTCCGGCCCGCTGTGTCATGCCGGTGTTTTGTTTATTCCGTATCGTCTGCATGCAGGTCCACGATACCGCAACGCGCTTTTTTTTTCATCCGCAATTCTCACGGTATGGAGAACATGGCGTCTGTCATCTTTGCAGGCGGCGGGGTGTTGCCAATCGCCGCCTTTCAGGAACCGGATGATGCCGGGCGTTTTCGGGGATGGATTGCTCATCGCTGGAAATGGCCCAACCGTGTTTCGTTTGCCTTTTTTGGACGGAACATCGTTGCGGGGTTTTAGTCTTCTTAGAATGCATTGCCTTGACTCGAAAAAAATGGCAATATTGAAATAATTGCAAAATAGTCATTAAATATAATAAGTTGAGTATGGTTAATTGTTTGCAGGCGGTGTCGGCGACTGAGGGAAAGGCCCAAGCTGATCAGCGTGGTCAGCCGGTTGCCGTTGCCCGTGGAGTCGTTTGGAGGTTTGCCACGGCATCGTGGGAATGAGCAGATGCGCAATGCATAGCTTTTTTGTGTCTGGAAAAAGAAGGCTGTAACCGTGTCCTGAGGATGTTGTTTTCCGGAGGGACCTATCGTGGGAGTGTTCTATGTTCAAGCTGATGAGATTTTGGGCGGTGTTGATCATTGTGTCGATTTGTCTTGCTTCCCCTCTTTATGCTGCCGACATGTCTCAGGGGCTTACCTGTCCGCCCGGATGGAAAGACAATGTCTCTGCCCGGGGCAATGACCTCATAAAACAGTGCATAGCTCCTTCTCAGGATGCGTTCATAGAACTGTACGCTGCTGCAGACACCCACAACATGACGCTCGGCGAATTGCTGGACGCATGGACCACGGCCATGACCCAGCGGGGACTTCCTTTCCAGAATTTCGTTTCCGAACAGCCGGGACAGGTCTCGGGACATCCTGCCGTTACCCGCGTATATTCGGGGCATACCAAGAACAACGCCCAGTTCGATTCGTCCCTTGTCGCATCCAGATACAACGGCATGGTGTACATTTTTCAGGGTCTTTCCCTGAAGGGGCGCGAGCAGGCCAGACAACAGGTCCGGCATGCCATGAATACCTGGTATTACCCCGGCGCGTCTTCCCAGAACACCGGCGGCTCCTCTGCCGCGTTGCCGCTTGGGGGCGGTGGCGCCGGTGCGCATGGCGCCAACCACGGCGGTTCCATGCCGACCATATCCGGAACGTTCATCTCCGACCAAAAGGATTATTGGGGCGGTGCGCATTACTACAGGATTTATCAATTTTTCAACAACGGTAACTATGTCGAGGGGACCAAGAACGCAAAAACCGGCAAAGTGCAGATGGATTCGAAGAGGAAGCGTTTCAAGGTGGCCAAATCCGGCAAGTCGTACGTCGTGAAAGGCGCGAGGTCCTGTACTGACGGGTATGTGACCGATACCGAAGGCAATGCCGTCACGCGTTTCAAGAGCGGATGCTACAGCTCCGGCGGAAAGGCGATGTACTTCCATCGGGCCAAGCATGCTTCCTCGGCTGCGGTGAACCGGGTGCAGACGAATGGGATTCCCAAGATATCCGGAACATTCATTGCGGACAAAAAGGATTACTGGGGCGGGCAATACTACTACCGGATGTACCATTTTTACGGCGACGGCACGTATGTCGACGGCAGCCAGAACGCGGCCAGCGGCAAGGTGAATATGGGATCGAACCGGAGGAAATGCAAGATATCGAAATCCGGCAATTATTATGTCGTGCGCGGGGGCGGTTCCTGTACCGACGGATACGTCACGGACACGAAGGCCAACATGATCACGCGATTCAAGAGCGGCTGTTACAGCTCCGGCGGAAAAGCCATGTACTTCGAGTTGGTCCGGTAGGGCAATGTCCTTTGGGAATAGAACAATATGCCTGTCGGCGGGGCTGTGCCCATGAAAAAATCATCCATGCTGCTTGTGATGGTTTTGGGGGGCGCGGTCCTGCTGGCGGGGTGCGACAAGGACCCTGCCGACGTGCGGGTGCATGAAAAGGATTTCTGCACCCGCTATCACGAGGCCTTCCCGAGGTGCGATTGCTTTCTTGATCCAACCATGCAGAATCAGGGCCTTGGCAAATATGGCGACGGGGCTTTGTACAAATCCGGGAGAAGGATCAGCAACAGCAATGACGCGGAGGCGTTCTTCAATAAATGGCTGTTTTCCATCCAAAAGGATTACTACGATACCGGCAGGATAACGAAGGATACGCGAATCGAGTGCCAGGACCTTGGGCACGGATTTTACAATTGTTTCGTGTTCAATGAGTTTTATGTGACGGTTTCCGATGACGGAGACATATATAAAACCGTGTGCATGGAGTGATTATGCAGGGGCCGGATAAAGCAGGGGCTCCCGGTACTGGTGACCGGGAGCCCCTGCTTATTTCGGGTAACGGCAATCGTGTCGGCTACAGGAAGGCGTACACGGCCGCCAGTCCTGTCAGGGACATGGTGATGGTGTATGGCAGTGCCAGCAGGACCATCCTGCCGTAGGAAAGCCGGATGACCGGTGCCAGCGCGCTCGTGAGCAGGAAGAGGAATGCGGCCTGTCCGTTCGGGGTGGCCACGCTGGGGATGTTGGTTCCGGTGTTGATGGCCACGGCCAGCTTGTCGAAGTGCTCCATGGTTTCCTTGACCACGGTGGCGGTATCGTGGGGAAGCGTGGCGAGCGTGTCGGCCCGCGCAATGTGCGGGTCGGTCAGCTTGGCCATGAGCTCCTGGCCGGTCATGCCGATATGGGGAATGGCGTTCAGAACATGGATGAAGTGCAGCTTGGTTTCGGAGATATAGACCGTTGCCACGAAGACGTTGTCCGATATGGAGGAGAGAATTCCGTTGGCCGCATAGTAGGCCACAAGCTGATCCTGTCCCTTCAGACTCAGAACGTATTCGATGATCGGGGCAAAGAGTTCCTGGGAATGGATGACGGCCACCACCGAGAAGAACACCACCAGCAGGGCGGTAAAGGGCAGGGCCTCCTCAAAGGCGTGTCCGAGCTGATGCTCCTCCACGATGCCGGTAAATGAGGTCAGCAGGATGATGACGGACAGTCCTATCAGGCCCACGGCCGCCAGATGGAAGGCCAGCGCCGCGATGAGCCAGATGCCGACCAGGGCCTGTATAACCAGCTTGAGTTTGCCTTTGTCGCCTGCCCTTTCTTCCATGGCAATGGCATTTTCCAACAGGAACGAACGGATGTTGCCCGGCAACTGGTGGCCATAGCCGAAGACGTGGAATTGCTCCACGGCCAGACAGGTGATGAGGCCCACCACGAGCACGGGCATGGTCACAGGCATGGCGTGGAGAAAGAACGGTATGAAGTGCCAGCCCATTTCGCCGCCCACAAGCAGGTTTTGCGGCTCGCCCACAAGGGTGCACACGCCGCCCAGAGCCGTACCCACGGCACCATGCATCATCAGGTTGCGCAAAAAGCCCCGAAAAGCCAGCAGTTCCTTCCGGTTGGCCTCCCTGACTTCCTGATCCGAGCTCAGATCGTGCGTATCCGCCTGACCCTTGCCCGAAACATAGCGGTGGTAGAGTTCGTAAAACCCGTAGGCCACGGCCATGATCACCGCCGTGACGGTCAGGGCATCCAGAAAGGCCGAGAGGAAAGCCCCGGCCATACAGAACATCAAGGAGATCAGCTTTTTGGAGCGGACCCGGACCAGAATGCGGGTGAAGGTGAACTGCAGGAAGTCCTTCATGAAGTATATGCCGGCCACCATGAAGATCAGCAGCAGGATGACCTCGAAATTCTTGAGAGCCTCATGGTACACGGTCTCCGGGGAAGTCATGCCCATGATCACGGCTTCGATTGCCAGCAGGCCGCCCGCGGGCAGCGGGTAGCATTTAAGGGCCATGGCCAGAGTGAAGATGAATTCGGCGATGAGCGCCCAGCCGGCAACAAATGTCCCGGCCGTGAGCATCAGGATGGGGTTGAGGACAAGAAAGCCGACAAGGGTCAGTTTGTACCAGCCCGGCGCATTTCCCAAAAATGTCTGGGCAAAGATTTTTGAAAGCGGTGATTTCATTTTCTTATTCTCCTTGAACGTAAAAAAACGCCTCGTGGCGTCTGTCTGCGGGCTGCCGTACAGCCGTGCCGAGGCGTCTGGTTTTTATGAGTTTTTCAATTTCGTTTCAGGTGGATATTTGGTCTGCTATCGTTAAAGCGGGCGCCGGGCATGTGCCCGGCGCCCGCATGAATTAATACAGCATCATCAGCGCAGCGATCATGACGACCATGTACAGGATGGTCATGCCCACGCCGCTGCGGACGTAGTCAACGGTACGGTATCCCCCCGGGCGCATGATCAGGGCGTTGACCTGATGGGTGGGCAGTACAAAGGTGTTTGATGCGGCCACGGCCACGGTCAGGGCTGCAACGCGCGGGTCCACCCCCGCGTTGAGGGCCATGTTCATGGATAGCGGTACCAGCAGCACCGTGGCTCCCACGTTGGAAGCCACCAGCGTGAAGAATGATGTCAGGATGCCGATGACCGTGAGCAGTACCACGGCGGAAGGCGTGCCCAGAGCGGCCATGATGGTGTCCGCAATGAACTTGGCTGCCCCGGTGTTCTCGAAGGCCATGCCCAGCGGGATCAGCCCGCCGAGCAGGAATACGGTCATCCAGTCAACTGATTGGTAGGCTTCGTCAATGGTCAGGACTTTGGTCAGGACCATGCCGAGCGCTCCGGTCAGCAGGGCGATGGAAAGCTGCACATGGAAGCCGAGAATCATGGTCAGGGAAACGGCCAGCCACATGAGCGCGAGCTTGGCTTTTTCGGTGCGCAGCAGTTCGCCTTTGACCGTTTCGGTAAAGACCAGGTCGGGCAGGCCCTTGAGCATGTGGAACATTTCCCAGCGACCATGCAGGAGCAGGGCGTCGCCCGATTCGATGATGATGTCGTTCAGCCCGCTGACGAAAATCTTGTCGCCCCGGAAAATGGCCAGAGCGGACACCTGGAATCGTTGACGTATACGCAGTTCGGAAAGGGATTTGCCGCTGAACTCGGAGCGGGGCGTGACAAGCCCCTCCATGATGCCTGCGTTGTTCGGGGAAAGCTCTTCGGCGAATGTGGTCAGCTCGTCCTGAAGGACCCAGCCCATGTCTTCGGCCATGTGCGCCGCGAATTCCTGCGGTCCCACCACCACGATGTGGTCACCCGGCTGAATTGTTTCCTCCGGGGTGGGCGCGAAGATATGCGTTTTGCCGTGGTTGCGGGCAATGGCCACCAGCGTGCAGAAGTAGACGGGCCTGAGGTCAAGGGATTTGAGAGGCGAGTCGTTTTCCCAGCTTTCCGGAATAGCCAGCTCGAAAAGGGACCCCACGTTGTTGTATGTGCCGGTGAGCACGGATGACATGGGGCCGGATTTTTCGTCTTCGGAACGCGAAGGCAGGATGAACCGGCCGAACAGGATGAAATAGACCAGTGCGGCCGCAATGAGCAGCAGGCCGATGGGGGTGACGCTGAACATGCCGAAGGCCGCGTATTTTTTGCCGCCCACGACCATGAGGTCGTTGAGCAGGATCAGCGGACTGGAACCGACCAGTGTCAGGCAGCCGCCGATGATGGCGCAGAAACCCATGGGCATGAGCAGACGCCCCACGGGGACGCCGGTCTGGTTGCCTATGCGTTTGGCCGCGGGCAGGAAAAGTGCTGCCGCGCCGATGTTTTGCATGAAGCCTGATATGATGGCCACCGTACCTGCAATAAGGGTCATGATTCTGGATTCGCTTTTGCCGGCGAATCGCAGAATCACCCGGGCCATGGAATTCATGACGCCGGTTTTGTCCAGTCCGGCGCCGATGATGATCACCGCGATGATGGAGACCACGGCGTTACTGCTCAGACCGCTGATGGCCTGTTGCGGCGTGACGAGTCCGAGCAGGGGGAGCAGCACCATCATGATGATGCCGACCACGTCCACCCGAACCCATTCGAAGATGAAGAGAAGGACAGCGAAAACGAGTACGGCCAGAACAGTAATGATTTCTGGGGTCATGGGGAATCCTCGGGAATCGTATGGTGTTGCCGCTACAGGCCGGTTTTATTTGGCCTGCAGCGTCGCACGGGTGTATACGGGAATGGTTCTCCTGCTCTGGCACACGGCAATGGAGTCGTCCATAACGTAGCGGAATTGGTCCTGCTCATGCATTGCGGCTACGACGGCTTCCTCGTCACCCTGTCGCACCTCATGACTGAAGTTGAGGCCCGCATCAACAGCCTTGCAGGAGAAATACTCTATGTTTTTTCGCGCCTCGTCGGAGAACTCGTTGAAATCCTGACCGGATTCATCAACGTTCACTGCAACCAGTGAGCTTCTGGTCTTGGCAGCCATGCTTACGGCGTAGTCGGCAATATCGCGGGAAAAAGCCTGACCCCGGCAGATGACGAGGATTTTGCACTCCGGACGATCACAACGGACAGCTTCGGTGGCCAGGGGGGTGTCGGTGACTGTTTTCTTGCGGCTTGCGGTAAACCGTTTGAAAAATGTTTTCATCGAGGATTCTCCTGAATGTTCCATAAGGTACGTTTCACGGCCGACAACCCACGCCCCGATGTGGCACGTGTTGCAGTGTCTTTCGGACATTATGTCGTAGTGTTTATCAACCGCTTTTTTCATTCCACTGAAGAGGGCCATAGTTTACTCCTAGCGCTAAATGTTGGAGATTTTTTCGCCTCTTTTCACCCTGTACCAATCAAAACACATGCCAACAAAGCGTATGTCGCCAACCATCTGAAAAGATATGGTAAAACGATGTTTCGACGAAATGCGGCCGGGCGGTATGTTGCGATATGTAACGCCGCGTGTCGGCAAACACGGCAGTCCGCGTGGATAGGGGGCATATGGTTGCAGATTGTTGCGATGCAGAATGCAACGCTTTCATGTCTGAAATGTACGTTGAATGAGGGGCGGCAATGGCGTGGCGCGGGCAAATGGGGACCGAGTTTTTTTTTGTGCACGGAGTCACAAGGTGATTATGTTTTATTTTCAGCATGTTGTGAGCGTGCATGCGCAGTACCGTTTGTTGCGTACGTGGGGACGAATGAGCTCCCAGATATTTGGGTGAAACATTGTTGCGAATTGCAACCTTAACAAGTCCCAGTCCCGGTGATACATAATGATAATAAGGAGGTGCGGGGTGCAAAGGCCGGTTCGGTCCGCATTACCCGCCCGCCGTATTCTTGCAGGAGGAGACGGACATGGGTTGGTTCGGCAGAGAGAAATCCCCGGCCCCGGCCGCGAAGGAACCCCGGCAGGACGATGCCCGGAAGGAGTTGTCTGGACCTTCCAGACAGCAGGATGCCCTGCGCGAGAGGATTGAGGCGTCCGGGCTGCCTCCCGAGGTGTATGAGGCGGCCATCAGTGAATGCGACCGCATGGACGGCGTGGAGCCTTCCTCGCCCGAATACGCCATCAGTCTCAATTTTCTGGAAACCATACTTTCCCTGCCGTGGAATGAAACCACCAAGGATGATCTGGACATCAACCGGGCCGGCGAGGTTCTCGACGCCCGCCACTACGGCCTTCGCCGGGTCAAGGATCGCATCCTCGAGTTTCTGGCGGTCAAGAGCCTGTGCGCCCGGGACAAGCCGCGCATTCTGGTGGTGGATGACGAACGTATTGCCCGTGAGAACCTGACCATCGTTTTCGAAGACGACGGCTATGAGGTGGAAGCTGTTGCCAACGGTGTGGAGGCCGTGGCCGCAATGGAGCGGAAGCCGGCGCATGTGGTGGTCTCCGACCTGAAGATGGACGGCATGGACGGCATGGAGCTTTTGCAGGTGCTGCGCAAGCGCTGGCCGGACACCAAGGTGGTCATGATTACGGGGTATGCCACGGTCAAAACCGCCGTAGATGCCTTGCAACAGGGCGCGGACCAGTATCTGGGCAAGCCCGTGAACCTGACCAAGCTGCGGCGGCTCGTCACCGAACTGCACGCCCAGAGTGTCCGGGCCCGGCATCTGCACGGTTTCGTGCTGTGCTTCAACGGTCCTCCGGGCATGGGAAAAACGTCCATCGGCAAGGCCATTGCAGAGGCCATGGGCCGCAAGTTCATCCGCCTCTCCCTGGCCGGTCTGCGGGATGAGGCCGAGCTTCGCGGGCATCGGCGAACCTATGTGGGGGCCATGCCGGGCCGAATCCTCCAAGGCATCAGCAAGGCCGGTTCACGCAACCCCGTCATCATGCTGGACGAGGTGGACAAGGCCGTGCAGGATTTCAAGGGCGATGCCGTGTCCGTGTTGCTGGAAATGCTCGATTCCGAGCAGAACAGCGGGTTCGTGGATCATTACCTCGGGCTGCCGTTCGATCTTTCCAATGTGCTGTTCATATGCACGGCCAACGCGGTGGAACGCCTGCCAGCCCCTCTTTTGGACCGCCTCGAGGTCATTGATTTTCCCAGCTACACCTTGAACGAAAAGGTGCGGATCGCCACGGATTTCGTCATCCCCGATCAACTGCGGCGGCATGGTCTGGACGAGCAGCTGGTGAGCGTTTCCGAGGACGCGGCCAGAATTGTGATAACAGGCTATACCCGCGAGGCCGGGCTTCGCGGAATGCGCATGCAGCTTGCCTCCCTGTGCCGCAAGCTTGCCCGCCGGGTACTCGCGGACGGCAGTCAGGCTGTGGAAGTGGACGAGGCCATGGTCCGGGAACTGCTTGGGGCACCGCCCATGATTGCGGCTTCCGCCCGGTCCCGGCCACGGGTGGGATTGTCCACGAGTCTGGTCTGGACCGAGAATGGCGGCGAGATCATTTTTGTGGAGACCGCACGAATGCAGGGCAACAAACAGCTTATCCTGACGGGATCGCTGGGCGAGATCCTGCGCGAGTCGGCACAGACGTCGCTCAGCTACTGCCGCAGCCATGCCGGAGAGTACGGCATCGACCCGGACGTGTTTGCCGCTTCGGACATCCACATCCATATTCCGGCCGGTGCGGTTTCCAAGGAAGGACCGTCTGCAGGTGTGTCCATCACATTGGCATTGCTTTCCCTGCTCACGGGCAGGCCCATCCGGCAGGACGTGGCCTCGACAGGCGAACTTTCCCTGTTGGGCGAGGTGTTGCCGGTGGGTGGTATCCGGGAAAAGCTGATGGCCGCGCAGGCTGCCGGCGTCGGTATCGTTATCCTGCCGCAGGGGTGCGCCCGGCGGGTCGACGACATTGAAGAGGACGTGGTGCGGGATCTGGATATCCGTTTTGTTTCAACCATGGAGGAGGCGGCCGGAATAGCCCTGTGCGACTCGCCTACTCCAGATGATAACGCTTGATTTTACGCCACAGCGAGACCCGGTCTATGCCGAGGATGCGCGCGGCCTGCGTCTTGTTGCCGGCCGAAGCGGCCAGCACCTTGCGGATGTGGCTTTTTTCCAGATCCTCCAACGTGGGCAGCGGCGCCTCGGTCCCGGCATCGCAGATTTCGGCGGGCAGCAGGTCCGGAGTGAAGGACGTTCCCTGTCCGAGGGCCAATGCGCGCTGGACAATGTTTTCCAGCTCGCGCACGTTGCCCGGAAATGCGTAGCGCATGAGCACGTTGAGCGTGTCCTGTGAGATGGACGATATGGTCTGCCCCGGCTGGCGGTGCTTCTCCAGAAAATGTCCGATGAGGATGGGGATGTCCTCGCGATGCTCACGAAGCGGCGGGGCCTGAAGCGTGACCACGTTCAGCCGGTAATAGAGATCCTGACGAAATTCCCCCCGGTCCACCATTTCCTGCAGGTCGCAGTTGGTGGCGGCCAGTACCCGAATGTCCACCGGAATTTCCTTGGTGCCGCCGACACGCAGGAAGTTGCGCTCCTGAAGAACCCGCAGCAGCTTGACTTGCATGTTCAACGGCAGTTCGCCGATTTCGTCGAAAAAGACCGTGCCGCCGTCGGCCACTTCCAGAATGCCTTTCTGGCCCCGGTTTGCTCCGGTGAAGGCTTCCTTTTCGTGGCCGAACAGTTCCTTGTCCATGAGTTCGGCCGTGAAGGTGCCGCAGTTGATGGCCATGAACCGTTCTTCGGAGCGCCGGCTGAGTTGATGGATGCCCTGCGCCACCAGTTCCTTGCCCGTGCCGGTCTCGCCCTGGATGAGCACGTTGCAGTCCATCTGGGCCAGTTGCCGCACGGTTTTTTTCAGCTTGACGAACACGTCGCTTTCACCCACCAGCGGGAAATCGCTCTTGCCTTGGGCGACGAGTTCCCTGAGGCGCTGGACCTCAGCGGACAGGGCGTGCTGCTCCAGCGCCCGCTCCACCTGAAGACGCAGTTCGTCCAGCTTGACAGGCTTGGCAACGTATGAGTGAGCCCCTTTTTGCATGGCCGTGACCGCGTTGGACACAGTGGCATGGCCCGTGACCATGATGACGAAGGTTTGCGGGTGGTGGGAGCGGATGCGGTCCAAAAGCTGAAGGCCGTCAATGCCCGGGAGCATCAGGTCCGTGATGACCAGGTCGTAGTCGTTTTTTTCCAGTTCGCGGAGGCCTTCTTCGGCCGAAGCCAGCGCGGTCGTTTTGTGGCCCGAGGACGTCAGGGCGAACGTCAGGTTTTCGCGGGCGATGCGCTCGTCCTCGATGACAAGGATGGATCCGGCGCTCATGCGGTTTTCTCCGGGTTGAGGGGGAGTCGGATGAAGAATTTGGTGCCTTGTCCGGGGGCACTCTCGACCCGTATGGAACCGTTGTGTTCCTCGATGATGCCGTAGACCACGTAGAGGCCCAGGCCCGTGCCCTGCCCCACTTCCTTGGTAGAGAAGAAGGGATCGAAAATGCGTTGCAGGATTTCGGGCGGAATGCCCGGGCCGGAGTCCGCAATGGTGATGATTTTGTGGTCCGCGTCCCGATACGATTCGATCTCGATGGTTCCTTCCTCGTCACCAATGGCCTGGGTGGCGTTGATGATCAGGTTGATCAGCGCTTCGTTGAACCGTTGTCTGTCCAGATACAGGGTGACCTCGTCCGCCACCCGCACATTGACCGTTATCCGGGGGCCGATCTGGCTGGAGACCAGTTGCAGCGCGGAAGTGATGACCTTCTTGATGTTGCACGGCCGGGGAGAGAAATCCTTGTGCCGGGAGAATTCGAGTAGCCCCTTGACGATGTCGCGAGCCCGCACGGTTTCCTGGGCGATGTTGTCCATCATCTTGTCGGCAAACGGATTTTGCCCCGCGGTTTGTTCGGACAAGAGCTGTGCCGAGGTGGAAATGTTGTTGAGCGGATTGTTCAGCTGGTGGGCGATGCCGGATGCGAGCGTGCCGATGGAGGAGAGCTTCTGGGCCTGCACGAGCTGGGTTTGTCGTTTGTTCAGTTCCTCGACCATGGAGTTCAACGCCACGAACACCTGTTGGATCTCGTCTTCCGCGTTTTTGACCGCCAAGGGCTCAAAGGTGCCCTGGGCGATGCTGCGCGTGGCCTCGTGCACCCGGCGCAGGGGCCCGAGGATGGATTTGGAGACAAAGATGACCAGCGCCAGCACAACAATGGCCACCACGCCCATGGCGATGACCAGCGTAGTGCGCAGTTTGTGGTTTATGGTCAGGACGCTCTGACGTTCGAATTCGGCGATGGCGATGGAGTGCTCCACCATGCTTTGCCCGGCCTCGCGGAGGGCCTGTGCTTTGGGGGCGTTTTCCATGACGGCCGAGGGGCTGGCATCGAGCTCGCCGAGCAACACGTTGTAGCGTGCCAGTCCCTGCTTGAGGGCCCGGCCGTGCTCGCGGCCGGGGGGCGTGTCGATCTCTTCGGAAAGAGTCTGCAGCAGGGTGGCGGCCTTCTGGATGTTGTGCCGGTTCAGACTCAGCACTCCCTTGTCGTGATACAGGAAAAAGTTTTTTTCCTCGCGTCGGATTTCAAGGATCAGGTTGCGCAGGTCGTCTGCCCGCTCCACCAGAGTCACTTCCTGCTCCAGCTGGTTGATGTTGGAAAGGGACAACAGGGCGATCCCGCCGAAGGCAAGGGTGAAGATGGCTATGCCGATGATGATGGTGTGTCTGAGATTGGGTCTGAACATAGGTGTCCTCGTCGCATATCCTCGGAGACCTTGACACTAAGCCCCGCCGTGGGAAATGGCAAGGCTACCGGAAAGTTCGGAAAACCGGCGGCCGGATCGGGGGGGGGGTTATTCGGATCTCAGTGCGTCAATAGGGCTGAGGCGTGCCGCCTGACGGGCCGGATAGAAACCGAAAAAGATGCCGACCAGACAGGAGACGACGACACCTATGGCAATGGCGTCCATGGAGACGAAGAAATCCCAGTGGTTGAATGCCGCCAGCCCGTAGGCCACCCCCACGCCTGCAAAGGAGCCGATGACTCCCCCCGCGACGCAGAGCAGCAGTGATTCCATGAGGAATTGTTGTTGAATGTCCTTTTGCATGGCCCCGAGTGCCCGGCGGATGCCGATTTCCTTTGTCCGTTCGGTTACGGAGACAAGCATCACGTTCATGACGCCCACACCGCCCACGATGAGTGAAATGGAGCCGATGGCACCCAGCAGCAGGGTAAAGAGCCGCATCTGGGCCTGTTGCTGATCGATCAGTTGTTCAGCGCTGCGGACATTCACGTCAAGGTGTCGCGAGGCTCGTGCGAAATATCCCTTGATCTGGTTGGCTGCGGTCTGCCATGCGGCATCTTCTCTGAATTTTGCCAGCATGGCTTGTACGCCGGGATTGCTCATCATTCGAAACGACATGGAGATCGGAATCAGGATACCCGAATCCAGTCCGTCAGGCCGCATGCCGCTCATGGGCTCGTGTCGAATGACGCCGCAGATTGTCAGAATGCGATTATCTACCAGGATCTGCGCTCCAAGCACCTTTTGCATGCCTCCCTCGATCAGGCGCTTTTCCACTTTGTCCGTGATGACGCAAAAGGGCATGAGCAGGTCGAGGTCGGAAAGGAACCTTCCTTTGAGCACCTTGAGTTTGTTTATGTCGCCGAAGGATTGGGTCACGCCGAGCATGGTGAGGTTGAAGCTTTTGCCCTTGTTGGTCACTTCGACGAATGATCGCGTATAGGGGGCCACCTGAGTGATGGCCGGGCAATATTTCGGGGCGCGCAACGCCGCGGCGAACGGAATATGTCTGGGCGTGCCCGAGTCCTGATTCGGTTCGACAGCAAGGAGGTCGGTTCCCATGTCCGTGAAGGCTTTCATCACTTGATTCTTGACCATCTCCCCCGCGGACACCATGGCAATGACCGATCCTATGCCGATGACAATGCCGAGCAGGGCAAGCAGGGTGCGTTGCTTGGCGTCCCACAGGCTCCCGAGAGCCTCGCTGAAATTTTCGCCCCAGATCATGACTCTTCCTCCACGAGTGCCCCGTCGCTCATGTGAACAATGCGTGCACACTGTCGGGCCAGGTCCGGATCATGGGTGATGATGATGGTGGTAATGTGTTTTTCCCGGTTGAGTTCGGAAAAAAGGGACATGATGGCGTCGGAAGTCGTGGAATCGAGGGCTCCGGTCGGTTCGTCAGCCAGAATCAGGGCCGGTTCGCCAACCAGGGCGCGAGCAATGGCCACGCGCTGCTGCTGGCCGCCCGACAGCTCCGATGGCCTGTGGTTCATGCGATCGGCCATTCCAACCCGGTCAAGCATCTCGCTGGCTTTTTCGATGCGCATGGATTTGCCGACACCCCGGTACAGGAGCGGCAGGCAGACATTATCTCGGGCAGAGAGTCTGGGAAGCAGGTTGAATTGCTGGAAGCAGAATCCGATGCGTTGGTTGCGGATGCGTGAGAGGGCCCCGTCATCGAGATTCGAACTCTCCCTTTCTTCGAAAAAGTATTGGCCGGACGAGGGCGTATCCAGAAAGCCCAGTATGTTCATGAGGGTGCTTTTGCCGCAGCCGGAAGCCCCGACAACGGACAGCAGTTCACCCTTTTCGACGCGCAGCGTGATTCCGCGCAGGACTTCCAAGGGCACTGATCCCAGCATGTAGGATTTGTGGATATCTCGGAGTTCAATCATTGCGTTCTATTGTATGACAATCTTGTCGCCCACCGAGAGGCCCCTGAGAATCTCCACGTCCTGCAGGGTGGTGATGCCGGTCTTCACCCTGACGGGTTTCGGCTTGCCGGTGGAAGGGTCGATGCGTTGAACGGTCTTGGCCTTCGGGTCCACCGCACTGATGGGAACGAGAATCGCCTTGGGATTTTCATAGACCACGATCTGCAATTCGGCGGACATGCCGATGCGCACGGTGCTGGCTACATTTGCCGGGATGTCGTTGATGGTGACATCCACCCGGTAGAACGGATGAGCGGAATCGGACTCCTTGACTGTCTGGGAGGCTATGTCGCGAATGACTCCGGCCAGGACCACGCCGGGAAATGCCTCGCCGGTAACGTGCACTTTCTGGCCCACGCGCAGTTCGACCACGTCCACCTCGTCCGCCTTGGCCCTGACTTCCATGGATTCAAGGTCCGCTATGGCGAGCATGGGCAGGCCCGCAGTGACGCTGGCGCCTTCCGATAATACCATGGTTTTTTCATTGTCGGAGAACTGTGGTTTCATGGCGACACCGCGAACCGGTGCGATCACCGTGGCCAGGGCTGCTTTCGCCTTGTAGCTTTCGAAAACCGCCTTGGCATTCTCCAGTTTGATCTCGGCCATGCGTACGTTGTCCTGCCCGCCTTTCTTGAGCTCTGCCCTGTATTTGTCTTCAGATGAGGCCAGCGTGTCCTTGGCGGAGCGGTAGTCCTCTTTTGCCTGCTCCATGTCGTCGCGGGAGATGATGCCGTTGCTGAACAGGGCTTCGGCTTCCTTGAGTTTGCGTTTCTTGGCGTCTGCGCTGTTGCGGGCGCTGATGAGTTCGCGTTGGGCGTCGCGGCTCTCGGGAGACTTCGACCAGTGCGCCTTGTCGTTGAAATCCTGTTTGGCCTTGATAAAGTCGCTCTCTGCGTTGCGCAGTTTGATCATCAGGTCGGAATTGTCGAGGACCATGAGCTTCTGACCCCGCCGGACCTCCTCGCCGTATGTGAAGGCCATTGTCTTTACCGGGCCGCTGAATGGGGCCGGGATGTTGACGGTCTTGAGCGGTTCCAGTGAACCGGTCAGGGATACTTCCCGGCTGATGGGCTGGGTGGTTACTGTCACTGTTCGCATGGTCTTGCCGGCGGGCAGGTGGTGAAATTCCCCGGCAAACCAGTCAGCCGTAAACATGTGGTAAAAGACCCACGAAAACATGACCAAAAGGATCAGAAGTGCGCTTTTCTGAATTGTTTGGAGCCGGGAAAACCGCTCCTTGGCTCGACGCACCGTCTGTTCCATGGTTTTCAGTTCAGAGAGCGCCGGGTCGCGTTTGTCATCGGTCACTGTGCACCTCGGTGATGGATTTTTTGGCCCCTTGCCGTTGGGTCTTGAAATCTATTTTCCAGGTGTCGAGAGTCGTTCCGAGAAACTTGTCAAAATCGTTGAGCGCGTCGAGGTAGGACACCTTTGTTTCAAGCTCGTTGTACTTGGCAGTGAACAGGTCACTCTGGAAAGTGACGATCTGAAATGTGGAGGAGCGGCCTGCCTTTGCCTTGATCTGTTCCACCTCGAGTTTCTTTTGGGCCAATTCGCGGGCTTTGATTGCCAGCTTGACCGAACGGGCCTTTATTTTCAGATCGCGGATGTAGTTCTCCACATCACTGGCGAGATCGTCTTCCATCTTCTTGAGCTCGATGAGCGCAATGCGGACCTGGGCCTTGGCGCTCAGTTCGTCGCTGGTCAGTTGGCGGCGTTCCGTACCGAATAGCGGCATATTCATCTCTAATTGCACGGCCCAATCGTCTTGCCGGGTTTTGGGCTGATTGGTCGTGGACGTCCGGGCATCCTCGTATTCGGCTGTGAGGTCCAGCCGGGGTAAGGTATCGCGGCTTTTGCGTATCAGTTCATATTCCTTGTATTCAAGGTCAAGGTGCTTGAGCAGATATTCGGGCCTGTTCTGCCTGGCCAGGGCAAGGCTCTTTGCCTCGTCAAAAGCCATGTCTTCGATGTCTATCTTTTCCGATGGGATGATTTTGGTGTCCTTGTCGAGGCTGAGGTGCTTGGCAAGGCTGAGTTGGGATTTGATGTATGCGTTGCGCGCCCGCTCCAACGACAACTCCCGGTCCGCGAGGTCTGATTCGTACTGGATCAAGTCCATGGCGGCCATGCGTCCGTATTGGACTTCGACACGGGCGTTGTCGAGGCTTTTCTGGGATATCTCCATTGACTCCTTGCTGATCTCCATGGCGTGCATGGCTGTGAGAAGCTCCCGGTAGTATTCAATGCCCTGCGCCACCTCGTCCATAAGCGTGTTCTTGAGGTTGACGATGTTCACCTTTTCGTTGACCTCGGCCTGACGGACAAAGCTCAGGTCGTAGTCTATTCCAGCACCCTGCAGAAGGGGTTGGGTCAGTTTGACCTTCCATGAACCGGTCCTGACGACCTCGTTTTCCGTAAGAGAACCGCTCTCGGTATCGTGTTCAAGGCTCTTGGAAAAAATGAAATCGATAGCGCCGCCAGTGGGAATTCGTTGGGAAATGGTGGCCGAGGCAGCGAATTTTTCATCGCGGCGGGATTGGATGTTGGTGATGTCTTCGGCCTTGCGGGCAGTTCCGTCTATGGAAACACGCGGGATATAGCGAAAAGTGGTGTCCGTGATCAGGTCATACTTTTCCAGGACCCGATTCAGGTATGCGATTTCCACGTTGGTGTTGTTGCGAATGGTGAGGGCCACGCATTCGCCAAGCGACATGGTGATGGGCCTGGGGTCGGGTTTTTCTGCCAATGCTTCGGGAATGCTGCAGAAACAACAAAAGAGCAGTGCCGCCGCAAGTGACACCATGACTGTGCTTGTAAAGTGGTGTCTCATTCTCTACATCAGCCTTATATATTGCATGGATAGTAAAATAATAGCATAGAGTGTCGTCAATTTACAAGGAACCGATAAGCGGCGATGCCGTTTTACGGACAGGCCGGCATCATTTCTTTGTACGTGCCTCCGGGGGCAGATTGCAGCAACGCCATCATTCCGGATCAAAGAAAAAGCCGCTTCCGTGAGTGCGGAAACAGCTTTGTTTTTGGTTTGGCTGGTTGCTGGGCGCGATTTTCGCCAATCCTATTTGGTGCAGATTGCCTTCAGCGAAAGGTCGCAGTTGCATGCCCCGCGGACCCGGCCTTTTTCTTCGGCGTTTATGGTGGAGCCGTCGAAAGTGGCTGTGACCTCGCCGGAGAAGGTCACTCCCATGCCTTTTGTTGTCCCACTCCAATGGGCCACGCCGTTCTTGATTTCAACGTCAACGCAATCGCCGTTGCCAGAACGAATTCCGAGCGTATCGGTATCGTATTGTGGGCAGATTTGGTACGAGCCGCCTATTTTTTTTACGATAACGGAACTGGGGGGATAGATTTCGATACTGCTGCACTCTTCACCGCTGCCGCAGCCCATTTGCGGTTCTCCGGAACAGATGTAGGTTCCGGAATAGGGATCACTGTCCTGAGCCTGGGCGGTGCCTGCAAAGGAGAACAAGGCAATTCCAATCAGCAAAGCATACATAGTTTTCATTGAACAACTCCCTTGTCCCCGGTTGGTTCGAGGACAGTGTTTTTTATACCTCTCATTGTATTCTGTTACCTCTTACTTCGAGTTTGCGCAAGGGGGGGCGAATTGATCGTACCATGGCTTTCCAAAACAGAACGGCCCAGAAACGGTGCTTCAGGATTTTCCGTGCGTTTTTTGCCGCCGGTAACTGCCGCGTAGCGAGGCCAGGGCAAAACCTGCTGCCACGAGTCCGCAAAGAGCGTTGGCCGTGTAGACCGATTTGAATCCTTTCAGATTGTCAACGTTTTGGGCCGTGATGCTCTCTCCTCCTGCCAGATGGAACATGAGCACGGCCAGGGGCACGCCGATGGCCATGCCCACGTTGGTGGCTGTGGTGAAAATACTTGTGCCGACAGCCCGCGATCGCTCCGGCATATTGGTCAGGATGAGTTTGGCGTTGGGGGAAAGGAAAAAAGCATAGGAAAGACCAGACAGGGCAAGAAAGACACAGGTTGGCCAGTTCGCATCCAGGTCCAGGGTCATGACAAAGAATCCAGAGGCCAGAACCGATCCGGTCATGCCTAGGGTTGTCAACACCGGCAGGGGCACCCCGCCTTCATTGCGATCAGACAGGCGGCCCGCATAAGGGGCCACGATTGAAAGGATGACCGGGAAAATAGCCAGCACAGCTCCGGTCCCCTGAGTCGTATAGCCGCGCGACCAGTCCAGATAGAACGGCATGACGTATCCCTGGATCGACATCTGAATGAAGGCGAACACCTTGGCCAACAGGGCATAACTGAATACTGGGTTCATGAATAAATCCAGATCGACCAGGGGAGCGGCGATCCGTCGTTCGTGCCACACGAATGCAATCAGGCAGGCGATGCCGGTCGCTCCCCACATTGCTGCGGAAGTGGCCGAGTCTGCCTTGCGCAGGAGATCAAGGCCCAGAACCACGCCCCACAGTCCGGCCATGCTGAGCAGTGCCCCGAGCCAATCGAACGCAGGACGGCCGGTCCGACAAACGGAATCCGGCGGTAATGTGTGCCAGCACAAACCCATGGCAGTCAGGCCGAGCGGCACGTTGACCAGAAAGACGGACTCCCAGCCGAGCCACTGTGTCATGACCCCGCCGAGCGGGGCTCCCAGCAGCACGCCGAGCGACCCGACCATGTTCATCATGCCTATGGCTGACCCTACCCGCTTGGCTTTGATGAATGTTGGCACAAGGGAGTAGCTTGCCACAAGCAACAGGGCCGCCCCCAGGCCTTGAAGGAATCGGGCCGCAATCAGCATGTCCAGCCCGGGAGTCAGGCTGCACAGCAGGGACATGGCCGAAAACAGTCCGTACCCTGCGAGTATGGTCCGGCGCAGGCCGAAGCGGTCTCCCAGACTGCCGATAATCAGCATGGAGGAGGCCAAGGCCAGTAGATAGAAGAGCATCACCCCGGACATGGCTCCCATGTCGCGGCCAAACACCTCTCCCATGGACGGCAGGGCCACGGATACGATGTAGGCGTCCAGCCGACTCATGAAAGTCCCTACACCCACGCAGGCCAGAACGGCGACGAAAGTCGGCTTCATCGTTACACTCCCGGATGGTACGCCAACACCCGGGATTGCTGGCCCGGATCAAGGCCCCCATCCCGGGTGCGAACGTTAAATAAAGCTTGGCCGAGGCAATTGTATCTCTTCGCTATTATGAGGCAGATACACACAGGTTGAAATCGGCATCATGCTATCAACGGCTGATTCGTGTTGCAAGGGCGGGCAAAGAAAAGCCAATTACCCGGGTCGGACCGACCGGCAAATATTCTTCAACTGGCGGAGTTGCTCCTTTTGTCAGCAGATGCTTCGCTTTTTTGAAGGAAATCGAATGGTTGTCAAACATCTTTGGCAACATGAACGCGACCTGTACTATACAGGCCGCGTTCTTTGCTGAGTTTTTCTCTCTTATGGAAAAAGCGTTGCCCGTGGGTTTGTGGAGGTGGGCAGAGGAGAGCGTCTCTTCCGGGGGGGGAGAGGTCTATTCGCATTGGCTGTTCATGAGCAATTCCAGTTCGTTGCTAAAAAATCTTTTGGGGCAGTGGGCAAGGGAGGCCTTTCATGGCCCATAGCCGGACCCTACTGTTCCAGCTGTTTTAAAATTGCGTTTGGACTGAAGTCGTATTCGGTGAGGTTTGGGTTGTAGGTTTTGGACAACGACGTAAAGTCGATCCTTTTCCAGTTTTTGCGGTCAAGAACAGAGGCGTAGGCATTGATATCTTTCGCATCGATCACTGTCATATGTGATCGCAATGTTGGATTTGGATCGGCAAAATCGTGTCCATTTTGGTAATCTAGAATCATAATCAAGGCCCATGCCCCTTCCATGAAATGTCCACCGACAGAGGCGACCATGCAGCCATTTCTCATTGCTTCAATACCGTCCTGAGACCAGTCGATCCCTCCAACGAGAACATCCTTTCCTGCTTTGATTCCTGTTTCTTCCATGGCATGCAAAGCTCCCATGGCAGTATGGTCATTCACTGTCCAGACGATCTTTGTTTCCGGGTAGAGTGCAAGAAGTTTTCTTGTCTTATTATATGAGGTGCTTTTATCCCAACGCGCAAGAACATATCGTTTCAATTCGACATCTGCATGGTTTTCAAGGCTTTTTTTCATCCCTTCTTCACGGTGGATAGACGAGGTTGCCAGCCGGTTGCCACCAAGTCCAATCGCATGGATTGTGTTGTCATCGCCATGAAGGCCCATGTCTCGGGCTTTTTTGATCAACAGGTCCATGAGCAGTTTTCCTGCTTCTCTGTCGTCGGGATAAATGTGTCCGATCCAATGCGGAAATTTTTCGCGAGGAAAACCAACCGAGTCTCGGTCCTGATCAACAACTGAGGTGTTAACAATGATCGTTTTTACGCCAGCCTTGTCGGCCAGTTCAAGTTCAGAAATGCTGATAGATGCCTGATAAATGTGTATCAGATAGTCTGGCTTGCGTTGCGCGTGCAAAGCCTTCTTGACATTATCTGCTTCTTCAAAACGATTATTGGATTCTGCAACAGTCAACTCTATCCCTAAATCCTTGGCTGCCACGTTCATGAATGCAACATAATCATTCCAGAACGGTGCACTTGAAGGAGGAGTTGGTGCAATAAAAGTGACCCGGATAGGAGCCTTTGCCCATGCCTCGGAAATGGAGCCAGCAACGAGGAGGAGGCAACAAAACATCACTGTGAAACCAGTGCCGATCATTATTTTCATGGTTTTCATTATGGTTGCATATTGCCGAAGTGATGGTATTTTAGGCAGAATCTGATATATGGTAAAGAGGTTGCCGTGCATTTCTCTTTCCTCCTGCCAGATGAAACATAGGCACGGCCAATGGACACCAGGTGGCCAATTGGCATTCATATCCGGGACCACGACAAAAAAAACCAGAGGCCAGAACCGATTCTGACTACTCTTTCCCCATCATCCTTTCGATAGTCTGTTCCAATTCATCCATGTCCACGGGCTTGGCCAGATAGTCGTTCATCCCGGCGGCCAGGAATTTGTCCCTGTCTCCTTCCATGGCGTAAGCCGTCATAGCGACAATGGGGATGCCGTTGTTCTTTTCGCCCGCATCACCTGCCCGAATCATTCTGGTCGTTTCAACGCCATCTATGACCGGCATTTGCACGTCCATCAAAATCAGGTCAAATGACTCTTTGCGCAAGGTCTCCAGCACCTGTCTTCCATTTTCCACGGATGTCACTTCGAAACCCATTTTTCCCATCTGCTTGACGGCAGTCATGGTGCTGATCCGGTCATCTTCAGCCAAAAGTATTTTTCCCGTTGTACCCATAAGCCGAGTCCCGACTTCAGCGAATTCTCCCGTTGACGAGGGTGTTGCGTCCCGCAGAAAGGTGATGGTGAAATGCACGGTGGTACCCTTGCCGAGCTCACTTTCAACGGAAATATTGCCGCCCATCAATTCAATCAAACGCTTGCAGATGGAAAGGCCGAGTCCGGCTCCCTGATGTGTGCGCGTATACCCTTGGCTGCCTTGAGTAAACGGCGTGAAGAGCGTGTCGAGCGTATCGTCGGAAATTCCTATCCCCGTATCGGAGATGGAAAATAATACTCTGGCCTGCTCTTTCTCCATGGCAGGCAATGGGGAGGCTGCCACCAATATTTGCCCTGAATGCGTGAACTTGAGCGCATTCCCTATTATGTTGAAAAGCAACTGCTGCAGACGCGCCGGATCGCCAACAACCCTTCTTTGGACATCGGGATGAATGTCTACGTTCAAAAGAACGTCAGATTGCTTTGTTGTGGGGGTGAACAGCTCCATACACTGGTCGAGTACCTCAGAGAGGTCGAACGGTTCGGACCTGATTTCCAGTCTGCTGGCCTCGACTCTGGAAAGGTCCAGAATGTCGGCAAGCAGGCGCGTCAGTCGGTTGGATGACTGAAGGGCCATCAATGAATACTCTTTTTGCTCGTTGTCGAGTTCTGTGGTTTGCAAAAGCTGGAGCATGCCAATAATACCGTTCATGGGCGTGCGGATTTCATGACTCATGTTGGCCAGGAACTCGGACTTGGCCTTGTTGGCGGCCTCGGCTTCTTCCTTGGCCTTGAGCAACTGGTCGTGAGCCTTCTTGATGTCGGTCAATTCCACGTCTATGCAATACATTGCCCAGTTGCCCTGAGAGTCCTCTTGTTTCACATGCGAAGAATGCACTGGCACCAGAGAGCCGTCCTTTCGTAGCAACTGGAGTTCACCGGCAGGGATGGCGTTTCCATTTTCAATCCAATCCGTAACCAGCCCAACAACCTCGGCACGCATGGGTTCGGGAATGATCAGGTCTTCCAGCTTCCTGCCAAGAGCTTCCTCGGCCGAGTACCCATACAGCCGCTCGCTGGCCGCATTCCAAAAGATGACCTTGCGTTCTACGTCGTACCCCTGCACAGCCACCATATCCACGTTTTCCAGCAAGCCCCGGAACTGTTGTTCACTGGCCTTGAGCGCCTCCTCTGCCTTTTTACGTTCGGTGATGTCCCTGAATAGACCCAAGATGAGACAGCTCTCCCCGATCTCAAATGTGACCGCAGAGACCTCCGCGAGTCGCGGCTCTCCTCCCGCGGCCAGGAGCCATACTTCCTCTGAGTGATTTGGATCAGTCACATGGCGTTTGAAGTCTTCGGTAACGCCATGTTTCATGGGAGTTTGCGGCGGGTGCAGTTCGTGTTGGGGCGAGCCGATGATTTGCTCCCTGCTGCGTCCAAAATAGTTCACCGCAGCCTTGTTGCACTCCACAATGATGCCCGTTTTTCTGTCGGCCACCAACACGGGATCGCTTACAGCGGCGAATAAGGCCTTATAGCGCTGCTCACTTTGCTGAAGCCGTAGCCTGACCTCGTTCAAATGGCTCACGGTCTGGGTTAATTTCCAGCGGGCTACCCCGGATTCGGCCAGCATTTCCGCCAGCTTGACGTAAAAGGACATGACTGCGTCCACCCGGTCGCGGCTCAGGCGGGGCACTCGGTCAAGGGCGTCCAGATAGGCGGATTCGTCAAAACCGTACCTGCGGGCTTGGGACCGAAAGAAGTCTCTGTCTGGTTCTTCGTCCTCGAGCATGAACTGGCCAAAAAAGATGTTGCCCGCGTGCCTGTCTCCGACCATGACGGGCGAGGCCATGTCCCACAAGTGGTTGCGGCACTTGTACAGGGAGAACTGGCCGGGTTTGAGATCCTGGGCCAGAACCGTGTCGCTTTTCAGACAATTGGCGGCCGTGTCCGGATTGACTCGGTGGAATTTGGTGCAGATGTCTTGCCAGCCCACGGCCACATGCACTACGCCGGCCGTGTCCAGTAGGGCCACCAGAAACCCTGTGATTCGGTGGAAATCTTCCATCATGGCCTGGATCGCATCTATATCCAGAATGGCCCGGAACTCCTCGGTCGATAGAGTGGAGTTCATGGTCTGCGCACCCTGTTCCTCGATCCCTGAAACGTCCTTCAGTCGACGCTCCAGTTCCGCAACCCGGGCTCGGGCCTGCTCCAATTCGGCCTTAAGCCCCTTTTGATCTCTGTTCGTTTTCGACATTAAGGCCTACTATCGTAAAAGATACACCAACTGAAACAACACCAGTCCTAGTCTAATATCATATCGTTTTTTGTTTTCAATCATATTCAGCCGCAATGCTATGATTGTTTCCCCCGCTCAATGGAAGGCTGGCCTGAACCGAAAGAGCGGCGTAGTTCGTAAACGTGTCCACCTTACAATCGTCGCTCAGTGGTCCGAAGAACCGAGGCCAGTTCTCGCTTCTGAAGCTTTGTCCTTTTTTGAGCGGATGTGTTGGAACTTCTCATTGATTTCCCAGAGTTCACAGACCCATTTTGGGGATAGTGGTCCCGGCTGATTCAAAGAGTGATGAGCCAACTTTTTTTCGCCAGAGCGGGAAGTCGACTTTCGGACGTCGGGCTTTCATTGGTCTGGCCCTCAGCGGTTGTTGTTTTTCTTCTTCTGCTCTTCCCAGAATTGGTCGAGGTCGTTGTTGTTCAGAAAGTCTGAAAGCACCTTAGTGGCCTTCGCGGAGTATCGTTTATGTTTACTTTTTCCAATTTTAATCAGCTTGAAGTAGTCGGGGTCATCTTGGAGTTTCAAGTGGCCAACGACTGCCAATAATTTAACGTGAGATACGCCGAGGCTTTGAGCTATCTTCTGAATTCCCAGTGAATAGTAGCCTAGCTCGTCGACCCTTTTTATCGCAACTGGGTACCCGTTTTGGTCGCCTTCAGGGACAACGTGGATGGGGATGCCATCTTTTTTGGTCAATCTTAGGCATATGTTCGCTCCCTCTCCTTCAGTGGAGTAGTTGAGTGAAACAACTCCTGGGAAGAGCTTTTCCAGTGATTCACCATCGCGAATCCTATTACACAACTTGTCTAGTTCTGTTTTACTTGGCTGTGATTTGTCGCCTGATACCGTGTTCTCAAAAATTGCAAGAGCTCTAATTTTTGTTCTTGCCTCAATTCGTTTCCGTTTGCCCGGTTCAAGTAGCTTCTTTATATCTTCAATTTCACTATTGAACAGCGTCGTGATGTCTGCAGGGGCATGTGTTGAAATCGGCAAAACTCGGTCAGGAAGTTCGTTTGCGACATTTTCACCAAAGACCTCTTGGTATATGTCTGTGTAAAGTGTCACCCCTGATTGGGCGTGAATGTACAATTGGCCTTCTGAGAGGTCGATTAAGTAATGCTGGGCCGCATCTCTTAGCCCATTGATTGTTTGGAGGGTCAATGCTTGTTCTTCGGTGAGGAACTTTACTTTGCCATCCGTCAGTCCTCGACGAACAGACGCGTCAAAGCCAATTGTGTTTTTGTCTCCTTTGTGCCTGATTTTTCCACCGCGCTGAAGAATAGATGCTTTCAGTAATAGCTCAAAGGCGTGGTCCATCAATATGAGGACAGCTTCGATGCGTCCTCGATTCCATGGGCGATTGAAGTGTTCAACAGCTAAGATGAGGGAGTCGACGCTTCTTTCTTTTAAGAGCTTTACTTCGCGCTTCATAACAATGACCTTCGTTTTTTGCCAGCTTTGGGCAGAGGCTGTTGGATGTTAAGAGCCTATTCGCTGGGCGATAATAATAGCTCAGCAAGTAGGCATAATTCCAATGCTTAGGCAAGCTGTTGCATGCGGCCTTTTGTATAAATGGCTCTGGTTAGCTGGGGTAGTGCCGACAACTTTCAGGCAGTTGAAAACGGCAAAAGTTCCCCTACAGTTCCCCTTTGAGGAGTGGGGTAGAGTGCTGGGGTGCTGAAAAAGAGAAAGCCCGCCATGTAAATAGCGGACTTTCTTTGTGTTTTTTGGAGCCAGGAATCGGAATTGAACCGACGACCTACTGATTACGAATCAGTTGCTCTACCAACTGAGCTATCCTGGCGAGGTCGATTTTTGTAAATGAAGCCGGGCCTGCGGGTCAAGTGGAAAATTGGTCTTATTTGCTGATCCACAGGCTTGTGGTTTCGCACAAGCGCATGAGCCGGATGCACAGGGAGCTGGGAAAGAAGTTGTCCATGGCCTTGGGACTGTTGCCGCGCTTGCCCAGCGCAATGGCCGCGTAATTGCTTTTGCAGGCTTCGTTGATCACGCTGTGGGCCACGTTTTTCGAGGTGACCACTTTGTATTCTATGCGTTCCTCGGGCAGGCCGTTTTCCATGAGCGCGCTGCGGGCTTGCCCGAACATATCCTGAACGCTGTTGTCCATGGGCACGTTGTTTTCAGCCACGTGAAAGAGCGTTACCGTCTGTTCTTCCTGCTCGCGGAGCATGTAGCCCACGTGGTCGGCCATGCGCAGGCTCGGAGCGGAACCGTCCACGCAGAGCAGCACGTTGCGGCGTTCGCCTTCGGGCGGGCGTTTGCATATCCAGATGGGAAAATCGATTTCACGCCAGAGGATTTCGTGGGAGATGCTGTCTTCGAACAGGGTTTCGAACCACGAGAACCCTTTGCGGCCCAAGGCCACGGCATCATAGAGGCCGGAATGGGCTTCATCGATGATTTCGCGCACCACCCCCTTGCGCGACTGCACGGTTTTGACGTCCACCTTGTCCGGGTCGACTCCGGCCACGTCCAGCAACCATTGCCGCGCCTTGTTCAGGGTCGGGGCGGCCTTGTTGCTTTTGATGCGGCGGATTTCCTGCTCCACCTCGGTGCTGGGCGTCATGTCGGGCGCGTTCGCGTCCCAGTTGAGTGCGCGCGGGGTAACGTAGAAAAGTGTCAGCCGCACATCGTCCAGATGGGCGAACAGTTCGTGGATGAACCGCAAGGAATATGACGAGGTCGGCCCCTGTGTCAGCGTGACGAGAATGTGTTTTTCCATGATTTTTCCGCTAAATCATGCCTGCCACCTGCCGGGATGCCCAGGTGGAGGCCTTGAGGTAGTGTGTTGCTGTTGTGGTGAAGCACGCCTTGTATTTGAGCAGCAGGGCGTTGGCTGTTTTCCAGTCGGCTCGTTCTACTGCGTCGAGCATGTCCAGCGCGTCGCCGAGCTCGGAGCCTCGCTGTCCGCACAACGCCTCGAGCAATTCGGCATCAAGGGGGATGTCCTTGAGGATGTCGCTCATTTCGTTGCCCATAAGGGCATCCAGACGTGAGAACAGTCCCAGCAGGAACATCTGCTCGCAGGGATGTTCTACAGAGGGCAGGCTTTCGGTCAGCTGTTCCAGGAACCGCGCCCGTTGCAGCGCCATGTATGCCAGTTCCTCGCCTTTGGGCGTGTTGTCCATGTCGGTCATGGCCACGACCATGGCCCAGCGCCGGATTTCCTTGGTTCCCAGCAGGGAAACCGCCTGCTGTATGGACTTGATGGTGTTGGGGAGCCCGAATGCCGCAGAATTGATGTAGCGCAACAGCCGGTAGCTCAGGCCCACATCCGTGGCAATGACGTCGGCCAGCCGCTGCATGTCCAGCTCCGGCGCGTTCAGTTCCCGCAGCAGTCCCAGTTTGGCTACGGACGCACTGTTCAGGGTCTGCTCGGTCAGGCTGAAGGGGCGGGTGAAGAACGAGCCCTGGAAGAGCGCGAATCCGAGGGCGCGGGTTCCCTGATAATCCTCCCAGGTTTCAACGTCCGTTGCCAGCAGTCGTCCTGTGAAATCCTTCATCTGCTTGCGGAAGGCGATGACATCCTTGGGCGAATGATTCTTCATGGACATGGTGACGATATCCGCGTGTTCTTTGAGCACACTGAATGCTTCCGGCTCCACGGATGAGTCCAGGGCAAGGCGGGAGCCGTTGTCCTGCAGTGTCTTGGCAATGGAGTCGATGCGGTCGGCATCCGTTGCCGGAGATGTGAGGGAAATGACGTGGGACCCGTTGAGGGAAATGGCCTGCTGGCAGTGGGGCAGGGCGTCTCCGCACAAGGTGATCAGGGTTTTGCCGTGCCAGTTCGGGGCGCCCAGGGTTTCTTCCGTGTTTTCCATGACCCTGTCCAGAATGGCGGAATCGGTTTCCGCAGGGGAAAAGACGTCCGGGTCGCCATGATAGGCCAGCTCGTAGGCCCAGATGTTTTTTTCGCGGTCAAACACCGGCATTCGAGTGATGAATAGGTCCTGATTGTCAGTGTCTTGATCCGTCGTGGTGCTGTTCATGCCGATATCGCTTTTTTTTATCAGGTATCAATGTGCTTTCAATATCATATCCCTACATAATAATAAAAATTCGTTTCAATTATATATCATCGTTTGGCCGAAAATGTAACATTTTTCGGCAAGCACGGATGGGCAGACCTGGTGGATGCGTGGGGTGGTGCTTGCACGCGACAAAAGGGCGCACGATTTCTGCCGTGTGCGGTTGGAATGATGCCGTGTTGCCGCGACATATCGTGGTTTTGCCTGCGGCAAGGACTGCCGGTTTTTGTGGGTCAGTTGCCGTATCCGGCCGAGCGGAGCACGTTCGCGGCAAATTCCTCGGCGTTCTCTACCGGGCCGTCGTGATACAGGACCGTCTCGGGGGAGCTTTTCTTGTCGTTGCGTATCAGTATGCAGACCGGACAATCGTCTTTGCCGTGCGTTATTCTGGTCCCGGTCTCGGAATAGGGAAAGACGGGCATGGGAGCCGAGAATTTGTTGCGGAAGAAGTTGACCTCGAAAAGCGAGTTGTTCAGCCCTAAGCCGATCATCTTGATGCGGTTGGAAAGACCTTGGCCGTCGAGGATTTCAAAGACCTTGTTGACGTTGGGCATGTCCTTGCCGCACGCGTCGCAGTACACGTTGAAGACATAGATGAGCACGTATGGTGACGGAATGTCCGAAAGATGCAGCGGCGTGTCTTCCGTTTCCAGATATGTCTGGTACACGGAAGGCTGCTGTCCGTTCAGTTCGATGTCCGGAAACGGTTCGCCGCCAAGCACGGTGGACGCAAGAATCGCCACAGCCAGAAGTGCGGCGCAGAAACGTACGATCATATAGAATACTCCCCTGTTCATTGCATGGCATAAAGTGGGAGTCTGTGCAAGCCGGTTGCAAAAAACCGAAGTTTTGAGGTGGGAATCAGGAAAAAAGACGCGGACGAAGCATAAGTATCTCGATTTCATCACCTTTGTTGGCAGTTATGCCGGGAGGGGCGGCAATGAATCCGCCGGTTTGCATCATGGATTGCATGACGGGGGTTCCGGGGTCGTCCAGCGGTGTGGCCATGAGCCGGGACCGGCGCAGTTCCAGGGAGCACGGGATGATGCGCGACGGCCCTGCAGGCACGGAATATCCTTTGGCGAGCGTGGCTGGAACCGGTTTGTCCGGTTCGTCGAGGCCGCGCATGAGTCGCAGGGCCGGGAGTACCAGCATGCGCCAGCAGGCCAGCACCGCGGGCGGTGGGCCGGGCAGGCCGAAGAGCAGCGTGCCGTCCCGTTCCCCCAAAAAGCAGTTGTGGCCGGGCCGCATGTCCACGCCCTTGAACAGCATGGAAAACCCGGCTTCCTCGGCGGCCCGGGCCGCAAGGTCGCGTTCACTGCCGCCGGTGCCCCCTGTGGTGATCACCAGGCGGGCCTCGGGGTTTTCCAGTTCGTGCAGGATGTCCATCATGGTGTCCTGCACCACATGGTACATGCTTGTTCCGGCTCCGTGCTCCCGGAGCAGGGCGCGCAGCAGCACGGGATTGTCCGCCGGAAAGCCTGTGTCGTCGGCCACGACGTCTTCGGGGTCGGCCAGTTCGCTGCCCAGTGCCAGTATCAGGGTGGAAGGGCGTTCAAAAACATCGACTTCCTGCACGCGGGAGCGCACGGCCGCGGCCATGACTGTCGGCGAGATAAGTTCCCCGGCCCGGAGCAGTAAAGTTCCCCGGGACAGGTCGGAACCCGGGGCGCGCAGGTGTTCTCCCGGACGGGGAGGCGTGGTGACCATGAGTTTGCCCTTGCGCATGGTCGCGTCTTCGTTGGGGACTACGCAGTCCGCGCCTTCGGGCACGGGGGCGCCCGTGAACACGCGAGCCGCGGACCCCGAGGCAATGGAACCCGGATTTGCGGTTTCCGCAAGCACGGTATGGCTGGGTGCAAAGCCCACGGGTTTGAAAAAGGATGCCTTTTCGGCCTGGGCAGAGGCGATGGCAAAGCCGTCACGTGCACAGCGGGGTGATTCGGGCACGTCGCATTGTGCGGTCATGTCCCCGGCAGCCACAAAACCGTGGGTGATGGCCGGGGGCAGCGAGTTGACGCGACCCGGCCGGGCGTGTTCCGTGATGATGTCCAAGGCCTGGGCAAGCGATACGCTCATGGGATTCTCCGTGTGCGCCGGGTGCGGGCGCGGTGCGGCCCGTGTCGTGAATTGTGGCATCGGATTCAGACCTTGTAAAGCACCTGCGTTGTCGTGGTATTCACATTCGGTTTGGTTGGTGGCATAGATTGCGCCATACAAGGAGCGGCAATGAATAGATCCCCGATACTCTGTGTGGTGGGCAAGAAGCGATCCGGCAAAACCCGTTTCCTGGAACGTCTGATCCCCGAGTTGAAGCGGCGCGGCCTGTGCGTGGCCACGGTCAAGCACGACGCCCATGGTTTCGACATTGACCACGAGGGCAAGGATTCGTGGCGGCATCGCCGGTGCGGTGCGGACGCCGTGTGTATTGCCTCGCCCGACAAGGTGGCGCTGGTGCGCAGCGTGGACCGGGAGCCGGCGCCCGAGGATCTGGCCGCGACCCTGCTTGCCCATGCGGACATTGTGCTCACCGAGGGCTACTACCGGTCCGGGCATCCCAAGATCGAGGTGCATTGGAGCGGCACCCATGCGAAACCGTTGTGTGCGGAAGATGATCCTGCCCAAGCAAACGTGATCGCGCTGGTGACGGACGATCCTGTTGCCGTGGATGTGCCCTGCTTTGCCTCGGACGATGCTCCGGGCGTGGCCGACATGGTCTGCGCCCTGTTCCGGCTCTGAGTCAGCGTTTGCGGGCCTGTTCCAGTTCCTGTGGGGTGTTCACGCCCATGAAGGATCGCAGGTCCGGGTCTGCGGCGCGCAGCTTGTCTGCGGGGACGTTTTTGAGATTCATCTGCCCGAAAAAGTCCGTGATCTTCAGGTTGCCGGTGCGCAGTTGCGCCTCGATGTGCGGCAGGCAGCGCGTGGAGTACACCGCGCACAGGGGTTCGTGGTAGCCGTCTTCCTTGAGTGGGATGGTGATGTCCGGGCCTATTCCGTTTTGGGGTGCGGACTCCCGCACGAGCAGCCGCACCATTTCCGGGTGCAGGAATGGGGCGTCGCAGGCCGTCACAAAGGCCCGGTCGCCGGTGATGGCTTCGAGCCCGGCATGCAGCCCGGTCAGGGAGCTGCGGATGTCGAAATGGTCGGCAACGGCGCGTACGCCGGGCAGCGCAAAGGTCTCAGTGTCCCGGCAGGCGATGACGATGTCGGTGAACATGGGGGTGCAGACCGCCAGCAGCCTGTCGATGATGCGCGTGCTGCCCACCTTCAGGAAGGCCTTGTTCACATTGCCCAGCCTCGAGCCTTTGCCGCCGGCCAGAATGATGGCGGAAATCTGTGTATTGTGCATGTTTTTCGTCACGATATCGGATGTTCCACAGAACCGTTCAAATATCAAGGCAACCCAGGATGTAAGCTTTGCGGGGCGGCGTATGGGGTTCCCAAGGGCGCGGGAGTGGGGTATGCTGTTTTCTGGGAGAAAACGTCCATGAGGTGGAGGAACAGCGTGCAGCACAATCTGGGCCGGAGGGCATTGACGCCCCGCGGCAAACAGGGATTCACCATTATCGAGCTGGTGGTCATCACCCTGATCGTCGGTATTCTGGCCGCAGTGATCGGTACGAAGATGTTCGACATGAGCTCGGCCGAAATGGCCACAAGGCGCATGGAGGTGGCCTCGCGAATTCGACATGCCCAGATTCGGGCCATGAAGCAGGCTTCGGTCTGGGGCGTGCGTTGCGATGCCACGGACTACTGGCTTTTTACCGGGAATGATCCCGACAGCGCCGCGGACCGACGCGCATTTCCCGGGGCAGGCGCAGACAAGGTCTCGCTGGCCTCAAAGGGCATGGCCATGGACGCATTCACCGTCTATTTCGATCGATACGGCATCCCCTACACATCCTACACCAGCGCGGCCGTGAACACCAAGGTCGGCACGGGCAGTGCCGTCGGGTTCACACTCACGGTGTCGGGCAGCGGCGACAGCCATGATTTTTCCATAGAACCTGAAACCGGATTCATACAATGACCAGAGAGCGCAGAGCCGGTTTTTCCCTTTTGGAAACCATCATCGTCATCGGCATGGTGGGAGTGCTGGCCGCCATCGTGGTCACCATGCTCGGCAAGCAGGTTTCCCTTTCTCCCCGCCAGATCGACTGGAGCCGGGACGAAGTGAGCGCGCAGGCGATCATGGAGGACGTGGTCGCGGATTACGTGGAACTGATCAACGACGACGCCACGCGCGATGCGGCCCTTTCCCAGCTGGTGAGCCGCAACAATGCCGACCAGTATGCACCGTCCGGGGTAGTGACCATGAGCTACGTGTCGTTTCCCCGCGCCGGGGGCAGCGAGACATCGTCCGGTTCGTTGCTCAAGGTTTCCGTGCAGGAGCCGGGAGGCATAACCCTGACCACGATCCTTGCGCCCAGCAGGACCGAAGCGGCAGACAATGCCGTGAACTACTAGGGGGCGGGCCATGAACAGCAAGGGGTTTACGCTCATCGAAGTCTTGGTTTCATTGGTCATCCTCTCGTTCGTGGGCATGGTGGCCGGGTATTATTATGTGGAGGGGATCCGGGGTTTTTCCGTTGCCCGCATCACTTCGGAAGTCGTGCCCAAGGCGAGTATCGCGCTCGAGCGCATGAACATCGAACTGAGCGACTGTGACGATCGCAGCGCCACCGGCGACATTCTGGTCCAGTCCGACAGGATCATTTATGAAACCACGGTGACGGCTCTCGATAATGTCAGGACGCTTCGGTACTATTCGTCCAACGGGACCATATATCTGAATCCGGGCGACGGAACGGGCGAACACCTGTTGCTTGATGATCTTGGCAACTGCACCATGAGCGCCGATACCGCCGATCTGGACGGCAGCGGCGGCGACGAGATATCGGCCCTGAACATTTCCCTGTCCATGGATTTGGGCAACGGCGACAGCACAACGTATTCCCTGCGGGTCATGCCCAGGAATTTTGTGCATCTTGCTCCTTAAGCGTACGAGGAACCATGCAGAATCGAAATAGCGCAATGCACCATGTCGGCTGGGAAGGTCCGCGCAGCGGCGTGGCCATCATCTACATCATCATCGGCGTGGTGGTTTTCGGCCTGCTGGGGGCGGGCATCGTTTCCTTTGTGAGCACCTCTTCGGTGGGCACGGCCGAGCCGGATTGTGCAAAACGGGCGCAGTACGTTGCCGAGTCCGGCATCCGTTACGCCATGAGCGAAATGCGCGCCGCCACGGATTCCAGCGATGCGGACCAGGTCCTCGCGGACATGAACGCCACCACCTATACGCTGGCTGACGGGAGTACCTTCTATCTGACGTTCACGGACAACCGGCCCGATTTCACTGTCCGTTCCGTTGGCACGGCCTGTAACGGTCTTTCTCCCACGACGGCCACGCTGGAATACGATTTCAATGCGCCCAGTTCGTCCGGTTCGGACGGTCCCATTACCTCGGACGACGACAGCAAGGATTTCGTGACCGTGGCCGACGATGGCAACCCCGGCATTACCACCGTCGAAGATGCCCAGGGCAAGGTGACCGTGGTTTTCGGCAACAGCAATTACGGTACCTACGGCTGCCGGTGGTATGAAGGGGACAAGGCGTCCTGTGAAAAAGGTGTTTGCGGACTCGGGACCGGCCTGCGTACCTATTTTGTCCTGGATTTCGATGCCAACGCCCAAGGTGACGGCATCACATTCACCATCAAGAACGCCGATACCAATGCATTGATGAGTTGCGGCGGCGATTCCGGTATGGGCGAGCTTCTCGGGTATGCGGGCAAGGGGTTCGACGGCAAGGGTATCAGCCCGCCCAAATTGGGCACGGAGTTCGACATTTACTACAATGGAAACAACTCGCCCTGCAATGCGGGCAGCCGCAATGACGCCAGCAACCGCTATGACCATGTTGCCTTCATTTATTGGGGCGAAACCGATGATTCGTGCTGGCGCGGCAGGTATTATGACGACAACCGCCATGAAGAGGGCGATGACATTTCATCCGAGCCGCGCAACTCCTATGACTGGAACGACTCCGGCATAGGCAACGACGGGTATTTCTATCGCTCCTATGCCAACTGGCTCAAGGACGGGTACAACGGCAGCCGGGTGGCCGTGGCGCGCATCGAGCTGCACCGGTCCCAAACGCCCAATGCCGCAGGATACTACCTGTACAACCTTCGTGGCTGGATCCGTCAGGCCAACGACACCATGGAAACCGGCTACAGGGACGTGACCACGGACTTTGACGTGGCCCCGGATTTTGTGGACGTCATCGCGCTCGACGCCACCCGCCATGCCCAGATGAACACCATCTACTGGGGCTGGACCTCGGGCACGGGCGCGGCCACCCAGTTCGTGCAGATGGGAGAGTGGCAGCTGGCTTTTCGGGGAGACACCGCCTCCACCCCGGCCACATGGAACAACCGGGTTCCCTCGGATTACGTCATGGGCTGGACCATTGACGAGGGCGCTGGCTACGACATTCATGACGAATCCTCCACCGGTGCGGACGGCGAGGTCAATCCGCACAGCAACGGTTCCGAAAGGCTGACGTATGCGGAATGGGTGGCCGGGTTGACCGCCTCGGGCGGGGCCGGTTTGCGTACCATCCGTTCCAGCAACAACCGTCGGCCCGGACATATTCTGATTCCCTATGACAGTTCCATGGATCTTTCGCCGCGCGGTTCGGTCTCCCTGTGGTTCAATCCCAACCAGTTCCGCTCCGGCGACAACCGCTACGGCCTGCTGCGCAAGGGCAGCGCCAGCTCCGATTCCAGCGATCCGGATTACATGTTGCGTTTGGTGCGTTCCGGGGGCAGCCGGTACTATCTGCAGGGAACCGTGACCCTGAATGTGCTCGGATGGGATTGGCCCATTTCCGTGGCAAGTTCCACGGTTTTGCAGAACAACGACGATGACCGTGACCATTGGCATCATGCCGTGCTGACCTGGGAAAATTACACCCTGCGGCTCTATCTGGACGGCGTGCTGGAGAATACCTATGTATTTTCCTGGGGCACGGGCGTTCCCCTGAATACGGCCACTCCCGTGATCATCGGGGCCACGCGGGCCAGAAACGGCACGAATACCAACAACTATTGTCTGGACGGGGTCGTGGATCAGGTTTTCCTGTTCGACCGCGAATTGACGCCCGATGAGATCAGCACGATCTATCAGGCCGGGACCATGTGAGGTGTAGGATGCAGCGTACAGCAACGATCATTCTTGCCGCCGCGGCGCTCTGTTTTTTTGTGAACATGCCCGTTGTGGGCGTGGCCGACGAAATACGCGACGACTATTCCTCGTATGTTCGGGACGTGCGCTCCGGAAAGGCCAATGAGGAAAAAATGCCGGCCGGGTTGCTCAAGAAGCTCGAGGAAACGGGCAAGGAAAAGAAACAGCGCAATGCGGATGCGCCCGCACCGTCCCCAAGCGGGCCAGCCGCAACAAAGCGTTCGGTCGACGGTGATGCCGCATCCTCGCCTCCCGGCGACATGATCATCATTCATAAGTCCGGAAAAAATGACCAGTAGTTGTCCGTGTCCGAGGCGCTCTTTTCGCGCAGGCTTGTTGCATCGGGTGTCCGCGTGCACCCCGTTGCTGTTTCTTTTTTTGATATTTTGGAGATATTCGTGAACGAAAACGATAATTTACGCCATTTCTTCGAGCCGCATTCCGTTGCCGTGGTGGGCGCTTCCGCCACCGAGGGCAAGATTGGTCATTCCGTGCTTTCCAACATGCTTGCGGCCGGCTACAAGGGCCGCCTCATTCCCGTGAACCCCAAAGGCGGGCAAATCCTCGGCCTTGACGTGGTGCAGGACATGGAAGCCCTGCCCTCGCGGCTGGATCTTGCGGTGATCTGCCTGCCGCGCGACATGGTGCTGCCCGCTCTGGAGCAGCTTGCCGCACGCAAGTGCGCCTCGGTCATCGTCATTACTGCCGGGTTCAAGGAAGTGGGGCGCGAAGGGTATCGGCTGGAAGAAAAGATGGCAGAACTCTGCCGCGAATCCAACATGGCGCTGCTCGGACCCAACTGCCTGGGCATGATCAACGCCCCGGCCGGGGTGAACGCTTCCTTTGCCGCGAACATGCCCGCCCCCGGCAACATCGCATTCTTTTCCCAGTCCGGGGCCCTGTGCGTGGCGATTCTGGACTGGGCCACGGGCGCGGGCATCGGTTTTTCCAAGTTCGTGAGTCTTGGCAACAAGGCCGTGTTGGACGAGGCCGACATGTTGCGCCACCTCAACCGCGACGAACAGACGCGCGTGATCCTCGGCTATGTGGAGAACGTGGAAAACGGCGAGGAATTCATGCGTCAGGCGCGCATTGCCAGCCGCAACAAACCCGTGATCATGATCAAATCCGGCATCACCGCGGCCGGTGCCAAGGCCGCCTCATCCCACACCGGTGCCATTGCCGGTTCGGATCAGGCCTACGACACCGCCTTTCGCAAGTCCGGCATCATCCGCGTGGGCGATGTGGAGACCCTGTTCAATCTTGCCCGCGCCTTTGCCGAGCAGCCCCTGCCCAAGGGGCCGGGCGTGGCCGTGGTCACCAACTCGGGCGGCCCGGGCATCATCGCCGCGGATGTTGTGGAGCGCTCCAGTCTCGGCATGGCCTCGTTCCAGCCGCACACCGTGCAGCGCCTCCAGGAATTCCTGCCCAGCTATGCCGCGTTCTACAATCCCGTGGACATCATCGCGGATGCGGATGCGGACCGTTACCGCCGCGCGCTGGAAGTGGTGGCCGAGGACCCCATGGTTCATTCCCTGGTGGTGGTGCTCACGCCCACGGGCGCGGTGGACATCGAAAAGATCGCCGAGGCCGTGATCCATGTTTCCGCCCGATACGGCAAGCCGGTTTTTGCCGTGTTCATGGGCAGCCGACGCGTGGCCAGAGCGCGGGACCTGCTGCGTGCCGCAGGCATCCCCTGCTATGGATTTCCGGAACCGGCCGTTCATAGCGTCGAGGCCATGTATGAATACGGCCTGTGGCAGCGCCGCCCGGAATCCACGGTGCCCGTTCTGCCCAAGGATACGGCTCCGGTGCGTCGGCTCATCGACGAATCCTTGCAGCGGGGGGAAAACGAGGTTGTGGAGTTCCGCGCCCGGGAAGTGCTTGAAGCCTACGGCCTGCCTACGCCGCAGACCCGGCTGGCCCGTTCCAGCGACGAAGCCGTGGCCGCAGCCGACGCCATCGGCTATCCCGTGGCCCTGAAAATTGCCTCGCCCCAGATATCACACAAGACCGACGTGGACGGGGTGCGCGTGCACCTGAAAACGGCTGACCATGTTGCCGCCGCGTTTCAGGACATAACCGCCCGCGCCCAACGCATGCGGCCGGATGCCTACCTTGCGGGATGCCTTGTGCAGGCCATGGCCCCGGCCGATTGCCGCGAGGTCATCGTGGGTTTTCACCGCGACGAACAGTTCGGGCCGCTGCTCATGTTCGGTTTGGGCGGCATCTACGTGGAAATCCTCAAGGACATCGCCTTCCGGCTCGTGCCGCTGACCACCGGGGACGCCCACGACATCGTGCGCGAAATCAAATCATACATGCTGCTCAAAGGCCTGCAGGGCGAACGCCCCGTCAATTTCGAGGCCCTTGAAGGCATCATTCTGGCCATGTCCCAGCTGGCCGCGGATTTTCCGGAGATTCTGGAGGCCGAATTCAATCCCGTTTTGGTCAACAGTTCTCAAGCCATCATCGCAGACGTCCGTCTCACCCTCTCTTCTGGCGGGCGATAAGCGGGCGTTGGCTGCGTTGCTGCGAGAACGGCGACCTCTCGCGTACGTGTTGTACGCGTCGAGCCCGTCATTCTCTTGCGCCTTGCCCCCGTCCGCTTCTCGCCCGCCAGAGCGGCGTGGTCGGTGAGGGAGGGGGAGAAGAAGCCAGAGGAGCATGGTGTTTTGCTGGTGGTGTTGCTGCGAGAACGGCGACCTCTCGCGTACGTGTTGTACGCGTCG